>JADGHG010000023.1 GCA_019689585.1 Clostridia bacterium
GGACCTCATGGACGCGGTGAACCGACCCGAGGGCGTAGAACACCTCGAGGACGCCGCCTCTCGAGCCAGGATCGCGCAGGCCGTGGAGGATGTCGCCCAAGCGCTGCCGGGCTACGCGGTGCGAGCGCTTCACCAGGCGGCGGGCAGCCTCTCGCGGGGGATCGCGGCGGCCATTCTGCTGGCTGGGTTTGCCTGGTGGGCGCCCATGCTGCTCGCCGCCGCCGCTCTCTACGCGCGGCTCTGGCTCTCGCGGCGCGTCGCCTCGTTCACGGCCGGGCTTCTGCGCCTGGGACCCGACCTTCAGCGGGCCACGTACTTGCGAGACTTCGTGCTCCGCCCCACCTGCCCCGGGGAACTTCGCGTCTTCGGCTTCCTCGAGTGGGTGCTCGAGCGCTATCGCTGGCACGCAGAGGTCGGCCTGAGGGAGATCGCCGCCGCGCGCCCGCGTCTCGGGCGGATGCTGGTCGGGGTGGCGGCCGCCGAGTGGGCGTCCTTTGGCGTGCTGGCGGTGTGGGTCGCCGCCGCCGCTCTGCGCGGGTCCTTCACGGCAGGGGAGGCGGTCACCTGCCTGCAGGCCGCCTGGATGGCGGCCGAAGGCCTGGCAGGCGACCCGAACGCCGAATACGAGCTCGGCTGGGCCATGGGCGCGATCGTACGGGTGCGCACGGTGGCGGCAGAATTCCCGCATACCCGGGAAGCGTCGAGGCCACCGGCTGCCGCCCCGCCACCCGTCTCTCCCCCCGCCGTCGCGTTCGAGGGCGTCGCCTTCCGCTACCCCGGGGCGGCGCGAGACGCCGTGCACGACCTCGACCTCCGCCTTGCGCCGGGGGAGTCGCTGGCCCTCGTCGGGGTGAACGGCTCGGGGAAGACGACGCTCGTCAAGCTGCTCCTGCGCCTTCACCGGCCGACGCGGGGTCGCATCACGGTGGACGGCCGCGACTTGGCCTCCATCGACCCGCAGGAGTGGCGGCGGACGGTCGCCGTGCTGTTCCAGGACTTCGCGCGGTGGGAGCTGCCGCTCCGAGAGAACGTCGCCTTCGGCCACCTGGCGCTTCGCGAACAGGTGGAGGCGATGGAGGAAGTTCTCGATCGGGCCGGGGCCCTCGAGCTCGCGCGGCGGCTGCCCTTGGGTCTCGATACCGTGCTGTCGCCGCGGTTCCGCGGCGGAGTCCAGCTCTCAGCCGGCGAGTGGCAGCGGGTCGCGCTTGCGCGCGCGCTCGCGGCCGTGGCGGGAGGCGCGCGCATCCTGGTCCTCGACGAGCCGGCGGCGAGCCTCGACCTCCGTTCCGAAGCCGAACTCTACGCCCGCTTCCTCGACGTAACCCGGGGACTTTCGACGATCGTGGTCTCGCACCGACTCGCCGCGACGCGCCTCGTCGATCGCGTGGTCGTCCTGGAGGGCGGTCGCGTGGTGGAGTCGGGCAGGTATGACGAACTCCTCGCCCGTCGCGGCCCCTTCTGGCGCCTCTACTCGACTCAGGCCGGCGCCCTGCGGGGGGAGGGCACGTGACGTCTCTTGGGTGGCGACTCGCGCGCGCGGCCTCGTCCTTCGGCGCGCTCGCCCGCATCGGGCTCCGCTGGTCCGGCGGTCTATTCCTCGTGAGTCTCCTGGCGGAGCCGGCCGGCCTTGCCCTCCTCTCGATGATCGGGCTCGGCCTGAAGCTCGTCGCCGACGATCTCGCAGCCGGGTCCGGCAAGGCCGCGGTCCACGCGCTCCTCATGGCCGGCCTCTACTCGGCCAGTTGGCTTGTGGGCGGCGTCGGGGCTCACGTGCGCGAGACGGTGGAGGAACGCGTCCGACTCGGCTTCGAGGAGCACGTCGCCCGGCTCGTCGGCGGCATCCCCACGCTCGACGCGCTCGACGACCCGGAGGTCGCCGATCGGATCGAGGTCCTGCGGCAGCGCCGCGACGCGACGGGCAACGCCATCGCCGGCCTCGTCTTCGCCCTCGGGCGCGCACTTCAGACCCTGGTCGCGGCCGTGCTGCTCGCCTCGGTGAAGCCTGCGCTCCTTGCGGTGCTAGCGTTCGGCCTCGCCCCGGCCATGGGGCACTTCGTCGCCCTCCGCCAGGTGCGCGCCGCGGCCCTCCGCGCCGCCGAGCCCGAGCGCCTCGCCCTGCACCTCCTCGAAGCCGTGGCCAGGCCCGGCTTCGCACGCGAGATCCGAACCTTCCGGCTCGCCGAGGAGCTGCGCTCGCGATACTCCGATGCCGCGACGCGTGCGGGACGGATGCGCGAGCGGAGCCGCTGGGTCGCCGCGTGCGTCGAAATCGGCGGTTGGCTTGTCTTCGCACTCGGATTCGCGACCGTCCTCTGGTCGCTCCTGACGAGCGCCCGCGCGGGTGCCGTGAGCCCCGGGGACGTGGCGATGGTCGTCTTCGTGTCGGTCACGGCGGTGGGCTACGTGCAGGGCTTCGCGTCGATGATTCCGGTCATCGCCTCGGCCTTCGACTTCGCCGCCGATCTTCGCTGGTTGGAGGAGTATCGGGCTCGAAGCCCCGCGGCGAAGGGCGGTGCGCGGCCCGCTCCACGGCAGCTCCGCGAAGGGATCGAGCTCCGCGGCGTGACGTTCCGCTACCCGGGGGCGGCGGAGCCCGCCCTCCGCGACGTGTGGGCGCGCCTTCCGGCCGGGCGGGTCATCGCCGTCGTCGGCGAAAACGGCTCGGGCAAGACGACGCTCGGGAAGATCCTCCTTGGCCTCTACCGCCCGGAGGCCGGCAGCGTTCTCGTGGACGGGATCGACCTCTGGCACCTCGACACGGCCGAGTGGCGCGCCCGTTGCACGGTCGTCTTCGAGGACTTCCTCCGTCCGGAGCTGCGCTTGAGGGAGGCGACCGGGCTCGGCGACATCGGGCGTGTAGAAGACCGCGACGCGGTCCTCGCGGCGATCGAACGGGCGGACGCCTCTTCCGTCGTGTCGGCCGTCCCCGGCGGGCTTGAGGGCCAGCTCGGCACGGCGTGGGGCGGCGTGGACCTCTCGCAAGGCCAGTGGCAGAAGCTCGCCGTCGCGCGCGGCCTCGTCCGCGCGGCCCCCCTTCTGCGCGTCTTCGACGAACCCACGTCGGCGATCGACCCTCTGGCGGAGGCCCGGCTCGTGGCCACGTACGCTGCAACGCGCCCGGAGGAGAGGCAGGCGGGCACGGTCACGGTCGTCATCTCGCACCGGCTGCCCGCCGTGCGCGTCGCCGACCTCATCCTCGTCATGGCCTCCGGGCGCCTCGTGGAGCAGGGGACGCACGAAGAGCTCCTCAAGCAGGGAGGCACGTACGCCAGACTCTGGCGTCTCGCGGCAGCGATGCTGCGAACGCCCATCCCGCCAAGTGGGGATCCGTCCTACAATCCCCTGGGGTGAGCGCTTGGACTTCGACCTCTCGGAAGAGCACCGCCTCCTGCGCGAGGCCGTCGCCGACTTCGTCGACCGCCGGGTCGCGCCGGGGGCGGCGGAACGAGACCGAAAGGCCCGCTTCCCGGAGGAGCTCGTCCCCGAGATGGCAGAGCTCGGCCTCTGGGGGCTGCCGTTTCCCGAGGAGTACGGCGGTGCGGGCGGCGACACGCTTGCGGTCGCCCTCGCGATCGAGGAGATCGCGAAGGCCGACGCCTCGCTCGCCCTCACCCTCGCAGCCCACATCTCGCTCGCGGCCACGCCGATCTTCCGCTTCGGCACGGAGGAGCAGAAGCGGCGCTACCTCGTGCCGCTCGCGCGGGGGGAGTACCTGGGCGCCTTCGGGCTCACGGAGCCGAACGCCGGCTCGGACGCCGCGGGCACCGAGACGCGCGCGCGGCTCGAGAACGGCGAATGGGTCATCGACGGCCGCAAGGTCTTCATCACGAACGCCGCCTACGCCGGCGTGATGGTCGTAGCCGCGCGCACCTCCGAGGGGGAGGGGAGCCGCGGCATCAGCGCCTTGCTTGTGCCGCGCGGGGAGCGGGGCTTCCGGGTCGGCCGCGCCTTCGAGAAGCTGGGCCTCTACAGCTCCGACACGCGCGAGGTCCTCTTCGAGGAGACGCGCGTCCCCGCCGACCACCTGCTCGGCGAGGAGGGGCGCGGCTTCGCCATCTTCCTCGACGCCCTCGACGGCGGGCGGGTCGGCATCGGCGCGCTCTCGGTCGGGATCGCGCGGGGCGCGCTGGAGCTCGCCCGCGACTACGCGACGCAGCGCCGCCAGTTCGGCCGGCCGATCTCGCGCTTCCAAGCCGTCCAGTTCCGCCTGGCCGAGCTCGAGGCCCGGCTCGAGGCGGCCCGGCTCGCCGTCTGGCGGGCGGCGTGGCTGCGCGACCGCGGCCGGCCGTACAAGAAGGAGGCGGCGATCGCGAAGCTCCTCGCCTCCGAGCTGGCCGTCGAGGCGGCCGACGCGGCCGTCCAGATCCTGGGCGGCGCCGGCTACACCAAGGACTACCCGGCCGAACGCTTCTACCGCGACGCGAAGCTCATGACGATCGGGGAGGGGACGTCCGAGATCCAGAAGCTCGTGATCGCCCGCGAGCTCGGGCTGTGAGCCGGGAGGGCAGGGGTCGGGCCGCCCGCGCGAGAAGCGATGCGAGGGTGCCGCCGCCCTGGGGCCGGCGCGGGTCGAGCCGCCGAGTGTCAGTAGAGGAAGGGGACGCCGTTGAAGGAGATCCGGGCCGAGATGGCGGGCATCCTCGTGTCGTTCGCGAAGTCGGTCGGCGAGTCGTTCGAGGCGGGCGAGGAGGTGGCGACCTTCGAGTCGATGAAGATGCAGATCCCCGTCCTCGCGCCCGAGCCCGGCCGCGTGACGGAACTCCTCGCCGAGCCGGGCTCGTTCGTCGACGAGGGGGAGCCCCTCCTGCGCTATGAGTGACGCGCGCGAGCTCCCTTCCGGCAAGGCGAAGGCGGCCCTCGTGCGCGCGCGCGTCCTCCGGGGCGGCGAGCCGCGCTACCACGAGCGCAACGCCGAGCGCGGGAAGCTCTTCGCCCGCGAGCGCATCCGGCTGCTTCTCGACCCCGACAGCCCCTTCGAGGAGGACGGGCTCTTCGCGAACGCGCTCGACCCGGAGCTCCCGGCCGACGGGGTCGTGACGGGCACGGGCCGCATCCACGGCCGACCGGTCGCCGTCATGGCCAACGACTCGACCGTGAAGGCCGGCTCCTGGGGCCGGCGCACGGTCGAGAAGATCCTGCGCATCCAGGAGCGCGCCATGCGGGCGCGGATCCCGCTCGTCTACCTCGTCGACAGCGCGGGCGCGCGCATCACCGACCAGGTCGAGATGTTCCCCGGCCGACGCGGCGCGGGCCGCATCTTCTTCCACCAGGTGCGCCTCTCGGGCGTCGTGCCGCAGGTCTGCCTCCTCTTCGGGCCGTCGGCGGCCGGAGGCGCCTACATCCCCGCCTTCTGCGACGTCGTCGTCATGGTCGAGGGGAACGCCAGCATGTACCTCGGCTCGCCGCGCATGGCCGAGATGGTGATCGGCGAGAAGGTCTCGCTCGAGGACATGGGCGGCGCGCGCATGCACTGCACCGTCTCGGGATGCGGCGACGTCCTCGTCCCCGACGAGCCGAGCGCGATCGCCTGGGCGCGCCGCTATCTCTCGTACATGCCGAGCTCGTGCGACGAGGCGCCCGAGGACCGGCCGCCCGTCGACCCTGCTCCCGGACCGGGGCTCGCCGAGGTCGTCCCGACCGACCCCAACCGGCCCTTCGACGCGAAGGACGCGATCCGCGCGATCGTCGACGAGGGCTCCTTCCTCGAGATCAAGGAGCTGTTCGCGCCCGAGGTCGTGGTCGGGCTCGCCCGCATCGCCGGCCGGGCCGTGGGGATCGTCGCCAACCAGCCGAAGGTGAAGGGCGGGGTGCTCTTCGTCGACTCGGCCGACAAGGCCGCCCGCTTCATCTGGCTCTGCGACGCCTTCAACCTCCCGATCGTCTTCCTCGCCGACGTTCCGGGCTTCATGATCGGGAGCAAGGTGGAGCGGGCCGGCATCATCCGCCACGGGGCGAAGCTCATCACGGCCGTCTCCCAGGCGACCGTGCCGAAGGTGAGCGTGATCCTCCGCAAGGCGTACGGCGCCGGGCTCTACGCGATGGCCGGGCCGGCCTTCGATCCCGAGGCGACCCTCGCTCTTCCCACGGCCGAGATCGCCGTCATGGGCCCCGAGGCGGCCGTGAACGCCGTCTACTACAACCGCCTCGCCGCCCTGGGAGACGAGGAGCGCGCGGCCGAGGTGGAACGGCTGCGGGCCGAGTACCGGCGCGACATCGACGTCGTCCGACTGGCGGCGGAGCTCGTCGTCGACGAGATCGTGGAGCCCGAGCGGCTGCGGGACGAGATCGCAAGGCGCCTTCTGGCGTCCGGCTTCCGGCCCGACCGCCGCGAACGCGTCCAGCGCGGGGTGCCGCCGGTGTGACCGCGACGCGGAGGGATGTGCGCATCGTCGAGGTCGGCCCGCGCGACGGGCTCCAGAACGAGCCCGTCGGCCTCTCGACGGACGAGAAGGTCGAGCTCGTCGAGAAGCTCGCGGAGACGGGCCTCTCCGAGATCGAGGTCACCTCGTTCGTCCGGCCCGACCGGATCCCCAACCTCCAGGACGCCGAGGAGGTCTCGCGCCGGATCATGCGGCGGCCGGGGATCGCCTATTGGGCCCTCGTGCCGAACGAGAAGGGGCTCGCGCGGGCGAAGGCGGCAGGCTACCGCGCCTTCGCCTTCTTCATGTCGGCGAGCGAGGCCCACAACCGCCGGAACGTCAACCGGACGGTCGCGGAGAGCCTCCTTCTGGCGCGCGCGCTCGCGGAGGCGGCGTCGGCCGGCGCGCCTCCGGGCGAGGGGCGGCCGCGCCTTCGCGCCTACCTCTCGACGTCCTTCGGCTGTCCCTACGCCGGGCCCGTCCCGCCCGAGAGGGTGGCCGAGCTCGCCGAGGCGCTCGTCTCTTTGGGCTACGACGAGGTGAGCCTCGGCGACACGATCGGCGCCGCGACGCCGCGCGAGGTCGAGGAGGTGCTCGCGGCCGTGGCCACGCGCCTCGACCTCTCGCGCATCGCCCTCCACTTCCACGACACGCGCGGCATGGCGGCGGCGAACGCCTTGGTGGGTTACCGCCTCGGCGTGCGCGCCTTCGACGCCAGCGTCGGCGGGCTGGGCGGCTGCCCCTACGCGCCGGGGGCCGCCGGCAACGTGGCGACCGAGGACCTCGTCTACCTCTTCGAAGGGATCGGCGCCGCGACGGGCGTCGACCTCGACCGGCTCGTCGCGGTGGCGCGCTGGCTGGGAGGGCGGGTCGGCCACGAGCTTCCCAGCCACCTCGCCCGCGCCGGCCGGCTTTGGTGGCGCGGCGAGGCGACGGCCTCATGAGGGAAGGCCGAGCGCCCGGGTTGCGCGTCTCGCTCGGGGAGGTGGCGCGCGTCACGATCGCCCGGCCCGAGGTGCGGAACGCCCTCGACCGCGCGACGCTCGCCGGGCTCAAGGAGGCGTTCCTCGACATCGCCCGACGGGACGACGTGCGCGTCGTCGTCCTCTCGGGCGAGGGCGAGGAGGCCTTCTGCGCCGGCGCCGACCTCAAGGAGGTGGCGGGGGCGCAGAGCGTCCTTGAGCGTCGCGCCTACTTCGCGGGGGTCGCGGACGTCCTCGAAGCCATGGCCAGCACGCCTCAGCCCGTCGTAGCCGCCGTGCGCGGATACGCCTTGGCGGGGGGGCTCGGCCTCGTCGCCGGGGCCGACCACGCCGTCGCGGCCCTCGACGCCGTCTTCGCCCTGCCGGAGGCCGGGATCGGCCTCTTCCCGATGGTCGTCATGGCGCCGCTCGTGCGGGCCGTCGGCCGGCGCGCCGCTTGGGAGCTCATGACGACGGGCCGCCGCATCGACGGGCGCGAGGCGGCCCGGATCGGCCTCGTCACGCGGGCTGTGCCAAAGGAGGAGCTCGACGACGCCGTCTCCGAGCTCGTCGGGCGCCTTCTGCGCCAAAGCCCTCTCGCCCTCGCCACGGGCAAGGCGGCCCTCTACGCGACGGACGGCCTCGCCTATCGCGAGGCGCTTCTTGTGCTGCGCGAGTTCTCAGCGCTCCTTGCGGGCTCCGACGACGCTCGCGAGGGCATCGCCGCCTTCTTCGAACGGCGCCGCCCCGAGTGGCCCGGCCGCTGACCCCCTGCGCCCAGCCGAAAGGCCGCGCCCGAAGGCCGTCCCGTCGGCGCCGGCGCCCGCATCGGCCTGCCGGCGCGTCCGGCTTGGCCCGGGCGCGACTCTGCTAATATGGATGCAGCCGCGTCGGCGATTCTGGTCGCCCGACGAACGGCCGGACCGCCGGAAGCGGGGGACGCAAGCGTTGTGGACCGTCGAACCGGCGCGCCCGGAACAGGCGGACGAAATCTTGGCTGTACAGCACGAGGCGTTCCGAGAGAACCAGAAGCGGTACCGCATCCCCCTTCCCGAGCTGCAGGAGGGTAGGGCGGAGGTGGAGGCCGCGATCGCAGAGGGAAAGGTGCTCGTCGCCCGGCAGGGAGACGAGGTCATCGGGGCTCTGCGCCTCACGGTCGACGGCTCGACCGCGACCGTGTCGCACGTCTCGGTGCTGCCCGCCTACGCCCACCTGGCCGTCGGCCGTTCGCTCATGACGGCCGCCGAGAAGGCGGCCAAGGCGAAAGGGGCCCGCGAGGTCGTGCTGGAGACCGGGCTCCGGGACGCGCCGGCCATCGAGTTCTACCTGAAACTCGGATACCGGCCGGTGACGCTCGTCCCGGACGACGAGAACGAGTACGACCAGGTCCGCTTCCGCAAGGCGATGTGACGCCCGCGGCGAACGACAAGTGGAACCTGGAAGCGCAGGGGACTCAGGTCGACCGGACGCCCGCGCGTGACGGCTACGGATCCGCGCCTCGTCCCAGGCGCCGCGGTTCCGCCTGGGGGTGACCCGATTCATGCTGCTTTCCGGGACGGCCGCCCTCGGCCTGGCGCTCGGCGCGCTCGCCGTCGGGGTCGCGGCCGGCATGGCCGTGCGCGCGTTCACCTACGAGGCCAAGGTCGGCTCCGCCCGCGACCAGAGCCGGCGCATCCTCGAAGAGGCGCGCCACGAGGCCGAGGCCTTGAAGCGCGAGGCGAGCCTCGCGGCCAAGGAGGAGTCGCACCGGCTGCGCGCAGAGGCCCAGGAGGAGCTGCGCGAGCGGCGCGCCGAGCTCCAGCGTCAGGAGCGCCGGCTCGCGCAGAAGGAGGAGCAGCTCGACCGCAAGCTCGAGCAGCTGGAGCGGCGCGAGGAGCAGTACCGCCGCCGCGAGGAGGAGCTCGAGCGCGTGCGGGCCGCGGCCGAGGAGGCGCGCGACCGGCAGGTGAAGGAGCTCGAGCGCATCTCGGGCCTGACGCGCGAGGAGGCGAAGAACGTCATCCTCGCCAGCGTGCGCGAGGAGGCCGAGCGCGAGGCGGCTCAGCTGGCGCGCGAGATCGAGGCCCAGGCGCGCCAGACGGCCGAGCGCCAGGCGAAGGAGATCATCGCGCAGGCGATCCAGCGCTGCGCGGCCGACCAGGTGGCCGAGATGTCGGTCACCGTCGTGCACCTGCCCAGCGATGACATGAAGGGGCGCATCATCGGCCGCGAAGGCCGCAACATCCGCGCCTTCGAGGCGCTCACGGGCGTCGACCTCATCATCGACGACACGCCGGACACGGTCGTCATCTCGGGCTTCGAGCCGATCCGGCGCGAGGTCGCGCGCCAGACGCTCGAGAAGCTCATCGCGGACGGGCGCATCCACCCGGCCCGCATCGAGGAGATGTACCAGAAGACCGAAAAGGAGATCGACAACATCGTGCGCGAGGCGGGCGAGCAGGCCTGCTACGACGCGCGCGTCCACGGGCTGCACCCCGAGCTGGTCCGGCTCCTCGGCAAGCTCAAGTTCCGCACGAGCTACGGCCAGAACGTCCTGCGCCACTCGGTCGAGGTCGCCCACCTGGCCGCGCTCATGGCCGGGGAGCTCGAGGCCAACGTCGAGGTGGCGCGGCGGGCCGGGCTGCTCCACGACGTCGGCAAGGCCGCCGACCACGAGATGGAGGGCACGCACGTCCAGATCGGCATGGAGCTCCTCCGCAAGTACGGCGAGAGCGAGGCCGTCGTGCACGCGATGAGCACGCACCACGGCGACTTCGAGGCCAAGTCGGTCGAGGCCGTGCTCGTCGCCGCCGCGGACGCCCTCTCGGCCGCCCGCCCGGGCGCGCGGCGCGAGTCGCTCGAGAACTACATCAAGCGGCTCACGCAGCTCGAGCAGATCGCCGACTCGTTCGAAGGCGTGGCCAAGGCCTACGCCATCCAGGCCGGGCGCGAAGTGCGCATCATCGTCCACCCCGACCGCGTCGACGACCTCGAGGCCTTCCGCGTGGCCAAGGCGGTCGTCAAGCGCATCGAGAAGGAGGTCCAGTACCCCGGCCAGATCAAGGTGACCGTCATCCGCGAGACGCGCGCGGTGGAGTACGCTCGCTAGGGGGCGATCGGGCAGATGGCGACGACGTTCGACGGCCGCTCGTCGGGCAGCGTGAACCTGTTCATCTCCATGCTCACGCGCTACCCCGAGGTGACCTCCCTGCACTACGACCCGGAGCGCCACGTCATGCGCTTCACGTTCCTCTGCCCGAAGCCCGTCGCGCCCGCCGCCTTCCGCGCGCTCGAGCGGCGCATCGAGGAGAGCGTCGACGCCTACACGCTGCTCGAGGACATCGACTGGCGGCACCTGCGCCTGCGGCACGAGGTGATGCACGGGCTCACGGTCGTCGAGTTCGAGCGCGACGTCGAAAGCCTCACCCTGCCCGAGATCTCGATGGTCATCGCGCTCCTCAAGGACGGCCTCGAGGGCGGCCTCGTCGTCGAAGGCGAGGAGCCGGCCGAGGAGGAGGAGCGGACGCAGCACGAGGAGATCATCGAGACGCTCCTCGACGATCTGCGCGCGACGAGCGAGCCGCAGCGGCTGATCGCCTTCCGCGAGGAGGGCCGCGTCCTGGTCTTCAACACGTGACGGCGACGCGGATCCTCTTCGTCGGGGACGTCGTCGGCCGCCCCGGGCGACGGCTCTTCCGGGAGCGCCTGCCGGGGCTGCGGCGCGAGCTCGAGCCGGCGCTCGTCGTCGTGAACGGCGAGAACGCGGCGGGCGGAAACGGCATCACGCCCGAGGTGGCGGCCGAGCTCCGGGAGGCGGGGGCCGACGTCGTCACGCTCGGGAACCACGCCTGGGACAAGCGCGAGATCCTGCCCGCGATCGACGAGCTCGCCTACCTGGTCCGTCCGCTCAACTTCCCGCCGGGCACGCCCGGCCGCGGGAGCCTCGTCGCCGAGGCCAGGGACGGCACGCCCGTCCTCGTCGTGAACGCCATGGGGCGCGTCTTCCTGGGCGTGCAGCTCGACGACCCCTTCCGGGCGGTCGACGAGGAGCTCGCGCGCCACCCGAGGGTGACCGTCCGCCTCGTCGACTTCCACGCCGAGGCCACCTCGGAGAAGATCGCCCTCGCCTGGCATCTGCGCGGCCGCGTCTCGGCCGTCATCGGGACGCACACGCACGTGCAGACGGCCGACGAGGCCGTGCTCCCCGGGGGCACGGCCTACATCAGCGACGCCGGCATGACGGGCCCGTGGCTTTCGGTCCTCGGCGTCGACGCGGATCGGGTCGTGCAGAAGTTCCTCACCCAGATGCCGGTGCGCTTCGATGTGGCGCGCGGGCCCGGCCAGTTCGACGCCGTCGTCGTCGACGTCGACCGGGCCACGGGGCGCGCCCTCGCCATCGGGCGCATCCACGAACGGGAGGCGTGACGCCTTGGACTTCTCGTTCACCGAGGAGCAGCTCGCCGTGAAGCGGCTCGCGCGGGAGTTCGCCGACCGCGAGATCCGGCCGTACATCGCGCGCTGGGATCGCGAGCGCCACTTCCCCCAGGACCTGCCGCGGAAGATGGGGGAGCAGGGGCTTCTCGGCGTGTGTCTCCCGCGCAGGTACGAGGGGAGCGGGCTCGACTACGTCGCCCTCGCGCTCGTGTGCGAGGAGATCGAGAAGGCGGAGACGGCCTACCGCGAGATCCTCTCCGTCCACGTGGCCCTGCACGCCCTCACGCTCCTCCAGTGGGGGAGCGAGGAGCAGAAACGGCGCTTCCTCCCCGACCTCGCCACCGGCCGGCGCCTCGCCGCCTTCGGCCTCACCGAGCCGGACGCCGGGTCGGACGTCGCCGGGCTCCGCACCACGGCCCGGCGCGACGGCGGAAGCTACGTGCTGAACGGGCAGAAGACGTGGATCTCGTACGCCGACCGCGCCGACGTCTTCCTCGTCTTCGCCCGCACCGACCCCGAGGCCCCGCGCCACGAGGGCATCTCGGCCTTCATCGTCGAGCGCGGCACGCCCGGGTTCACGACCTCGACGATCGAGGGCAAGCTCGGCGTCTGGGCCGGCAACACCGGCTCGCTCCACTTCGCGGATGCGCGCGTGCCCGTCGAGAACCGGCTCGGGGAGGAAGGCGAGGGGTTCAAGATCGCGATGTCGGCGCTCGACAACGGCCGGCTCACCGTCGCGGCCGGCTCGGTCGGCCTCATCGAGGCCTGCCTCGAGGCCTCCGTCGCCTACGCGCGCACGCGGCGCGCCTTCGGCCGGCCGATCGGCGAGTTCCAGCTCGTGCAGCGCATGATCGCGAAGATGGTGCGGGCCCGCGACACCTCGCGCTGGGTGACGTACTACGCCGCCTGGCTCAAGAACCAGGGGCGGCGCGCCACGCGCGAGGTGGCGCTCGCCAAGTGGCATGCCACCACCCTCGCCTTCGAGTCGGCCGTCGACGCCGTCCAGATCCACGGCGCCTACGGCTTCTCGAGCGACTTCCCCGTCGAGCGCTACATGCGGAACGCGAAGGGCGCCGTGATCTACGAGGGCACGACGGAGGTGCAGGAGGTGCTGCAGGCCGAATACGCACTCGGCCTGCGCGAGGACCGGCCGCTGCGGCGGGAGCTCCCCGCCTGGCCCTTCGCGGAGGACGCCGGCCAGGGCGGCTGAGGGCCGGGAAGCACCGAGGAAGAGGTGAGGCGATGGACGCGCGCGCGTTGCACGCCGACGCGGTCGTCTTCGACGGCCACTGCGACACGGTGATGGCCTGGACGGACGGGGAGCGCGAGCTCGGTCGACGGAGCGACCGAGGTCACGTCGACCTGCCGCGCCTCATGGAAGGCGGGGTCGACGTGCAGATCTTCGCTCTCTTCGTGCCGCCCGCCTACCATCCCGACCGCTCGCTGGCCCGGCTCCTGCAGATGCTCGACGCCTTCTACCGCGAGGTCGAGCGCCAGCCGCTCGGCATCCAGCTCTGCCGGACCTCGGCCGAGATCGAGGCCGCCCGCCGCGCCGGACGCGTGGCGGCCATCCTCTCGATCGAAGGCGCGGAGCCTGTGGGCACGGATTTGGCGCGGCTCCGCATCTTCTACCGGCTCGGCGTCCGGGCGATGGGCCTCGTCTGGAACGGCCGCAACCAGGTGGCCGACGGCGTCGGCGACGCGCGCACGAAGGGCGGCCTCTCCGCCTTCGGCGTCCAGCTCGTCGAGGAGATGGAGCGGCTCGGCATGGTCGTCGACGTCTCGCACCTCTCCGACCCCGGCTTCTGGGACGTGGCGGCGATCGCGACGAAGCCCTTCTGGGCGAGCCACTCGAACTGCCGCGCCCTCTGCGACCACCCGCGCAACCTCACCGACGACCAGATCCGCGCGCTCGCCAAGGCGGGCGGCGTGATGGGCCTCAACTTCCACCCGGGCTTCATCCACGAGAGCGGCCGGGCCACGCTCGACCAGCTCCTCGACCACGCCGAGCACGTCATCCAGCTCGTCGGGCCGGACCACCTGGGGCTCGGGAGCGACTTCGACGGCATCGGCTCGACGCCCGAGGGGCTCGAGGACGTCTCGCGCCTGCCGAACTTCACGGAAGGGCTCCTCTCCCGGGGCTACGACGAGCAAACGGTGCGCAAGGTCCTGGGCGAGAACTTCCTGCGCGTCTTCCGCGCCGTCGCCGGGTGAAGGGGGAGGGCGCGGGCCGGGCCGACCTCCACGTGCACTCGGCGGCCTCGGACGGGGTGCTCGCGCCGGCGGAGCTCGTCCGCCGGGCGGTGGCATTGGGCCTTGCAGGGCTCGCCCTCACCGACCACGACACGCAGGCGGGCCTTGCCGAAGCGCGGGCCGCCGCCCGCGGGCGGCGCCTCGTCTTCGTCCCCGGGATCGAGCTCTCGGCCGAGGACGAGGACGGCGTCGAGGTGCACATCCTGGGCTACGGCGTGCCCGAGTCGGGCGGCCCGCTCGCGGAGCTCCTCGAACGCATGCGGGCGGCGCGCGCCGAGCGCATGGCCCGCATGATCGAGCGCCTCCGTCGCAGCGGGCTGCCCGTCGAGGAAGAGGACGTGGCCCGCGAGGCGGGGGGCGCCCCGCCGGGACGGCCGCACCTCGCCCGCGTCCTCGTCCGCATGGGGCGGGCGCGCGACGTCGCCGACGCCTTCGACCGCTACCTCGCCCCGGGGCGACCGGGCTACGAGCCGCGGCCCAAGCTCTCGCCCGAGGCGGCCGTGCGCTCCGTGCGCGCGGCCGGCGGGGTCGCCGTCTGGGCGCATCCGGGGCCGGCCCTCGGGAAGGCGCGGCTTTCGCGGCTCGTCGCGGCCGGCCTTGGCGGCATCGAGTGCTTCCACCCCGACATGACGGCCGAGGACACCGGGCGCGCCCTCCAGGCTGCCGAGGCCCACGGCCTCGCCGCCACGGGCGGCAGCGACTTCCACGCCGAGGGCGAGCGCGTCCCGCTCGGGTCGGTGACGGTACCCGTCTCGGTCGCGCTCGAGCTCCTCGCCGCGGCCCGGCATGAGCTCGCGTAGCGGGGGCATACTGTCCTCCGGCCGGGTGACCCGGGCAGGGGGAAGGCCGTGAGGGGCTGGGAGGACGAGCGGCGGGCGGCCGAGCTGCGCCGGCACCTTCGCCGCCTGCGCCTCTCGCGGCGCGTGCTCTTCGACCTCCTCGTCGAGGCGCGCCGCGAGAACGAGGCGCTGGCCCGGGCCCTCGCCCGCGGGCGAGCGGCCGGGATCGGCCGGGCTCGCCTCGCCTGGCGCCTTCGGACCGGCTGTGACCCGCTCCCGGCCGGCCGGGGGCGGGAGGCCGCGCGGCAGGATTCGCCCGACAGCCCGCGGAATGCTTGACCATGCCCACCGGGAGCGGACCCGAGCTCCGCTCGGACGAGCACGTCCCGATCGCGGAGGTCTGCCGGCGGCTCGTCCTCTCGCCGGCCTCGGTACGGGCGTTCCTCGCGGCCTTCCCCGAGATCGGACGCATCACGACGAAGGACGGGCGCGAAGGCCTCGACGCCGAGGCGTTCTCGCGCCTCCGCCTGGCGGCGGCCGCGCGGGGCGCCGGCGCCGACGACGACCGCATCCGCCGCATGCTGGCCGGGCGCGAGGCGGCGCCGCAGGAGGTCGCGGCCACGGGAGCAGGGCCTGCGGACGCCCAAAGGGCCCGGGCGGCGGACGCCCGCGCGGACGAGGCGGGCGTGCGGGAGGGCGCGGACGCCGCGGATATCGAGGCGCGCGTCGCCGAGCGCCTGCGGCGCATCGAGGAGGCGCTCTCGAAGAGCGAGGCCCGGCGGGCCGCCGACCAGGACCGCCTCCTCCTCGCCCTTCTCAAGGCTCAGGAGGAGATCCAGAACCTCCGCTACGAGCTCGGCGCCCAGTCCTCCCGCACCCGGAAGCGGCGCAGCTTCTGGGCGCGGCTCCTCGGCATCTAGCGATGACGGACGGCCCCTACGAGCTGAGCGAGGCGCTGATCCGCGCGGGAAGCGCATGGCTCGAGCTCGTCGAGCGGCTCCTTACGCGCCGCTTCGGCCTCTCCTACGCCCAGTTCCTCGTCCTCGACCAGATCGCGCGCTCCCCGGGGCTCCGGCCGGGCGAGCTCGCGCGGCGGCTCGGCCGCACAAAGGGCGACATGACGGGCGTCGTCGGGCGCCTCGCGCGCGCGGGCCTCGTCCGCCGCGAGCCCGTGGCGGGGGACCGGAGAGCGCTCGCCCTCCACGTGACCGAGCGCGGGAACTTCGTGGCCCTCGCGCTCTCCGAGCTAAAAGGCCTCGCGCAGTCCGCCCTCGGCGGCCTGTCGAGCGAGGAGCGCACCCTCCTCCTGCGAAGCCTCGCGCGCGTCGAGGCGGGGCTCCGAGCGGCGCTCGCGCCCGACCGCGCGTCCCGTCCCGCGCCCGCGAGCCCGGGGCCGCCTCTACTCTACGACCCGCGCGCCGACCCCGGGGTGCGCCTCCTCGCGCCCCGCCCCAGGCGGCGCCTCCGGCGGCGGCTCGGGCGCCCGGGGTCGTACGGCGAGCCGCGGCCGTGACGGCGCGGGACGTCTGGGGGCGCGTCCTCTCCGACTTCTGGCGCGGCCTCCCGGCGCACTACCGCGTGCGGCGCGACGACGGGCGCGTGGACGAGGACTCGCCGGACTACTACTTCGCGCCGCCCGAAGAGTGGCTGCCCTGCGAGCTGGCGGCGCTCTCGGCCGTCGCGGGACCGGTCGTCGATCTCGGCTGCGGCGTGGGCCGCGTCGCGCTCTTCCTGCAGGAGCAGGGGTTCGAGGTGGTGGGGGTCGACCGCTCGCAGGTCGCCCTCCGCATCGCCCGGGCCCGCGGCCTCCGCCGGGTCGAGCGACGCGCCGTCTCCGCGCGGAGCCTGCCCCGAGGCTCCTTCCGGACGGCTCTCCTGCTCGGCAACAACCTCGGCATCGCGGGCTCCCTGCGCGCGACCGAGGAACTCCTGCGCGCGCTCCGGGCGCGCCTCGGCCCTGAAGGCGTCGTCGTCTTCAGCACCTGCGACCCGTACGCGGCCGGCCTCCCGGGGCGCGCGGGGACGACGGCCCGCCGCCGCCACCCGGGCGAGTTCCGCCTGCGGATCGAGTACGGCGACCTCGTCGGGCCCTGGTTCGGCCTCGTCTTCATCGACCGCCTCACGCTCCAGCGGCTCGCCCGGCGCACCGGCTGGCGCGTGGCCCGCCTCTACGACTGCGCGCCCCGGGGACCCGGCTTCTACGCCGGGGTCCTCACCGCGTCGCGCTCGGCGGCGGAGCGGCCGGGCCCGCCGGCCGAAGCGAAAACCGCGTCTCCCGAAGGCGCGACCCGTCCCACCAGGTGACGGCGAACCATGCCGCCCCGGAGTGGCGCGCGAGTTCGCCCGCGCTTCCCGACCAGCGGCCCTCGCAGGGCGAAAGGACGATCGTGCGGGGCGGCGTGGGCCCGAGCGCGACCGAGCCCCGGCAGGTGACCCCCTGGCCGGGCAGGGCCAACTCCCAGACGAAGGCGGGCGGGAGTCGCGGCGCGCGCGCGACCGCGATCTCGAGGGAGAGGTCGGCCCCCGCCCGGCGCTCCGCCGCCGCCACGAGCGACCAGGCGCCGTCCCGGCCGGCGAGCGCGAGCCGGAAGGGGCCGCGGGCGCGCTCGAGCCATAGGGCGGCGCCGAGGAACCAGGCGGCGAGGGCGAGAATGAGGACGGCGGAGGCGAGGCGCGCGCCCCGGGTCATCGCTCGATCGCTATGCGCGCGCGCCCTATGGTAATGTGGGGTGGCCGTCCGCCGGTCGGCCGGCGGCCCGAGACCGGGGGGACGGGCGATGGCGAGCGAGAGCTACTGCGACCCTCAACGGTGGCCCCGCAAGAACGCGCCCGAGGACGTCGAGCGCCGGCGCGAGGCCTTGCGCCGCCTCCCCGGATGGGAGCCGGTCGTCGACGTCTTCGAGGTCCCGGAGCCTCTCGCCGGGCCCTTCTCGCGCGCCATGGAGCTCTACACCGGCTGCGTCGCGCTCCCGGTGGCCGTCGTCGGCCCGCTCGCCATCTCCCTCGGCGACTACCGCCACGGCGACGACGGCCGGCCGGTCGAGGTGGACCGCCGGACGGAGTCGGTCTTCGTCCCGATCGCGCACACCGAGGGCGGCCTCTCGGCCTCGATGCAACGGGGCGCGGTGGCCGTGGCGCTCTCGGGCGGGTTTGTCACGCACGTGCTCCAGGACCGCATCACGCGGGACTCCTGCTTCTTCTTCGACTCGACGGCCGACGCCGTCGCCTTCGCCCGCTGGGTGGAGACCCAGGTGGACGCGATGCGCGCCTGGCTCGCCGACCCCGAGAACCCCTGGCAGGCCTCGGCCGATGAGCTCGGCGGGCCGCGGCCGATCTCGCGCCACGCCGTCCTGCGCGAGGTGCGCACGCACGTCGTGGGACCGTACTGCCACGTGCTCTACCGGTTCACGACGGGCGAGGCCTGCGGGCCGAACATGATGACGCGGAACGCGTACGCCTTGAACCAGGGCTTCATCCCCGAGCGCGCCCAGGCGGCCGGGGTGCCGCTCCCGAAGGAGTCGGTGCTCGAGGCGAACATGGGTGGGGACAAGAAGCCGAGTTACCTATACTTTCAGGAGGGACACGGCAAGACCGTCCTCGCCGAGGCGACGCTCGGCGAAGCCGGCCTCGCGCGGCTGCGCGTGGAGCCCGAGCGCATCCTCGCGCTCGCCGACGCGGGCCTGCACGGCAGCCACGCGAGCGGCATGCAGTCGATGGCGTTCACGCCGGCCTCGGCCGTCGCGGCCATCTTCGCCGCGACCGGCCAGGACCTCGGCATGGTCGGGACGAGCAGCATGGCCCACGGGGTGGTGACGCGCACGCCCGCGGGGCTGCACTTCTCGATCCGGCTGCCGGGCCTCGAGGTCGGAACGGTCGGAGGGGGCACGATGCTTCCGCACGCGCGCTCGTACCTGCGGCTCATGGGTTGCGAGGGGCCGGGCTCGGCCATGCGCTTCGCGCAGATCGTGGCCGCGGCCGTGCTCGCGCTCGAGATCTCGGCCACGGCCGCCATGGCCGTCGCCGGCAGCTACGACTTCTACCGGGCCCACCGCGAGCGGGGCGGCCTGCGCGAGGCCGGCTCGGCCACCGGGGGTGGGCGGCCGTGATCCGCATCTACCCGAAGCTCGAGGACGACCTCTTCGTCGGCCTCTACCACAAGGCGCGCCGGAGCCAGTGGACCTCGGCCGACATCGACTGGACGGCGCCGGTGCGCCTGGACGCGCGCCAGAAGGTCGCCCTCGCGCGCGTCCTCACGCCCGTCTACCTGGGCGAGCAGGCGGCCATGCTGGGCGCGGCCTCGGTGATCCCCCAGATGGCGAACGCGCACGAGACCTCGGCCCAGCTCTACCTCTCGACCTTCCTCATGGACGAGGCGCGCCACTTCGAGGCGCTCACGCGCCTCTACCAGCACCTCGGCCACGACCCGATCGGCCTGCGCGAGATGCCGGACTCCCTCCGCTACCACCACCGGCTGCGCTCGGGCGACCGCTTCGACTGGGTGTGGGGCATCCTCATCAGCGACATCTTCTCGAGCCTCTTCTACCAGACGTTCGCGCGCGTCCAGCCGGACGCGCTCTTCGGGCGCATCTCCTCGAACGTCCTGCAGGACGAGTCGCGCCACAAGGCCTTCGCCCACTACTATCTGCGCTGGGCGATGCCGAGGCTCCCCGAGGAGCGGCGGCGCGGCCTGCGCCAGATGAAGGACGAGTTACTGCAGACGATGCAGGCCATGCACACGCACCTCCGCGACGACGCGAAGGCGCTCGGCATCGACTCGCACGAGTTCTTCGCGCGGCTCATCAGCCACGTCGAGTCCCACGCCGAGCGGATCGGCCTCACGGAGCGGCGCGGCCGCTCCGACGGGGAGGGCCCCCACGACTGGCCGGGCGGGCGGGAGGAAGAGCCAGGCCGCGTGGCGACGGCAGGGGG
>JADGHG010000024.1 GCA_019689585.1 Clostridia bacterium
GCGCTCTTCTTCCACGGGTGCCCCTCCTCGTCCGCCAGGCTATGCGCCGGTCCAGACGACCGTGCGCCGCCCGTCCCGGCCCTCGCCTCGGCTTGCGCCGCGTTCCGGCATCATGCGCCCGTCGGGGCCATATCCATGAAGCGAACCGGGCGGAGCGGGGCCGGGCGCCAGGCGGCCGCCCCAGGGGGGCTGGACCCGTGAAGGACCACATCGCGAAGCGCGTCCTCGAGGTGTCTCGCCACATCGCCCGCACGAAGGCGACGGTCCGCGACGCGGCGCGCGTCTTCGGGGTGAGCAAGAGCACCGTGCACAAGGACGTCACGGAACGACTGCCCAAGCTCAACCCCGACCTCGCCCTGCGCGTGAAGCGCGTCCTCGAGTACAACAAGGCCGAGCGCCACCTGCGGGGCGGCGAGGCCACGCGGCGGAAGTACCACCGCGACGCGACCGTCGGGGGCGGCGAGAAGGAGAAGGAGGCGTCGGCCGTCCCGTGAGCGGGCCCAGGAGACGCGGCCGGCAGGAATCCCGGCGCCTTTGTCGAATAGGCCTGCGACAACCGTCGAACGGGCAAACCCGCGCGAAAGCCGGGGGCGCAAAGCCACGGGTCTACCGCCCCACCGGGGCCAGGACGGCCGGGCTGCCGAAACGGGACCATATCCGCACGCACCCCGTCGGCGGCCCGCCGGTGGGGCTTTTTTGCGAGGGGGGAGACGGATGCTGCGGGGCGTCTACACGGCGGCGAACGGCATGATCGCCCACGGCGCGGCCGAGGACGTGGTCGCGAACAACCTGGCCAACCAGGCGACGCCGGGGTTCAAGCGCAGCGAGCCGACGCTCGGAGCCTTCCCCTGGCAGGTCGTCCAGCTCGCCGGCCCGGCCGCGGCCCGGTCCGGCCTCGGCACCGGGGCCATGGTCGACCGCACGTCCCTCGACTGGTCGCCGGGCGAGCTCGCGACCGGCGGCCCGACCGACGTAGCGATCGTGGGGGACGGCTTCTTCCAGGTCGCCGGCCCGGGCGGGCAGCCCCTCTACACGCGGGCGGGCAGCTTCCACGTCGACCGGGACGGTACGCTCGTCGACGCGTTCGGGCGAGCCGTGCTGGGCGCCTCGGGGCCGATCCGGCTCGCGCCGGGCGATCCGGTCCGCATCGACCAGGACGGCGCGGTCGTCTCGGGCGGTCGCGTGGCGGGTCGCCTCTCCGTCTACACCGTCCCGGACGGGACGCCGATCGAGGCCGTCGACGGGGGGGCGTACCGGGTCGACGGGACGGCGGCGCCGGTCGCCGACGTGAAGCTCCTCGTCGGCACGGTCGAGGCGTCGAACGTCGACCCGGTGCGCGACATGACGCTCCTTCTCGCCGTCGCCCGCTCGTACGAGGGGAGCCGCGAGGCGCTCCAGGCGGAGGATGCGGCGGCCCGCAAGGCGATCGAGGACGTCGGCCGGTTCTGAAGGAGGTGCGGCCGGGATGATCACCGGGCTCTGGTCGGCGGCGAGCGGGATGGCGGCGGGGAGCCTTCTCCTCGACGCGATCGGCGTCGACCTCGCGAACGTCAACACGCCCGGCTACAAGCGCAACCGTGTCGACCTGGCCGAGGTCGCGGAGGAGGCCCAGTACCGGGCCGGCCGCACGGCGGCGAGCGGCCCGGCCGGTCCGGCCGCCGTCTCGCCCGCGGACTGGGTGCGCGCCGCATACGGCGTGCAGGCTGCGGCCGTCGTGCGGGACTTCACACAGGGCACCGTCCTCGCGACGGGCCAGCCGCTCGACCTGGCCCTCGACGGGCCGGGGTTCTTCGCCGTCGAGGGGCCCGACGGCACGGCCGGGTACACGCGCGCCGGCGCCTTCCGGGCCGACGCGGCCGGCCACGTCGTGGACGCGGCCGGCCGGTTCCTCTTGAGCGCCACCGGTTCGCGCCTCACGCTGCCGTCGGGCTGGCAGGAGGTGGCCGTCGCCGCCGACGGCCGCATCACGGCGACCGTCGTCGACAGCTCCGGCGCCCGGCGCGCGGTCGACGTCGGTCAGGTCGGGGTCGCGTTCACGAACGCGCCGGAGACGCTCGTCCCGGCCGGCGGCGTCTTCGCGGCGCCCGACGGGCCCGGCCGTCCAGAGCTCGGCGCGCCGGGGCAGGGCGGGCGCGGCCTCGTGCGCCAGGGCGCGCTCGAGCAGTCGAACGTCGACCTGGCGGGGGCGATGGCCGAGCTCATCCTGGCGCAGGAGGCCTACACGCTCTCGGCGCGCGCCTTCTCCGTCGCCGACGGCCTCTGGCAGGAGGCCAACGCGCTCTCCGGCTGAGCCCTTTTGACCCGCCCCCCCGGCCGCGCGAGACTGGCGGAGGAGGAGGGGGCGGATGGCGGCGATCGCGTACGCGAGTACGGCGGGGCGGAGCGAGCGCCTCGTCGGGGGCTTGGCCGACGCGGCGCGCGCCGTCGCTCGCGGCGGGACGGTCTGGATCGACGTCGAAGGCGAGGTCGCGGCCGACGAAGCCGAGGCGATCGCCCGCCTCCTCGGGCTGGCGCCGACCGCCTTCGTCGGCTTCCTCCGCCCGGGAGGGCCGCCGACGGCCGTCTGGACGGGCGGCGTCCTCCACCTGCGCCTTCGCCTCGGGCCAGGCCAAGGTCGCGACGACCATCAGCCCGGTCGCCTCGAAGCCTTCCTCACGCGCCGGGTCGTCGTGACGGTGCACGACCGCGCGCTCCCCGCCCCGGCCGAGGCGCGCGACGACGACGGCGGCGATCGCCTCTCCTCGCTCGCGGCGACGCTCGCCGAGGGACCCGACGCGCTCCTTGCGGAGCTGGCCGGCCGCGTCTTGGAGCGCTACTTCGCGGCCTTCGAGGGCTGGCGCCGGCGGCTCGACCGGGTCGAAAACGGCATGCTGGCCAAGGGCGGACGCCTCGACCTGCGCCAGGCCGTCGCCCTCCGCCACGAGCTCCTGCGCCTCTCGCGCGGCCTCGAGTTCCAGCGCGAGGCGCTCGCGCGCCTCGGCCGCGCCGCCGAGGACCCGGTCGGCGAGGCGGCCTCGCGCCGCTTCGCGCTCCTCGCCGACGACTCGCTCCACCTGCTCGCGCTTCTCACGGGCGGGCGCGAGCTCGTCCAGAACCTCTTCGACCTGGACGTGGCCCTCGCCAGCCAGCGGACGAACCTCGTCATGCAAAGGCTCACGGTCGTGACGACCGTCTTTCTGCCGCTCACGCTCATCACGGGTATCTACGGCATGAACTTCGACCGCATGCCGGAGCTGCACCTCCCCTGGGGCTACCCGGCTGCGCTCGCCTTCATGGCGGCCGTCGGCACGGGGCTCTACCTCTGGTTCCGCCGGGCGGGCTGGTTCGGCGACGGATGAGTTGTGTTAGACTGCGTGTGATTGTCTTCCCCCCGAGGTGGTCTTCGTGCTCTTCACGTCGGAGTCGGTCACCGAAGGTCACCCGGACAAGATGGCCGACCAGATCGCCGACGCGGTCCTCGACGCCGTGCTGGCCCAGGACCCGGACGCGCGCGCGGCGATCGAGGCGGCGCTCACGACCGGCCTCGTCGTCGTCTTCGGCGAGCTGAGCTGCGAGTGCTACGTCGACATCCCCGCCGTCGTCCGCCAGGTCGTGCGCGACATCGGCTACACCCGGGCGAAGTACGGCTTCGACGCCGACACGTGCGCCGTATTGACGGCGATCGACGAGCAGTCGCCCGACATCGCCCAGGGCGTGATCCGCGCCTGGGAGGTGCGCGAAGGCCGCGAATCCGACACCCTCTCGAGCCTCGGCGCCGGCGACCAGGGCATCATGTTCGGCTTCGCCTGCGACGAGACGGAGACCTACATGCCGCTGCCGATCGCGCTCGCCCACGGCCTCACGCAGAGGCTCAGCCGCGCGCGCAAGGAGGGAGCGCTCCCCTACCTCCTGCCCGACGGCAAGGCGCAGGTGACGGTCGAATATGGCGAGGACGGGCGCGCCCGCCGCGTCGACACCGTCATCGTCTCGACCCAACACGGGCCCGACGTCGACCGGGCGACGCTCGAGCGCGACATCCGCCGCCACGTCGTGGAGCCGGTCGTGCCAGCCTCCCTCTGGTCCCAGACGACGCGCCTTCTCGTCAACCCGAGCGGCCGCTTCGTCATCGGCGGCCCGCACGCCGACTCGGGCCTCACCGGCCGCAAGATCATCGTCGACACCTACGGCGGGTACGCGCGCCACGGCGGAGGCTCGTTCTCGGGCAAGGATCCGACGAAGGTCGACCGCACGGCGGCCTACGCGGCGCGCCACGCCGCGAAGAACATCGTCGCGGCCGGGCTGGCCCGCCAGTGCGAGGTGCAGGTCGCGTACGCGATCGGCGTGGCCCGGCCGGTCTGCCTCCAGGTCGACTCGCGGGGCACGGGCCGCCTCCCCGACGCCGACCTGACGGCGATCGTGAGGCGGCTCTTCGACTTCCGCCCGGCGGCGATCATCGAGCGGTTCCAGCTCCGTCGTCCCCTCTACCGCCAGCTCGCGGCCTACGGCCACTTCGGCCGCCCGGAGCTCGACCTCCCGTGGGAACGGCTCGACATGGTCGAGCCGATCGTCGCCGAGGCGCATCGCCTCGGGTACGAACCCGAGGCCGAGGACGCGCCCGGCCCCCGCCTCTTCGCCGAGCGGGCGAGCGCGAAGGAGACCGACGCGTAGGTCGCCCCTCGCGCGCGGCCTGCGGTCCACCCGGCGCACGCCCCCCTCGGCACGGCCCGCCCCGACCCCGTCATAGGCTCGCGACGGGGGCGCAGCCGTGGCCTGGCTCGCGTTGGGGGCGGTCCTCTTCGCCGTGTGGGCGGTCGCGGCTCTCGGGGCCCTTCGGAGGACGCCCGGGCCTCGCGTCCTCTGGAGGCCGGAAGGTCCGCCGCAGTCCGCGGCCGATCTCGAGTACGCAGGCCGTGGCCTCGTGCGGCTGATCGGCCGGCGGCCGGCCGCCGTCCTCGCGGTGGAGCCCCCCCGCCGTCTCGCGGGGGAAGGCCGGCGCGTCCTGCGAGCGCTCGCCCGTGAGTTTCCGGCCGTCCTCCTGCTCGAGGAGCCCGAGGCATCCGGCCCCGGGGACGGGGACGGGGCCCCGCCGCGGAGTGGCCGGCCGGGCTGGGACGTCGTCCTCCGCGGGGTGCCGGGCCCGGCGAACCGGCTCTGGTGGGTAGAGGCGCGGCGGACGATCGAGGAGGCCGAGAGGGTCGGGCGGTGGAGGAAGGAATTGCCAACGCAGCCGCGAAACGAGAGAGGGTGAAGGTCCCAGCCGAGGTGCAGGCCTGGGCCGTGGAAGTGGCCGGCCGGGCCGCGCAGGCGTTCGTCGACCTCCTCTGGCCGCTCCCGCCGGGCTGCCCGGCGTGCGGCGGGAGCCTCGGCTCTCCGCGCGAGCTGTGCCCGGCCTGCCGGGACCGGGCCTCGTTCCCCGCCTGGCCTCGCTGTCCCCGCTGCAGCCGCCCGACCGTCTCCCTCGAGGGCGCCGGGCTTGCGTGTCCCGCCTGCCGCTTCTCGGCCTGGCCCTTCGGGCGCGTCTTCGCGGCGGCGCCCTACGCGGAGCCGGTCCGCACCCTTCTCCACCGGCTCAAGTTCCGCGGCGAACGTCACCTGGCCGTGCCGCTCGGCGCGCTCATGCGCGAGCGCCTGGCCTCTTCGCTCGAGGAGGCCGAGCTCCTCGTGCCCGCGCCCGCCTCGCCCCGAAACCTGCGGGTCCGCGGGTTCAACCAGGCGGCGCTCCTCGCGCGCGAACTCGCACAAGGACGGCTCCCCGTGCGCGAGGCGCTCGCGCGCGTCGACGGGGGCGGAAGCCAGCTCGCGCGCCGCACGCGCGCGGCCCGGGAAGCGGCGCGCCTTCGCGTGGCCTGCCGCCTTCCCCACGACGTGCGCGGCCGACGGGTCCTCGTCGTCGACGACGTGCTCACGACCGGCACGACGGCCGCCGCGTCCGCGCGCTCGCTCCTCCAGGCCGGCGCCCGCTCGGTCGACGTCGCCGTCCTCTGCCTCGACTGATCCCCTCGGCGGCCTTCACGTCGGGCGGCGATCGCCCGATGACCGGAGAGGGGGGTGAGGCGAAGTGCCGGAACTCCGCAACTGCCAGCGCTGCGGCCGCCCGTACCCGTACGCGGGCTCGGAGTACTGCCGCGACTGCCTCCGCGAGATCGACCGGCAGTACGATCTCGTGCGCGAGTACCTGCGGAACGAGCCCGACGTCGGGATCGAGGAGCTCTCGGCCCGGACCGGCGTCGACGCGGCCCTCATCCTGCGGTTCCTCCGCGAGGGCCGGCTCGTGCACGCGAAGTCCGGGCTCACCTGCGAGCGCTGCGGCGCGGCCATCCCCTCGGGCCGGTTCTGCGCGGCCTGCGCCGAGGAGCTGCGCGCGGCCCTCTCGGGCGCGAAGGACGCGACGCGCTTCTACGGCGCGCCGCGCTACCTGGACGACCGGCGCCGCGACGGCGGACCGTAAGACGAAGAGAAAACGGGATGCGCGGAAGAGATCGAGCGAGATATAGGGCGATTCATCGCCAGAAGGCGGCGTAGCAAGCCGGCGGACGCGCTTGAGCGCGGCGGGCTGGGCGCCGATATCGACGGCGATACGGGCGAAAGGGCGGATCGCGCATGATGATCTCCCACCGGGAAGTGAGCGGGGCGGCCCAGTCCTACCTGCACGAGCTCCGTTCGCTGGGCGAGCGCCAGGCCCGGCCGGGCGCCCAGCCGCGCGAGGCGTCCCGGGACGACGTCGTCATCAGCGAGAAGGCGCAGGACGTGCGCGCCTGGGTCGAGCGGCTTACGGGGCTCCCCGAGTCGCGGTCCGACCGCCTCGACGAGCTGGCCCGCCAGGTCCAGGCGGGCGCCTACCGGCCGTCCGCCCTCGACATCGCCGACCAGATCCTCGCCCGTTCCCTCGGCGACCGCTTGAGCCGGGGCCCCGCCGCGCCATGACGCCGCTCGAGTCGTTGCGCGGGGCCCTCGACGAGGAACTGGCCCTCTACCGCGACCTCTACGCGCTCGGGGTGCAGAAGGGGCGCGCGATCGAGGCGGCCGACGTCCAGGCGCTCGCGCGCGTCGTGGAAGGGGAGCTCGAGTGCCTCGCCCGGCTCGAGCGAGCCGAGGCGCGCCGGGCGAAGGCCTCGGCCGAGCTCGCGGCCTCCCTCGGCGCCGCAGCCGAGGCGACGCTCCACGAGATCCTCCGGCTCCTTCCGCAGGAGGAGCGGGAGGCGCTCAAGGAGCGACGCTTCGCCCTCCTGTCCGTGATGGACGAGGTCCGCCGCGTGAGCGGCGCGAACGAGGAACTCCTCCGCCAGTCGCTCGCGTACGTGAACTTCTCGCTCGGCCTCATCCAGAGGGCGCAGGCAGCGGCCGACGTCTACGACCGCGACGGCCGGCGGCCCGCCCGCCCGGCCGCCGCCTGGCAGCGGAGGGCGTGACGCGGTGAGGACGAGCTTCTTCGGGTTGGAGACGGCGCTGCGCGCCCTCGAAGCCCAGCGGGGGGCCGTCGAGGTCGCGGCGCACAACATCGCCAACGCCCAGACGCCGGGCTATAGCCGTCAGGTCGCCCGCCTCACGCCGACGGCTCCCTACCGCGCCCCCGATATCACGGGCCCCGTCGGGCCGGGGACGTGGGGTACCGGCGTCGAGATCGGCGAGATCACCCGCATCCGCGACGCCTTCCTCGACCGGCAGGTCGTCGCCCAGACGTCGCTCGCCGGCCGCTACGAGGCCATGGAGAAGACGCTCTCGGAAGTCGAGGCCACCTTGAACGAACCCGGCGACTCGGGCCTTGCGGCCACGTTCGACGCGTACTGGCAGGCGTGGCAGGACGTGGCCCAGAACCCCGAGAGCCTCGCCGCGCGCCAGGTGCTCCTCGCGCGGGCGAGCGCCCTCGGCGAGGATCTCGCCGCCCTCGACGGCCAGTGGATCTCGATCCGGCAGGACGTCGACGGTCAGATCGCCGACGAGGTAAGCCAGTTCAACCGGCTCGCCGACCAGGTGGCAGCCCTCAACCGACAGATCGTCGAGCTGCGCACGGCCGGGCAGAACCCGAACGACCTCCTCGACCAGCGGGACCAGCTCGTCGAGCAGATGGCGTCGATCGTCCCGATCGAGACGCGCGCGGAGGACGACGGCTCGCTCACCGTGTGGCAGGGCGGCGTGGCCGTCGTCGAGGGCTTCCAGTCGGACCGGCTCCTCGTCGACACGTCCGTGCCGGGAGGCCTCGCGATCACCTGGGCCTCGACCGGCCAGCCGCCCGACGTCGGCCCGGGGGCGGCCGGGAGCCTCGGCGGCCTCCTCGACCTGCGCGAGCGCGTCATCCCCGGGTACCGGGGCCAGCTCGCCGCCGTCGCGCAGGCGATCGCCGTCCAGACGAACGCCGTCCACCGGCTCGGCATCTCCCTGCCGACGGCGGAAGCGGGCGGGACCTCGGCCGACGGCTACGACTTCTTCGTCTACACGGCGCCGACGGCCACGCAGCCGCTCCGCCTCGAGCTCTCGCCGGACGTCGCGGGCCAGCCGGAGAACGT
This sequence comes from Clostridia bacterium, assembly GCA_019689585.1. GTDB lineage: Bacteria > Bacillota > Sulfobacillia > RBS10-35 > JADGHG01 > JADGHG01. The sequence continues at coordinate 8,484 of JADGHG010000024.1, forward strand.
GGCGGCCGCCCTACCCGGCATGGGTCCGGGCGACGGCTCGAACGCGCTCGACATCGCCGCCCTTCTCGACACCCCGGGCACGGTCGGCGCGGCCAGCATCGAGGACGCGTACCGCGGCCTGGTCGGTCAGGTCGGCGCCGACAGCCTCGAGGCCTCGACGCGCAACGGCAACACCCAGGCGCTCCTCCAGAGCCTCGAGGGCCAGCGCCAGTCGGTGGAGGGCGTCTCGCTCGACGAGGAGATGGCGCGCCTCGTGCAGTTCCAGCACGGTTACAACGCGGCCGCGCGCGTGTTCACGGCCGTCGACGAGATGATCGACACCGTGGTGCGCGGGCTCGGGCTCGTCGGACGGTGAGGGGGTAGGCGGCGTGCGCATCACCGAGGGCATGGTCTACCGGCAGGTCTTGGGCGACATCCAGGGGCCGCGCGGCCGCCTCCTCGCGCTCGAGCAACAGCTCTCGTCCGGCCGCCGCATCAACCGGCCGTCGGACGACCCGGCCGGCACCCAGTCGGCGCTCGACCTCACGCACGCGATCGCGCAGAACGCGCAGTACAAGGACGCGGCCGACAGTGGCGCCGACCGGCTGAACGCGGCCGACAAGGCCCTCGACGACGTGGCCTCGCTCGCCGGCCGCGTGCGCCAGCTGATCCTCCAGGGCGCCAACACGGCGCTTCCGCCGGAGGCGAGGAGCGCCATCCTGACGGAACTGCAGAGCCTGCGCGAGCAGCTCGTCGAGCTCGCCAACAGCCGCATGGGCGACACGTTCCTCTTCGGCGGCACGCGCGACTCGCAGGCGCCCTGGTCGGTCGACGCCTCCGGCAACCTCGTGTACGCGGGGGACACGAACCCGGTCCTGCGCGAGATCGGGCCCGGCGTGCGCGTGGCCGTAGGCGTCGACGTCTCGAGCGAGATCCTCGGCCTCTACCAGGCGATCGCGCAGGCCGAGACCGACCTTCAGAACGCCGACGTCGCGGCCCTCGGCGGCCCCGACCTGCAGGCGGTGAGCGACGCACAGAGCGCCGTGATCGACAAGCGCGCCCAGGTCGGCGCGCTCTCCTCCCGCATGCAGGTGGCCTCGGACCGCCTGGCCGCGCTCGGGGTGACGCTCGAGGCCTTGCGGAGCGGCGTGACCGACATCGACGTCGCCAAGGCCGCCCTCGACTTCGGCCAGCAGGAGACGGCCTTGCAGATGGCGCTCCAGGTGGGGGCCCAGCTCCTTCAGCCGACGCTCGTGGACTTCCTGCGATAGCCTTCGCTATGCTGGCGGCGGGGTGGAAGCCGGTGGCCCGCGAGGGCGCCGCCCGCGCGATCCGCTTCGGCACGGACGGCTGGCGCGACGTCATCGCAGACGGCTTCACCTTCGAGAACGTCCGGCGCGTCGCGGCGGCGCTCTGCCGGGTGCTGCGAGCCCAAGCCGCCCCGAGCCTCCTCGCGGTCGGATACGACACGCGTTTCCTCTCCGACGAGTTCGCCCGGGAGGTCGCCGAGACGGCCTGCCAGGCCGGCTTCTCCGTGCGCCTTGCCGAAGGGCCTCTCCCGACGCCGGCCTTGTCCTTCGCCGCGCGCGAGCTCGGGGCGGGGGCGGGCCTCATGGTCACGGCGAGCCATAACCCGCCGCGGTACAACGGCGTGAAGCTGAAAGGCCCGTTCGGCGGGCCGGTGGCCGAGCCGTTCACCCGCGCCGTGGAGGCCGAGCTTGCGAGGGAGGGGGCCGCCCTGGGCGAGCTCGCGGCCGCCGGGGAGGATCGCGCCCCGGGGGGCGAGGTCGCCCCCCTCGCGATCCGCGCGGCGTATCTGGGGCGGGTGGCGTCGCTCGTCGAACCGGATCTCGTCCGGCGCGCCGGGGGTCCGTGGGTCGTGGACGCGATGCACGGCGCGGGGGCGGGCTGGCTCGTCGCAGCGCTCCGCTCCCTCGGCGTCCCCGCCGTCGAGATCCGCGGGCGTCCCGACCCGACGTTCGGCGGCGTGAACCCCGAGCCTCTCGCGCGCAACCTGGGCGCCCTCTCCGAGGCCGTCCGGTCCGAGGGGGCAAGGGGCGGGCTCGCGCTCGACGGGGACGGCGACCGGCTCGGCGTCGTCGACGAGGTGGGCCGGGTCGTCGACGCCCCCCACGTCTTCGGCCTCCTCTTGCGCCACCTGGCCGACGTCCGGGGGATGCGGGGACAGGTCGTGAAGACGTTCTCCGTGAGCGACCTCGTCGACCGGCTCGCGCGAGCCCGCGGCCTCCCGACCGTCACCTGCCCGGTCGGGTTCAAGCACGTGGCCGAGCTCGCGAGGCGGGGAGGGCTCCTCCTCGGCGGCGAGGAGAGCGGCGGGTTCGGGCTCGGCGCCCACCTCCCCGAGCGGGACGGCATCGCCTGCGCGCTCCTGGTCGTCGAAGCCTGCGGCGCCTCCGGCGAACCGCTTTCGGAGCTCGTGCGCGCCCTCGACCGCGAGGCGGGGCCGTCGCACTACGGGCGGCTCGACCTCCCGGTCGCGCCCGGCCAGGCGGCGAGCCTCGCGGCCCGGCTGCGCGCCGCTCCGCCCGAGGAGATCGCCGGCCGGCCGGTTTCGGCGCACGAGCGCCTTGACGGCGACAAGTTCCGCTTCCCGGGCGGCTGGGTGCTCGTGCGGCCCTCGGGCACGGAACCGCTCGTGCGCGTCTACGCCGAAGCGGACGACCCGGAGCTCCTCCGCCGGGCGCTCGAGGCGGGCCGGACGCTCGTCGCCGGCGGCGCCTGACGTGGATCGGCGCATGCCGGTCGAGCGCCATCTGGCCGAGCTGCGCTACCGCCTCTTCGTCTCGCTCGCCGCCTTCGCCGCCGGCGGGGTCCTGGCCTGGTTCCTCGCCCCCGGCCTCCTGCACGACGCGATCGCGCGGCTCGGCCTGGGGCGGACGCTCGTCTTCACCGACCCGGCCGAGGCGTTTTCGGCCCTTCTCTACATCGCGGCCGTCGTCGGGCTCGCCTTCGCCTCGCCGCTCATCCTCTACCAGATCGTCGCGTTCGTGGTGCCCGGGCTGCGACGGGCCGAGCGGCGCATCCTGTTCCTCGCGCTGCCGCTCGCGGCCCTCCTCTTCCTCTCGGGTGCCGCCTTCTCGTACGCCTACCTCGTCCCCTTCACCTGGCGCTTCCTCCTCGGCTTCCAGACGCCCGACCTCACGCCCTTCATCACCGTCTCGAGTTTCCTCTCGTTCCTCCTCGGCCTCGTCGTGCCGGTCGGCCTCGTCTTCGAGTGGCCGCTCGCCGTCTGGGCGCTGGCGAAGGTGGGCGTCGTCGACGCGCGGCTGCTTTCCCGCGGCCGCCGGCTCGCCTATCTGGCCGTCCTCGTCGTCGCCGGCGCCCTGACGCCGCCCACGGTGATCTCGCAGCTCCTCGTCGCCTTGCCGCTCGTCGTCCTCTACGAGCTCGGCGTGTGGCTCGCCCGGCGCGCCCGCCCGGCGGCGGCCGAGCGGCGGAGCGCGGGCGGGCGGCGGGATGCGACCGGTTCCGACAGACCGTCCGACGACGATTGACACCTATCGCGGGCGGCAGGCCGGGGCGCCGGCTTGTCCACAGGCGGAAGCGGCGGAAACACGCTTGTGAACAGCGTTATCCACACCGTCCACAGGCCGGACGACGGAAGGCGAGCGCGGTCGTCGGCCCGCGAGCGCGCCGGCCTGCCCTCGCGGGGTCGGCCGGCCCGGCGGCCGGGAGGGCGCCGGGACCGGGCCGCGAAGACTCTCGCGCAGGGGAGGTCGCGCGGTGCCCGCCAACATCCGGCTGCACGGCAAGAACATCGAGATCACGCCGGCCTTGCGCCGCTATGTCGAGCGCAAGCTGGGGCGGCTCGAGAGGTACTTCGACGAGGCGCTCCAGGTGCAGGTGACGATGGAGGTCGAGCGCGACAACCACGTCGTCGAGGTGACGGTGCCGGTCGCCGGCTTCATCCTGCGGGGCGAGGAGGCGAGCCCCGACATGTACGCCTCGGTCGACCTCGTCTGGGACAAACTCGAACGGCAGATCCACAAGTACAAGACGCGCCTCCACCGCAAGCCCCGCCGCGAGGGGGCGGCCGCGCGCAGCCCGGCGGCGGGCCCCGCCCGCGAACCGGCCGCCGGGACGGCGGAGGTCGTGCGCGTGAAGCGGTTCCCCATCAAGCCGATGACGCTCGAGGAGGCGATCCTGCAGGTCGAGCTCCTCGGCCACGACTTCTTCGTCTTCCGCGACGCGGCGAGCGAGGAGATCCACGTCGTCTACCGGCGGCGCGAAGGCGGATACGGCGTCATCGAGCCGGGACCCTGAGGTGTCGCCGCCCTTCGCGCGCACGTCCGCCTTCGTGTTCGAGGGCGGCCCGACGGGCGGTCCCCTGGGCCGAGCCGTCGCGCGCGTGCGCGAGCGACTCGCGCTCGACCGCGTCCTCGCGCTCCGTCAAGCGGGGGCGGGGGAGGTGGCGGTCGTGAGCGACCGGCCGGAGCTCTTGGCGGCCGCCGGCCGCCTCGGCGCCCACGCGTACCCGGCGCCGCCGCCCTTCGACTGGGGCGCCACCCTGCGGCGCATCGCCCTCGACCTCGCCCGCCGCGACCCCGAGGCCTGGCTCCTCTACGTCGGAGGCGGCGCCGGGGGGCTCCTCGGCCCGGCCGGCTGGAGCCGGCTCCTCGCGTTCCTCGGGGACCCGAAGGCCGTCTGGCAGAATAACGCCCAGTCCCCCGACATCGTCGCCTTCTGCCCGGCCGCGCTCCCCCCGGAGGCCTTCGCGCCGGAGGTCCCCTGGCCCGCAAGCGACAACGCGCTCGGGTACTTCCTCTCCGGCTTCGGCCTCTCCCGGGCGCTCTGGCCGAACGAGCCGGCGCTGAACTTCGACGTCGACACGCCGGCCGAGGTGGGCCTTTTAGCCTGGCTGGCCGCGCATGCGGGGGAGGGCCTGGCCGGCGTCCTCACTCCGGCCGTGCGGCGCGAGCTGGCCCGGGCGCCTTGGGCGGCGGAGCTCGCGCGCCGCTTCGAGCGCGTGGCGGACGCGATCGCGCGGGGCGGGGAGCTCCTCCTCGCGGGCCGCGTCAGCCCGACGGCCGTCGTGCGCCTGAACGAGCGCTGGCCGTGCCGCGTGCGCGTCGTGTCGGAGGAGCGGGGCATGAAGGCGCTCGGGCGCGTCGAGCGCGGCCTCGTGCGCTCGCTCCTCGGCGCCGTCGCTGACCGGCTCGGGCCTCGCGAGCTGGCGAGCCTTCTCGCCTCCCTCGCCGACGCCGCCCTCGTCGACACGCGCGTCATCCTGGCCCACTGGCGCGTGCGCGAGCCGGAGGAGGCGCGCTTCTCGGCCGACCTCGGGCGCACCGAGGGCGTGCGCGACCCGCGCCTTGGCGAGCTCGCGGCCGCCCTCTGGTCGCAGCCCGCGCTCGTCATGGGCGGCCACACGCTCGTCTACGGGGGCGTCTGGACCCTCTCGGAAGCGCTCTACGCCGCACGGGGCCCGGTGGAGCGGGCGACAGGAAGGATTCGCCGCTCGGTGAACGAATGTCAGCCGGGAAACGGGTGACGCGCATGGGCGCGAACGGTTCCTACGGCGACCGGCGCGAGCTCGGCGAGCTCGCGCGCCGCCTCAGCGCAGCCGGTCCGGCGCGGGCCGGCGCGCGGGGCGACGGCCTGCGCTTCGCGCCCCGCGACGACCCGGACCGCGCCCGCTGGGAGCTCCGCTCGGCCTGGCTTGTGGCCGGCGGCCCGGAGGTGGACGAGGAGGACCTCCTGGCCGACGAGTCGGTGCTCGAGCCGGAGCTCGACCGCTGGGCGCTCGCGTCCATCGAGTGGACGCGAGAGGGCGGCTGGCTGCGGGCGACGGTGCGACTTGTGGAAGGGGGCGCGGCGCGCGAGGGGACGGAGGAGGGACCGGCGGGCGAGATCGAGCCGACGGTCGCCCGCGCGACGGCAGCCGCCGTCGCCGGGGCCGTGGGCGACCTCTTCCGCGTCGAGCTCCTCGACCTCGCCCAGGCCCGGGTGGCGGGCCAGTCGGTCCGGCTGGCCGCGCTCCGCATCGCCTCGCCCACGGGCCGGACCCTCTCGATCGGGGTCGCGTCCGAAGCGGGCGGGCGGGACCGGCTCGAGGCGGTCGCCCGGGCCGTGCTCGACGCGGCCAACCGGCGCTTCCGGCTCGGCTGGGCGAGCGCCGACGCGAAGGTCTTGCGTTCGTTTTACGCACGTTGACAAGCTTTGCTTTCGGGCCGCGCGCGACGTCCCTGGCCGCACGCCCGGCTAGCGAAGGGCGGAAGGCGGCAAGGCGCAAGGGGTTCGATCGCACATGCTGCGCATTCTGAAGGTCCTGGCCGTCCTCGCGACGCTCATCGTCGCCGGCGGCGCGAGCTTCCAGTGGTAGAAGGACCGACTGCGCGCGCCCGAACCTTTTTGGGGAGGTGAACGGTGAAGCCCCGCATCCACCGCCATCACTACACGATGATGGCCGCGCTCGGGCTGGGCTGGGCGCTCTTCGCCCACTTCACCTGGACGCCCGGGCTCCTGCGCGAGCCCGAGGTGTGGGGCTTCTTCGCGCTCACGGTCCTCGCCGAGGCGCTCCCCGTGGAGCTGCCGCGGGGGCGGGGCACGGTCAGCGTCAGTTTCCCGATCATCTTCGCCGCCTCGATCGTCTTCGGGCCGGCCGTCGGCTTCTTCGTCGGCTCCTTCGGTACGCTCTCGCTCCGGCAGTTGAGCGGGGTCGTGCCGTGGCAGGGCGTCGTCTTGAACCGGCTGCAGCTCGGTCTCGCGGGCGGCCTCTCGGGCCTCGTCTTCCGCGCCGTGGCGACGCCCGGGGCCGGTGCCATTGCGCCCTGGGTCGCGCTCATCCTGGGCGGCGCGACCTACTTCCTCGTGAACGCGGGGAGCGTCGCGCTCATGCTCTCGCTCCTCTACCGCATCCCGCTCTGGTCCTTCGTGCGCACGACGATGCTCGGCCCCATGGGCAGCTACCTGGGCCTCATCCCCATCACGTACGTGATGGTCGCCGCCTACGAGTCGGTCGGGTTCCTCGGCCTTGCGCTCTTCTTCCTGCCGCTTCTCGTGGCGCGCCACTCGTTCCAGATGTACAACGCCATCCGCCGATCGTACGATGACATGGTGGCCGCCCTCGCCGACGCGCTCGAAGCCCGCGACGCATACACGGCCGGGCACGCCCAGCGCGTCGGCGAGATCGCCATGGGCCTCGGCCGGGCGCTGCACCTCTCCGAGGACCGGCTCGAGCTCGTCGGGCTCGCCGGGCTTCTCCACGACATCGGTAAGATCGCCGTGCCGGACCGCATCCTCAACAAGAAGACGGCCCTCTCGCGCGCCGAGCGCGCCGTCATGCGGCGCCACCCGCTCATCGGCCACGGCATCGTCCGCCACATCAAGTTCCTCGAGGACGGCGTCCGCTGGGTCCGGCACCACCACGAGGAGTGGGACGGCACGGGCTACCCGGACGGGCTCGTGGGGGAGTCGATCCCGCTCGGCGCCCGCATCATCTCGATCGCCGACTCGATCGACGCCATGCTCTCCGACCGGCCCTACCGCATGGCGCGCCGCCTCACCCAGGCGGCCGAGGAGCTCGCCCGGCACAGCGGCCGCCAGTACGACCCCCGGCTCGTCGAAGCCTTCCTGCGCCTCTGCGGGGACCGGCGCTTCGTGAACGAGACGCTGCGCCAGCCGGCGCCGCTTGCGCCCAAGGACGTCGAGCGGCTGATCGCGCTCGCGCGCGAGAGCGCGAGCCGCGCCGAGGCGGCGGCCGGGGCCGAGCTCGAGCCCGCGCCTCCGCGGCCCAAGCGGTACCGGGTGAAACGGGTGCGCTACGTCCTCACGCGCCGCATCCAGCCGGGCTCGGGCGTCAAGGTGTTCGGGGAACCTTCAGGCGAGAGGCGCGGGTGATCTTCCTCCTCGCCGTCCCCCTGGGCGTCGTCGCCGGGCTCGCCCGGGGCGGCCGGGTCGCGCGGATCGGCGAGATGCGGCTCCGCCTCGCCTGGCTCGTCCTCGTCACGTTCCTCGCGCGAGCCTTCCTGCGCGAGGCCGGCCGCGCCGGCCTTCTGGAGGTCGCGCCGATCGCGCCGGCCCTGCACGCGGGGAGCTACGCGGCGCTCCTCGTCGTCGTCCTTGCCAACCTGCGCCTTGCGTGGGTGGGCCTCGCCGGGGTCGGCGTGCTGGCGAACCTGGCCGTCGTGGCCGCGAACGGCGGGCGCATGCCGGTGCGGCTTTCGCCTTCCGGGGCGCCCGGGCCCGAGTGGGCCCTCGGGAGCCCGGGCGACTACATGCACGCCGCCATGACGGACGCGACGCGACTTCCCTGGCTCGGCGACTGGATCTACGTCCACCTGCCGCCCTTGCCGGCCGAGTCGTACAGCCCCGGCGACCTCGTCCTTGCCGCCGGCGTCTTCCTCGTCCTGCAGGCGGCGGTGAGGGGCAGGGCGGCCGGCGGGCCCCTCGGCTGACGCGGCCGTTCGGCGCATGGCCGAGCGCGCGTGGCTCGTGGTAGACTGAAACGGTCGTCGGAGAAGGCGCGGGCGCGGGCGACGCGCCGCGCCTTCTCGGCCTCCGGGAGGGACCGAAGCGTGCTCGCCGCCCTCAAGCGGCTCCTCAGCTACAACGAGCGCGAACTCCGCCGCATCCAGCCGGTCCTCGAGCGAGTGAACGCGCTGGAGCCCGAGATGCAGGCCCTCGACGATCGCGCGCTCGCGGCGAAGACGGGCGAGTTCCGCGAGCGGCTTCTCCGCGGCGAGCGGCTCGACGACCTCCTGCCCGAGGCCTTCGCAGCCGTGCGCGAGGCGTCGCGGCGCGTCCTGGGCCTGCGCCACTTCGACGTCCAGATCCTGGGCGGCGTGGTGCTCCACGAGGGCAAGATCGCCGAGATGGCGACCGGGGAGGGCAAGACGCTCGTCGCGACCTTGCCGATCTACCTCAACGCGCTCACGGGCCGCGGCGTCCACCTCGTCACCGTGAACGACTACCTCGCCAAGCGCGACAGCGAGTGGATGGGCCAGGTCTACAAGTTCATGGGCCTCTCGGTCGGGCTCGTCACGCACGCGACCGAGCCCCAGGAGCGGCAGAGGGCCTACCGGGCCGACGTCACCTACGGCACGAACAACGAGTTCGGCTTCGACTACCTGCGCGACAACATGGTCCTCTACCCGGAGCAGCGCGTGCAGCGCGGGCTGCACTACGCCATCGTCGACGAGGTCGACAGCATCCTCATCGACGAGGCGCGGACGCCGCTCATCATCTCGGGCGTCAGCGACAAGCCGACCGAGCTCTTCTACAAGTTCGCGCGCATCGTGGAGCGGCTGCGCCCCGAGGAGGACTTCACGGTCGACGAGAAGGCGCGCACGGTCGCCCCGACCGAAGAGGGCGTGGCGAAGGTCGAGAAGGCGCTCGGCGTCGAGAACCTGTACGCGACCGACAACATGGACCTCGCGCACTACCTCGAGAACGCGCTCAAGGCGCGCGTGCTCATGAAGCGGGACCGCGACTACGTCGTCAAGGACGGCCAGGTCATCATCGTCGACGAGTTCACGGGTCGGTTGATGTTCGGCCGCCGGTATTCGGACGGCCTGCACCAGGCGATCGAGGCCAAGGAGAACGTGAAGATCGCTCAGGCGAGCCAGACCTTGGCGACGATCACGTTCCAGAACTACTTCCGGATGTACGAGAAGCTCGCGGGCATGACGGGCACGGCGGCCACCGAGGCCGACGAGTTCGACAAGATCTACGGCCTGGCCGTGGTCGTCATCCCCACCAACCGGCCGATGATCCGCAAGGACCTGCCGGACGTCATCTACAAGACGGAGGCGGCCAAGTTCCGCGCGATCGTGCGCGAGATCCGCGAGCGGCACGAGAGAGGCCAGCCGATCCTCGTCGGGACGGCCTCGATCGAGAAGTCGGAGCGCCTGAGCCAGATGTTGAAGCGCGAAGGCATCCCGCACCAGGTGCTGAACGCGAAGAACCACGAGCGCGAAGCCGAGATCATCGCCCAGGCCGGCCGGCTCCGTCAGGTGACGATCTCGACCAACATGGCCGGCCGCGGCACCGACATCCTCCTCGGCGGCAACCCCGAGTACCGCGCGCGTCAGGAGCTCGTGAAGCGCGAAGTGCCCGAGGAGGTCATCGCGGTCGCCGTCGAGAGGGCGCCGACCGACGACCCCGCAGTGCTCGAGGCGAGGCGGGTGTTCCGCGAGTTCGTCGAGAAGTACAAGGCCGAGGCCGACCGCGAGCACGAGGAGGTCGTCGCGCTCGGCGGGCTCCACGTCATCGGCAGCGAGCGGCACGAGGCGCGGCGGATCGACAACCAGCTGCGCGGCCGCGCCGGACGCCAGGGCGACCCGGGGAGCAGCCGGTTCTACGTCTCGCTCGAGGACGACCTCATGCGCCTCTTCGCCGCCGACACGATCCGCGGCCTCATGGACCGGCTCGGCGTGGAGGAGGACGAGCCGATCGAGCACGGGCTCGTGACGCGCGCGATCGAGACGGCGCAGCGGCGCGTGGAGGCCCGCAACTTCGAGATCCGCAAACACCTCCTCGACTACGACGACGTCATGAACCAGCAGCGCGAGGTCATCTACGCCGAGCGCCGGCGGGTGCTCGAGGAGGAGGATCTCGTCGGCGTCATCGCGCAGATGGCGCGCGAGGTCGCCCGGCGCTGGGTCGAGGCGTACTGCCCGGCCGGCCAGCACCCCGAGGACTGGGACCTGGCCGCGCTCCTCGAGCAGGCCGAGCAGGCCTTCCTGCGGCCGGGCGAGTGGACGGCCGAGGGCTTGCGCGCCGAAGACGTCGATCGCGAGGAGCTCGTCGAGCGGCTCGGGGAGCTGGCGGCGAAGCGCCTGCGGGAGCGGGAGGCGGAGCTCGGCGCGGAGACGATGCGCGAGCTCTGCCGGGTGGTGCTCTTGCGGACGGTCGACGCCAAGTGGGTCGACCACCTCGCGGCGATGGAGGAACTGCGGGAGGGTATCGGCCTCCGCGCCTACGGCCAGCGGGATCCGCTCGTCGCGTACAAGATGGAAGCGTTCGAGATGTTCGAGGAGCTGCGCCAGCGCATCCAGGAGGACGCGGTGAAGCTCGTGCTGCGGATCCAGGTCGTGCGCCAGCCCGAACGCCAGAGCGTCGTGCGCGGCCTCTCGGCCTCGCACGCCCAGGCGGCCTCGCCCCTCGCCGTGGCGGCGGGGGCGGGC
>JADGHG010000025.1 GCA_019689585.1 Clostridia bacterium
CCCGTCATCGAGGTCGAGCGACTCGTGAAGCGGTACGGCCCGCTCACGGCCGTCGACGACTGCTCCTTCGCCGTCGAACGCGGCGAGATCTTCGGCTTCCTCGGGCCGAACGGGGCCGGGAAGACGACGACCATCCAGATCCTCGCCACCCTCCTCCCACCGACGTCGGGCACGGCGCGCGTCGGGGGGTCGGACGTCGTACGCGAGCCCTTCGCCGTGCGTCGGAAGATCGGAATCGTCTTCCAGGACCCGTCGCTCGACTCGGAGTTGACCGCCGAGGAGAACCTCCGGCTGCACGCCCGGCTCTACGGGCTCGGGTGGGCGGAGTACCGCGAGCGCTCCGAGCGGCTCCTGCGCATGGTCGGGCTCGCCGACCGGCGCGCGTCGAAGGTGCGCACGTTCTCGGGCGGCATGCGCCGGCGCCTCGAGATCGCACGCGGCCTTCTGCACCACCCGCAAGTCCTCTTCCTCGACGAGCCGACGGTCGGGCTCGACCCCCAGACGCGCGCCGCCATCTGGCAGCACGTGCGCGAGCTGCGGGACGAGGTGGGCATCACGGTGTTCATGACGACGCACTACATGGACGAGGCCGAGAACTGCGACCGCGTCGCGATCATGGACCACGGCCGCATCGTGGCCCTCGACTCGCCCGCCAACCTGAAGCGCGGCCTGGGCGGCGACGTCGTACGCCTGCGCAGCGCCAAGGGGGAGGCGATCGCCCAGCGCCTCGCCGCCGAGCACGGCCTTGCGCCCCAGGCCCTCGACGGCCAGGTGGTCCTGCGCGTGCCGGACGCCGCCACCTTCGTGCCGCGCCTCATGGCCGAATTCGGGCGCGAGGTGGAGAGCCTCGAGATCCGCCAGCCCTCGCTCGACGAGGTCTTCCTCGCCCTCACCGGGCGCGAGATCCGCGACGAGGAGCTCTCGGCGCGCGACGCCGCCCAGGCGGCCATGCGCGCCCACGCGCGCATGGGCGCGCGCCGCAGGGGAGGTTGACGACGTGGCCGAGGGGCTCTCCGCCGCGTACACGATCTGGCTTCGCGAGATGTGGCGCTTCGCGCGCGACTTCTCGCGGCTTGTCGGCATGATCGGACAGCCGCTCCTCTACCTCATCGTCATCGGCAAGGGCATCACGGCGACGATGGGCCTCCGGGGCGCGCCGTCCGGCCTCGACTACATCACCTTCATGTACCCCGGGATCCTCGCCATGTCGGTCCTCTTCACGGCGCTCTTCTCGGGCGTCAGCGTCATCTGGGACCGCGACTTCGGGTTCCTGAAGGAGGTCCTCGTCGCCCCCGTGCCGCGCTGGGCGGTGGCGTTCGGAAAGGCCATGGGCGGCGCCACGGTGACGACGATCCAGACGGCGATCCTGCTCGTGCTCGCGCCGCTTGCCGGCATCCCGCTGACGTTGCGGGGCGTCGTCGAGCTCCTCGTGCTCGCCTTCCTTCTCGCCCTCGCCCTCACGTCCTTCGGCGTGGCGCTCGCCTCGCGCATGTCGAGCATGCAGGGCTTCCAGATGATCATGAACTTCCTCGTCATGCCGCTCTACTTCCTGAGCGGGGCGATGTTCCCCCTCACCGACCGCGTGCCCGCGTGGATGCGGGCGCTCATGCACGTCGACCCGCTCACGTACGGGGTCGATGCGCTCCGCCACGCGATCTACACGGGCCCGACGCTCGCAGCCATGCGCGCGGCCCAGCTGGTCCGCTTCGATCTCGCGACGGACGTGGCCGTGCTTCTCGCGCTCACCGTCGTCCTCGCCGGCCTCGCCACGGCCGCCTTCAGCCGCACGCGGGCGGCGTAAGGCCAGGGCCTCGGCGAGGGCCATGCGGCGCGGGGCCGCCCGCGACGGCCGCCCTAGGGCGCGGCCTCGCCCTCCGCGCCTGCCTGCTGCAATCGGTACATGGCGTGGTAGAGCCCGGAGCGGGCGAGGAGCTCCTCGTGCCGGCCGCGCTCGACGACCTCGCCCCGGTGGAGCACGAGGATGAGGTCGGCGTCCTGGATCGTCGAGAGGCGATGCGCGATCGCGATCGTGGTGCGGCCCGCCCGCATCGAGCGGAGCGCCCTTTGGATGCGGCCCTCGGTTTCGCTGTCGACGCTCGCCGTGGCCTCATCCAATACGAGGACGCGCGGATCGCGCACGATGGCGCGGGCGAAGGCGATCAGCTGGCGCTGGCCGCCCGAGAAGGTGAGACCCCGCTCCCCGACCGGCGCCCCGAGGCCGCCCGGCAACCCGGCGATGAAGTCGTCGGCGGCGACGATCCGCACCGCCTCGCGCACGCGCTCCTCGTCGAGGTCGAGGTCGCCGAGGCGGATGTTCGAGAGGACGTCGCCCGTGAAGAGGACGGGGTCCTGCAGCACGAGGGCCACCTTGCGGCGGAGCTCGTCCTCCGGGATGGCGTCGAGCGGCACGCCGTCGAGGTAGATCTCGCCTTCGTCCGGGCGATAGAAGCGGAGGAGCAGGCTCGCGAGCGTCGACTTGCCGCTCCCCGTGTGGCCGACGATCGCGACCGTCGTCCCCGGCTCGGCGACGAACGACACGCGCACGAGCGCCGGCGTCCGCCCGTCGTAGGAGAAGGAGACCTCGCGGAACTCGACGCGGCCCCGCTCGATCCGCGGCCTTGGGTGGGCGACGGGCCACGGCCGGCTAGCGCCCGGCGCCGGCTCGTCGCGGTCGAGGAGCTCGAAGACGCGCTCGGCCGATACGGCGGCGAGCTGGAAGATGTTCAGCCGCTGCATGACGTCGTTGATCGGCTCGAACATCCGCTGGAGGTACTGGAGGAAGACGAAGACCACGCCGACCTCGACGGCCGCGCCCGGCCGGAGCGAGAGCCAGCCGAAGTAGGCGAGCACCCCCATCGTCGCCGCCGTCGAGAGGAGGTTCACCATGGGGCGCAAGAGGAGCGCGTTCAGCCGCACCATCCGCATGCGCACGCGGTAGTGCTCGCGGTTCACGCGCGCGATCTCCCCCGCCACCCGCGCCTCCTGGGTGAGCGCCTGGATCGTCGGCATGCCGAGCAGCGACTCCGAGAGCCGGGCGTTGATCTGCGCGAGCAGCTGGCGCGAGGCTCGGAAGACGGGCGCCGTGGTGCGGCGGTAGACCCACATGAGGACGAAGACGGCCGGGACGAGGACGAGGTCGAGCGCGCCGAGCCGGGCGTCGAGGAAGAAGAGGGCGGCGAAGGTGCCGAGCGCGATGGCGCCGTTTTGCACGAAGCTCGCCATCACGCTCATGTAGAAGTCCTTGATCGCCTCGGTGTCGTTCGTGATGCGCGAGACGAGCGTGCCGATGGGCGTCCGGTCGAAGAAGCCGAGCGCCATCCCCTGCACCTTGGCGAACACCTCGACGCGCATGGCCTGGACGGCCCGGAGCGCGACGAGCTGGAAAAGCAGCAACTGACGCCAGCTGGCGAGGGCTCCGACGGCCGTGAGGCTGAGGTAGGCGCCGGCGAGCGCCGCCACGGGCTCCGCCGGGAGCACGCCCCGGGCCGCGTACCGGTCGAGGAAGACGCGCACGAGAAGCGGGGCCGCCACCTGCGCCGCGACCGAGACGCCGAGGAGGAGGAAGGCGAGCGCGAGCGTCCGGCGGTGCGGCCCGAGGTAGCCGAGAAGGCGCGCGAGCGTCGAGCGCCTCACGCCGGCTCGCCGCCTTCCTCGACGTACGCCTCGAGCTTCTGGCGACGGTACATGCGCGCGTACCAGCCGCCTGCGGCCAGGAGCTCCCCGTGGCGGCCGCGCTCTCGGATCGCGCCGTCTTCGAAGACGACGATCTCGTCCGCGTGCTCGACCGCTGTCATGCGGTGGGCCGAGATCACCGTCGTGCGCCCGGCCCGGTTTTCACGCAGGTGGGCGAGGATGCGCGCCTCGGTGCGCCCGTCGACGGCGGAGAGCGCGTCGTCGAGGACGAGCACCTCGGCGTCGAGGAGGAGGGCGCGCGCGAGCGCGATCCTTTGCTTCTGGCCGCCGGAGAGCGTCACCCCGCGCTCGCCGACGAGCGTGTCGTAGCCCTTGGGGAAGCGGGCCACGTCCTCGTCCAAGGCCGCTAGGGCCACCGCGCGCTCGATCTCGGCCCGGCTCGCGCCGGGCCGGCCGAAGGCGACGTTCTCCGCGAGCGTCGCCGAGAAGAGGAACGGTTCCTGAGCGACGTAGGCGACGGTGCGGCGGAGCGTCGTGAGGGCAAGGCGCCGGATGGGCACGCCGCCGATCCAGATGCCGCCCTCGTCCTCGTCGACGTCGAACTCGCGGACGAGAAGGCGCAAGAGGGTGCTCTTCCCCTGCCCCACGCGTCCGACGACGCCGAGCGTGGCACCTCGCGGCAGATGGATCTCGACGTCCCGGAGCGCCGGACGGTCGGCGCCGGGGTAGGTGAAGCGCCGCACCGAGATGCGGAGGTCGCCCTGGGGCGGCGTCGCGATCGGCTGCGGATCCTCGGCCACCTCGGGCGCGACCTCGAGGAGCTGGCGGATGCGGTCGTACGAGGCGCTCCCCCGCTGCATCACGTTGAAGAGGAAGCCGAAGGCCATCATCGGCCAGATGAGCTCGCCGAGGTACATGGCGAAGGCCGTGAGCCCGCCGAACGTGAGCGAGCCACGGACGACGAACCAGGCGCCCACGCCGACGGCGAGGAGGAAGGCGAGGCCGACGATCGCCTGGATCGTCGGCTCGAAGAGCGCGTCGACCTGGGCGACCCTTAGGTTCTTACGCACGACCTCGTCGGAGAGCGCGGTGAACGTGCGCTTCTCGGCCTCTTCCTGGCCGAAGGCCTTCACTACCCGCATGCCCGTGAGGTTCTCGTGCACGCGGTCGTTCAAGTCGGAAAAGGCGGCCTGCGCCTCCTCGAAGCGGTCGTGCACGGCCCGGCCGAAGCGCTGCATGGCGAGGGCCATGAACGGGAGCGAAAGGAGCGCGACCAGCGTGAGCGGCCAGCTGATGAGCGCCATGGCGGCGAGCGTGAGCCCGCCCATCACGACGGAGTCGATCATGAGGAGCACGCCGTCGTTCATCGCCGCCTCCACCGCCTGGACGTCGTTCGTGGCGTGCGCCATGAGGTCGCCGATGCGGCGCTCCTGGTAGAAGCGCGGCGACATGCGGGAGAACTGCAGAAAGAGCCGGTCGCGCAGCTCGACCGAGAGGCGGAAGGCGGCGCCCTGAAGGACGACGCGCCAGATGTAGCGCACGCCATAGCCGAAGAGCGCCGTGGCGAGGAGAAGGCCGAGCCAGAGGAGGAGATCCCGCACCGTGAGCGTCCCCGCCGTGATCGCGTCGACGACCACGCCCGCCACCCGCGGGGGCACGAGGCTCGTGAGGTCCGCGAGGATGAGGGTGGCGACGCCGACGAGGTACGCCCACGCGTGTCGGCGGATGTACCACCCGAGGTCGAAGAGGACGCGCATAGGCTTATATGCTATCGGCCGCGCGGCAGGCTGTCACGGCCGCGCGGGCGGGGAGGCGGCCGCGGCGGGCGAGAAGGCGGCCGCGCGGGCGGGGAGGCGGCCGCGGCAGAGATCGGCCCCGTCGCCGTTCAGCGCCTCGCCTCCCATACGAGGTGGCGCAGCTCCGGCAGAAGGAGCCGCTCGAGCGCCAAGCGGACGGCGCCTTGCGAGCCGGGGAGCGCGATCAGCACCTTGGGCTTGGGCCCGTAGGCGATGGCGGCGAAGGCCCCCGAGAGCACCGCGGCTCCTCCCACTTCCCCGTAGCTGAGCCACCGGAAGACCTCTCCGAAGCCGGGCACCTCGCGGCCGACAAACGGCTCGAGCGCCTGAACCGTCACGTCGCGCCGGGCGATACCCGTGCCGCCCGTCGTCACGACGACGTCGACCTCGTCGCGCGCCAGCCACTCCCCGACGGTCGCCCGGATGGCCGCCACCTCGTCCCGGACGATGCGCCGGTCGAGGATGCGATGGCCGTCCGCGCCGAGCCGTTCGGCAAGGAGCGCCCCGGCCGTGTCGGTCGCGAGGTTGCGCGTGTCGGAGACGGTCAGGACGGCGATGCCGAGGGACGCGAACGCCGCCTCGGCCGCGCTCCGGTGGCCGGAAGGCCCGGGCGACGTCATGCCGGCGGCTGGCCGCCGGCGCCCGACGCCCCAGCCTCGGAGGGCTCGCGTAGGATTTCGGCCAGCACGGCCGCGTTGTTCCGCTCCTCATCCCGCGCCGCGAAAAGGAGCGTGACGCGCCCCGCTCGAGCGAGTTCGCGAAGCCGGCGAAGGGCCTCGCTCCGCCGCGGGTCGGCGAGCTCGTCCCGGTAGCGCCGGCGGAATTCCGGCCAGCGGTCGGGTTCATGCGCGAACCACCGCCGCAGCTCGTCGCTCGGGGCGATGTCCCGCAACCACTCGTCGACGGCGGCGGCGTCCTTCGAAAGGCCCCGCGGCCAGAGGCGGTCGACGAGCACGCGCCGGCCGTCCTCGGGCGAGGCGGCGTCGTACACGCGCTTGATCCGCACGTCGGGGCCGCTCATGGCGGCTCCATCATACCGCTAGAGTGAATCCGCTCCTCCTATTTCGCGGTTGGCGTCGCCGCAGCGCCGAATAGCGATACTTCGTTCGTCGTATTTCCGGAAACCGGAGGGGGTGGGGCGGACCTGGTTCCCATAGGACGACCGAATTCACGCTACCGGGGGACGAGCGACCGGCGCGGCAGGGATACCGCCACCGGATTCACGCTATCGAATCGGCGCCCCGCTCGGCCGCCGGCGCCTGGGCTCGCGCCGACCCCGGAGCCTCCGCATCCGCCGGACGCCGGCCGCCCCGGGCCCGGGCCAGCGCCTCGTCCCAGGCGACCGGTTCCAGCCTCGCGTCGAAGACCTGCGAGAATGCCCGCTGTAGGGCGCGCGCCGCGGCGTCCATCGGTACCGGTCGGCCCAAGACCTTCTCGATCGAGGTGACGCCCTTGTCCCGGATGCCGCACGGCACGATCAGCTCGAAGAAGCGCAAGTCGGTCGCCACGTTGAGCGCGAAGCCGTGCTGGGTGATGCCGCCTCTCACCTTGACGCCGATGGCCGCGATCTTGTCGTCGCCCACCCAGGCGCCGGTCAGCGCCAGCTCGCGTCCGGGCCGCGCCTCGATGCCGAACTCGCAGAGCGCCAGAACCAGCACGTCCTCGAGGTCGTGGAGGTAGCGGAGGACGTCCCCGCCCCGCGGCGTGATGTCGAGGATCGGGTAACCGACCCACTGGCCCGGACCGTGGTAGGTGACGTCGCCGCCGCGGTCGATCGCGACGACCTCGATGCCGAGGCGCGTCAGCGTCTCCTCGTCGGCGAGGACGTTCGCCGGGTCGGCCCGCCGGCCGAGCGTGAAGGTGTGGGGGTGCTGGAGGAGGATGAAGCAGTCGGGGACGAGGCCGGCGGCGCGCGCCGCCGCAAGCTCGCGCTGGGCCTCCCAGGCCGACCGGTACTCGACGAGGCCCGGCGTGAGAAGCCAGGTGCGGCTCGTGACACCCACCCCGGCCCACCCTACGGGGAAGGAGCGGAAGACCGCAAGGGAACGGCCGCAGCCGAGACGAAGTCAGGCCCTCGCTCCGGCCCGCCGCAGCCGCCAAGCGCGGGGCTGCGGTCGCGGACGCGGCGCGCGCGAGGTGCGGTCCCGGACGCTAAGCGCACGAGCTGCGGTCGCGGCCGCTAAGCGCGCGAGGCGCGGTCGCGGAGGCTGCGCGCGACGCGCGGACGCAGCGGAGCACCGAGGCGCGGCCCTGCGCGCCCGGGCGATGTCGAGCCCCAAGGCGCGGCCCTGCGCGCCCGCGCGGCTCGGAACGGGGGATGGCGGATGCTGACCGCTCACGAGATGATGGGCCATTGGCAGCGGCACCGAGCCGTCGTCGAGGACATCCTCGCGCGCATCGGCGACGAACACGTCGACTTCAAGCCCTGGGACGGGGCGATGCGGCTCGGCGAGCTCGCGTTGCACCTCGCCGGCTGGAACCACGCCTTCGTGCAGCTCGCGAAGACCGGCGTGCGCCCTCCGGTGCCCAAGGCGGACGGCATGACGCTCCCCGAGATCCGCGCGGCCATCGCCGACCTCACCGACCGGACGAAGTCGGTGTACGCCTCGCTCACGGACGACGACCTCGAGCGGGAGCACGTCTTCCCGGAATCGGGCTTCCGCGCCACGGGCCGGACGATCCTCATGATGATGTTCGAGCACGAGATCCATCACAAGGGCCAGCTGATGCTCTACGCGCGGATGGTCGGCGTGAGGGAGCTCCCGTTCTTCGTGAGGCCGCCGGCCAGGCCGGCCGGCCGTAGCTGACCGCCGACAGCGCGGTCGAGAAGGCCCATCCGCCGGCCCTGTGCGGCTCGCGTTGCACCGTGTCGCGGCTCCGCGCACGCTGCGCGAAGGGGCCAGCCCTCACCCTGTTGCGGAGCCGCCGCCCGCGCCCGTCGCGCCGTCCGCGCCGCCCGGCCGGCTTGGGCCAGCGACGCCCGCCGTGGCCGCCTCCCGCGCCTTGCGGTAGTCCTCCGCCTGCTGCCAGGCGTGGTAGGAGGAGCGGACGAGCGGCCCGGCCTCCACGTGCGTGAAGCCGCGCGCGAGGCCGGCTTCGCGCAACGCCCGGAACTCGTCGGGCGTCCAGTAGCGGAAGGCCGGCACGTGGCGCGCCTGGCTCGTCGGGCGGAGGTACTGCCCGATCGTCAAGATGTCGACCCCGACCCGGCGGAGGTCGTCCATCGTCGCGAGGACCTCGTCGAAGGTCTCGCCGAGGCCGACCATCATCCCGGACTTGGTCGGGATCTCGGGCGCCATCTCCTTCGCCTGCGCGAGGAGGCGGAGCGAGCCCTCGTAGTCGCCCTTCGGCCGCATGGCGCGGAAGAGGCGCGGCACCGTCTCGATGTTGTGGTTCAGGATGTCGGGCCTTGCGCGCATGACGATCTCGAGGTTCTCGCGACGTCGGCGCAGGTCCGGGATGAGGACCTCGACCGAGCAGCGGGGCAGGCGCTTGCGGATCTGCTCGATGCAGGCCGCGAAGGCCCAGGCGCCGCCGTCGGGGAGGTCGTCCCTCGTGACCGACGTGATGACGACGTGCGAGAGGCCGAGCCGCGCGACCGTCTCGGCCACGCGCACCGGCTCGCCGAGGTCGAGGCCGTGGGGCGTGCCCGTCTCGACGGCGCAGTAACGGCAAGCCCAGGTGCAGACGTTGCCGAGGATCATGAACGTGGCCGTGCGGTGCTCGAAGCACTCGAAGATGTTGGGGCACCGCGCCTCCTCGCAGACGGTGTGGAGGCGCTCCATGCGGAGGAGGTTCTTGACGTCCCGGTAGTTGGGGCCGCTGGAGAGCTTCACCTTCAGCCAGTCAGGGCGGCGGGGCGTCTCGCCGGACTCGTCCGGCAGGACGTGCGCCCTCGTCTTGACGGCCGCGACGGCGGGGCGGCTTGCGGTTGCTCGGTGATCGTGGGAAACGGCCACGCAGGTCCACTCCTCGCAAGCATCACCTTACCCCAAGTGGGGGTAGGCCCGCTCGCCTTGAACGCGCTTGGCATGGATCGATGAACCACATGTCGAAGCGTGTCGGACGATTCCCGTGCGCAGGCAGAACGACCTTGTTTGCCCATCACGAACCTGACCAACAGTACATGGATGGAGGTGTCCGATCCTGTCTGGTCGTTGGCACGTTCGCGGCGGTGGTCGCTCGAATCGCGCCGTCGTGACGGTCCTCGCATTGTTCGCGCTGGCCCTCACCGCGCTTGCAGGCGCGTGCCGGGCGTCGACCGAGGCGCCCGGCACTGCGACGGGAGCCGAGGCGAGCGAAGTCTCTGAACACGGGGCGGGCCTCGGTCCACCGGTTCGCGGCAGCGAGCCATCCGAACCGGGGCCAGGCTCGACCGCGGCCGGTCCAGGGACGTCACCGTCGGAACTGTCGGGCGGCCGGGAGCCCCCCAGCGAGGCGGCCGGCGGCCATGTGGTGAGCGTCACCACGCGCGAGGACCTCGGGGTCGAGGTGCTGGAGGTTTCCTCGGGCGATCCCACCCTCGCCGACCAGTTCTTCATCCGCGATATCGGTTCCCGGGATGCGACCTACCTCCCCACGGCGCCGAACTTCGTGCGCCTCTTGGAGATCGTCAGCCGCGACGAGGTGAGGTTTCTCGCAAGCGGCCGCAACGCCGCGGACTCCAAGCGCGAGTTCCCGTTCGTGCTCGACGTCGTCCGGCAGGGCGGCGAGTTCGTCGCGAGGCCCGAGCGCCTAGCCATTCCGTTGGACGAGCCCGTCCAGGTGGGAAGCGACCGGCCGGAGGCCCTCGTCGAGGTCTCGCTGGACAAGGATTCGCTCACCCTGACCTTCGGCCCGCAGGCGGGACACGAGCAGGAGTTCAACGCGGACGGCCGCGACGTGCCGCTCATCGAGACGCGTCTCACGGCGGGCTCGGAGGACAGCCGTTCCTTCATCATCGACATGCCCGGCGTCGTCCTCGGTGAGGAGCTCTCCCCGGGTGCGCTGCCCGTTCCCGACGGCGCCCTGTTCTCGAGCGTGGAGGTGCGCTCCGGCCCGGAGGGCACGGAGGTCGTCGTGGGCGCGACCTCCCGGATGAAGGCCTTTTCAGGCGAGCTCAGCCCGCCGGACGCGGAGAGCCCCCAGGCGACGTTCACCTTCACGGACGAGGTGCCGGGCACGTAGCGCCGCATGGCGTCGGGCAAGGCGCCAGCGCCCGAATCAGTACAGCCCGGTCGCCTCGTCGAACGACTCGAGCCTTGCGCGCATCACGCCGAGGAAGCGTCCGGCGTCGGCCCCGTCGACGACGCGGTGGTCCATCGAGAGGCAGAGCGGCATCATCGTGCGGATCGCGATCGCGTCGCCCACGGCGACCGGCTTCCGCTTCGCGCGCTCGGTCGTCACGATGCCCGTCTGGCCCGGCACGACGATCGGGACGGACAGCTCCGTCCCGAGCGCACCCGTGTTGTCGACGGTGAAGGTACCGCCTTGGACCTCCGCGAGCGTGAGCCGGCCGGCCCTCGCCTTCTCGGCGAGCTCGGCGATGGCGCGCGCCAGCCCGGCGATGCTGAGCCGGTCGGCGTCGCGGATGACGGGCACGATGAGGCCGGCCTCGGTCGCGACCGCGATGCCGATGTGGATGCGCCGGTGGACGATGATGCGGTCGCCCGCCCAGCTGGCGTTGAGGCGGGGGACGGCGCGCAATCCGGCGACGGCCGCCAGGACAGCGAACGGCAGGTAGGTGAGGGCCACGCCTTCGCGGGCGCGGAACTCCTCGCCGCGCGCCCGGATGAGCCGTTCCAGCCCCGTGACGTCCGCCTCGACCATGCTCCAGGCGCGCGGGATGGTCGAGGTCGAGAGGACCATGTTCTGCGCGATGGAGCGCCGGATCGGCGTGAGCGGGACGACCTCGTCGTCGGGGCCCGGCTCGGGCGGCGCGACCGGCCCGGCCGGCTGGCCCGCGGCCAGGGCTGGGGCCGGGGCGGGCGTCGCGGCCGGAGCCTGCGCCGCCGGAGCCTCCGCGGCCACCGGGCGGCCCGCCGGAGCCTCGGCCGCCTCGCGCACGAACCGCTCCACGTCCTCGCGCGTCACGCGGCCTCCGGCGCCCGTTCCGCGCACGAGCGCCAGATCGACGCCGTGCTCGCGCGCAAGCCTCCGCACGGCCGGCGAGTACCGGCCCCGGGCCGAGGCCTCGGTGCCCGCGGCTCCCGCGCCCGGCCCGGCCTCCGGCCGGGCTGCCCGCGCGGTTCCGGCCTCCGCCGGCCCTGCCTGCGCGGCCTCGGCCGTCGGCGGAGCGGGCGCGCCGGCCCCGGCCCCCTCGCCCTCGAGCACGCAGATGGGCGTCCCGACGGGCACCGTCTGGCCTTCGGCGACGAGCAGCTCCTTCACCACGCCCGACTCGGGCGAGGGGACCTCGGCGTTGACCTTGTCCGTGATGACCTCGAGGAGCGGCTCGTAGCGCTCGACGCGGTCCCCGGGCTTCTTGAGCCAGGCCGAGACCGTCCCCTCCGTGACGCTCTCGCCGAGCTGCGGCATGCGGACGGTGATGTCCACGGGTTCGCCCCCTAGAACTCCGCGAGCTCGCGCGCCGCGCGGGCGATCTTCGCGGCGTCCGGCGTGAACTCGACCTCGAAGACGTGGTTGAAGCCGATGCCCGGCACATCCGGGCCTGTGAGGCGGCGCACGGGCGCGTCGAGGTACATGAGCGCCTCCTCCGCGACGATGGCCGCGATCTCGGCGCCGGCCCCGAACGAGCGGTTGTCCTCGTGCACGACGAGCACCCGGCCCGTGAGCCTCGCGGCCTCCGCGATCGTCTTCACGTCGAGCGGCTTGAGCGAGCGCACGTCGACGACCGTGCACTCGACACCCGACTTGGCGAGCTCCTCGGCCGCGCGCAGCGACTCGTGCAGCATGTAGCCGTAGGCGAAGATCGTCACGTGCCGCCCCTCGCGCCGCACCTCGGCGGGACCGAGCGGGACCGTGTAGTCGCCGTCCGGCACCTCGCCGCGCACCGAGCGGTAGGCGCGCTTGTGCTCGAGGAAGATCACGGGGTCGTCGTCGCGGATCGCCGCCTTCAGCATGCCCTTCGCGTCGTAGGGCGTGCCGGGTAGGACGACCTTCAACCCCGGGATGTGGGCGTAGAAGGCCTCGACGCTCTGGCTGTGGTAGAGCGCCCCGTGGACGCCCGGGCCGCCGCCGTACGGCATGCGGACGACGAGCGGCACCGACCACCCGCCGTTCGAGCGGTAGTGGAAGCGGGCCGCCTCGCTCTGGATCTGGTTGAAGGCCGGGAACGAGAAGTCGGCGAACTGCATCTCGGCGATCGGCCGGAGCCCGTTGAGCGCCATGCCGATCGCGACGCCCGCGATGCTCGACTCGGCAAGCGGCGTATCGATGACGCGCCGCTCGCCGTATTTCTCGATGAGCCCCGTGCTCGCGCGGAAGACGCCGCCGCGCAGGCCCACGTCCTCGCCGAGGAGGACCACCGACGGGTCGCGCGCCATCTCCTCGTCCATCGCGTCGTGGATGGCCTCGATGAAGGTCTTCTCAGGCACCGGGCGCCGCCTCCCCGCCGACCGCGGGAGCCGTGGCGTAGAGCCGCGTGTAGAGGTCCTGCGGCCGCGGGTCGGCCGCCTTCTCGGCGTACTCGGTCGCGTCGTCGACCGCCCGCTTCACCTCGGCCTCGAGCTCTTCACGGCGCGCGTCGTCGAGAAGGCCCTCCTTCTTCAGGCGCTCGGCGAAGGTGAGGAGCGGGTCGCGCTTCTT
Organism: Clostridia bacterium; assembly: GCA_019689585.1. Classification (GTDB taxonomy): domain Bacteria; phylum Bacillota; class Sulfobacillia; order RBS10-35; family JADGHG01; genus JADGHG01. The sequence goes on from JADGHG010000025.1 coordinate 13,176, forward strand.
CGCCTCCTCGACTTCCTCGCGGCTCCGGTAGGTGCGGTCGTCGTCGTCCGAGCTGTGCGGCACAAGCCGCTCGACCTTCGCCTCGATCAGGGTGGCGCCTTCGCCCTTGCGCGCCCTTTCGACGGCCTCCTTCATCGCCCGGTAGACGGCGACCGGGTCCGACCCGTCGACGACGACGCCCGGGAAGCCGTAGCCCGCCGCGCGGTCGGCGACGTTCTCGACGGCCATCTGCTTCGTGTGGCTCACGGAGATGGCGTACTTGTTGTTCTCGCAGACGAAGATGACGGGGAGCCGGTAGATCCCCGCCCAGTTGAAGGCCTCGTGCACATCGCCCTGCTGGGCGGCGCCTTCGCCGAAGGAGACGTAGCAGACCGAGTCCTCGCCCCGCATGCGCGCCGCGTAGGCGATCCCGGCCGCGTGCAGCGCCTGCACGGCCACCGTGCTCGACTGGCTCACGATGCGCAGCCGCGGGTGCGAGTAGTGGCCCGGCATCTGGCGGCCCCCGCTGCTCGGACCCTCCGCGCGCGCGAGGAAGTCGAGCATCACCTCGCGCGGCGTCATGCCGACCGTGAGCACCACGCCCAGGTCGCGGTAGTAGGGGAGGACGAAGTCCTTGCCCGGCGTGAGCGCCCAGGCGCAGCCGACCTGCGCCGCCTCGTGACCCTGGCAACTGATGACGAAGGGCGCACGGCCCATCCGGTTCAGCACCCACTGCCGCTCGTCGAGGCGCCGCGCGAGGAGCATCGCGCGGTACATCCCGACGAGGTCCTCCGCCGTGAGCCCCGCCTCTTTCCAGTCGGCCACCTGGCACCCACCTCCGGGGTCTCGCCGGCGCGCCCCCGGGCACGGGCGGGCGGCCGGGCCATCGCGCGTTCACCAGCGTAGCCTTTGCGGCCGACGAGCGTAAACCCTGCCGCGAAGGCGGCCCGGCGCGCCGGGGCATGGCCCGCCCTGGCCTCGCATAGCGATGCCCGGAAGGGGCCGGGGCCTCATCCTCCCGCTCGCGGCGTCGGCCGCCCTCATCCTGGCGTCGTCGGAGGCGTTCGTGAACGGCGTCGAGTGGCTTGCGCACCGGCTCCGCCTCGGCCCGGCGGGGACTGGGGCGGTGCTCGCGGCGCTCGGCGGCACGCTGCCCGAGACGCTCGTCACGCTCTTCGCCGCGCTCTCGGGCCAGGCCGGCGTGAGCGCCGGCACGTCGCTCGGCTCCCCCGCCCTCCTCGCCACCTTCGCCTTCGGGCTCGTCGCCGCGGCCTCGCTCCTTCCCGAACGGCGGGCGCGCGCGAAAGGGCGCGGCGCCGGCCGGCTCCTCTGGGATGCCGCGAGCGCCCGGCGCGTCGCGGCGAACCTCCGCTGGTTCGTCACCCTCTTCGCCTGTGCCACGGTCCTTGCGGCCCTCGCCGGCTGGGGGGCCCGGCCGGCCTGGGCGCGGCTTTCCGCCTCGCTCGCCTTCCTTTGCGCGTGCGTCGTCTTCTGCCTCTCGACCTGGGACCGCGGCCAGCCGGGGTCGCCCCCGGGGCGGCGGCTCTACCTCTCGCCCGCCGGGCGGCCCGGGGTGCTGCCGGCCGCCCTGCAGACGATCCTCGCCACCTTGGGCCTCGCCCTCGGCGCCCAGGGGATGGCCGTGCACCTCGAACGCGCGAGCGCCGCCTGGGGCCTTTCGCCCCTCGCCGTCTCGCTGTGGCTCGCGCCCTTCGCGACGGAGCTGCCCGAGATGGCGACGGCCGCCCTCTGGGCCTCGCGCGGGCGGCTCGACCTCGCGATGCTGAACGTGAGCGGGGCGCTCGTGATGTCGGCCACGCTCCCCGTGGCCGCCTCCCTCGCGCTCGCGCCCTGGCGGCTCGAGCGGAACGCGGCGCTCGCCGCCGCCGTCGCCTTCCTCGGCGCGGGGCTCACGGGCTACGCCTCGCGCCCGCGGATCCGGCGGAGGGTGCTCCTCGCCTTGGCCCTCGTCTACGTCGCCTACGCGGCCGCGCTCCGGGGCTAGCGGCCGGCCGGCATGGCCGGCCCCTCGGCGAGGCAGGCTAGCGCGGGATGGCGGCGATCGCGGGGAGGCGAAGGCCCGTCCTCGTCATCGCGGGCGCCGGATACGCCGGGCTCGCGGCCTACCTCGAGCTCCGGCGGCGGCCGGGCCGGCCGGCCCTGCGCGTCGTCCTCGTCGACCGCCAGCCGCGCCACTACTTCACGACCGAGCTCCACGAGTTCGCGGTCGGCGAAGAGGACGAGCGCGACATCACCGTGCCCCTCGCGCGGGTCGTCGAGCCGCCCGACCAGCTCTTCGTCGCCTCGGTCGAGCGCGTCGACCGCGAGGGGAGGCGGCTTGTCTGCGACGAGGGGGACGTGCCCTACGACCGGCTCCTCCTCGCCCTCGGAAGCGTCCCCGAGTACTTCGGCGTGCCCGGAGCCCGGCGGCACGGCTTCGTCCTCCAGGACCTGAGGAGCGCGGCCCGGCTGCGGGCGCGGCTCGCCGGGCTTGCGGCGGAGAACCCCGGCGCGCGCGTCGTCGTCGTCGGGGGCGGCCTCACGGGCGTGCAGCTCGCGGCCGAGCTCGCCGACGCCTACCCGCGCTTCCGCATCGTCCTCGTCGACGCCTCGCAGCGCATCATGCCGGGCTTCGAACCCGAGCTCGTCCAAGCCGCCGAGCGGGTCCTGGGCGAGAAGGGGGTCGAGCTTGCCTGCGGCCGGCCGGTCACGCGCGTCGCCGCCGGCCGGGTGGTCCTACAAGGCGGGGCGGAGCGTCCGGCAGAGCTCGTGGTATGGGCCGGCGGCGTGCGCGCCAACCCGGTCGCCGAGCGCTCGGGGCTCCCCGTCCTCCCCGACGGGCGGATCGTCGTCGACCAGCACCTACGCGTCGAGGGACCCGAAGGGCCGGCGGACGACCTCTTCGCGGCCGGCGATTGCGCCGCGCCCCGCGACCCCGAGACGGGGGATGCCGTCCCGCCCACAGCCCAACTCGCCGTCCAGGCCGGCCGGCTGGCCGGCCGGAACGCCTGGGCCGCGTTCGCCGGCCTCGAGCTCCGGCCGTTTGAGCCCCGCGTGCGGGGCGTGTTCGCCTCGCTCGGCCGGCGCGAAGGGGTGGGGCGCTGGGGCCGCGAGAGCCTCTACGGCGCGCCGGCCCTCGTCGTGAAGCGCCTCGTGGAGGCCCAGCACGCGTACGACGTGGGAGGGCTTGCCTACCTGCTGCGGCGGCTCGCCGCCATCGCGGGCATGGCGCGGCCGGCCCGGCGGCGTGAAGCCAGGCTCAGGCGGAACCTCGAACCGCTCCCCCGCCCGCCCCCGCGCGCGGCGGCGCGGCCGCGTCCGCGTTCCGTCCGCGCGCGCCCCCTTCGGGCCAGGCGAGCGCGTCCGGTCCGAGCCCGGCCTCCTCGGCGAACTCGAGCATCACGCGGCGCGAGACGTCCGGAGGGCCGAAGAGGAGGTCGGCGAGCCGGCGCAGGCCGTCGGCGAGCCCCGGGGATGGCCGGCCGAACGGGTTCTCCGGGAGGAGGAAGACGCGCCGCTCGCGCACGGCCGGGACGCGTCCCCAGCCGGGCCGCCCGGCGATCTCGGCGACCGTCATGCGCCGTTCCCCCGTCCCGCACCAGGCGGCGAAGACGACATCGGGCGCCCGCTCGGCCACGAGCTGGGCCTCGACCGGGCCGCTCTCCCGCTCGAGGTCGGAGAAGGCGTTGCGAAGGCCGAGGCAGGCCATGAGGTCTTCCGGCCACCCGGCCTGGCCCGCCACCACGATCGGCTTCGGCCACCATTCCCAGACGGCCGTTCGGGCTGCAAAGCCGGCTCTGCGCCACGCCGCGGCCCGGGCCCGCACCTCCTCGCACGCGGCGTCCATCCCGGCGACGATGCGCTCGGCCCGCGACCGCGCCTCGTCGTCCCCGAGCGCCTCGGCCACGACCCACACCGCCCGGCGGATGTCCGCGAGCCGGCCGCTCGGCACGACGACGTGCGGGATCCCGCGCGCGCGAAAGGCCTCGACGTTCGCCTCCATCCCCGGCACGCTCAAAGACGCCAGCACGAGGTCGGGCTTGAGCGCGGCGATCGTCTCGACGTCCGCGCGCAGGTCGGTGCCGACATCGACCAGCCCCTTCGGCAGGCGAAGGCGCGGATCGCGGAGCGACCAGCGGTCGACGCCGACGAGCCGGTCGGCCGCTCCGAGCCGAAGGGCGAGCTCGGCGTTGCTCGGGCAGAGCGCGACGACGCGGCGCGGCCCGCGGCCGGAGGAGCCCTTCACAGCCGGCCGGCCTCCGGGGCGCCTGGGCGGCGCGCCCGCCGCCAGGCGGCCTTGAGGGCGCCGAGGCAGATCGCGACGTGACGCTCGGGCTCCATCTGCAAGGCCTCCAGTCCGATCTCCAGGTTCTCCCGCGAAAGGGCGCGGAAGAAGCGCGGGTCCCCGATCCGCTCGAGCACCTCCTCGACCGTCACGGCGCCGAGGCCGCCCCGGCCGCGGTGCATGTGCGCCAGCACCCGCACGAGCCCGGTCAGCTCGTCGACGACGAAGAGCACCTTCGCGAGGAGCGAGGCCCGCGGCACGCGCGTGTACGCCTCGTGGGCGAGGATGGCCTCGCGCATCTCGGCCGGCCAGGCGAGGCTCTCGAGCACGAGCGAGCCCGCGAACGGGTGGCCGCCCGGGCCCGGCTCGGGGTAGCGCTCGTAGTCGAAGTCGTGGACGAGCCCCGTGATGCCCCACTTGAGCGGGTCCTGGTGATACTCGAGGGCGTAGCGCCGCATCACCGCCTCGACGGCGAGCGAGTGCTCGATGAGCGTCGGGCTCTTCACCCACTCGTTCAGCATGGCCCAGGCGTCCTCGCGCCGGGGGAGCGGGATGTGCCGTTCGATTACGGCCTCGAGCTCTTCCTCGCTGAACGAGTCCTCGTCCCCGACCAGGTCTCCTCCGAAGCGCCGGCGCGCCGGGCGGCGAGCCGGGCGGCCGAAAAGAGCAGGTCCGAGAGCCGGTTGAGATAGGCGAGGAGCTCCGGGCGCACCGGCTCCTCGCGCGCGAGCGCCGCGACCTCCCGCTCGGCCCGGCGCGAGACGGCGCGGGCGACGTGCAAGGCGGCGGAGGGGGCCGGCCCCCCGGGCAGGATGAAGCTCGTCAGGGTCCCCGTCTCCTCTTCCGCCGAGTCGATCCACGCCTCGAGCCGGGCCACGTCCTCCCGACCCACCGGCTCGGTCGGCAGCGTCCGTTCGAGCGGCGTCGCCAGCTCCGCCCCCACCGCGAAGAGATCCTCCTGGATCCGGCGCAGCCACCCGTCCAACTGGGGATCCGACCCCGAGGAACGGGAGAGGCCGATCCAGGCGTTCAGCTCGTCGATCGTCCCGTACGCGCGGACGCGCGGGGACGCCTTCGGGACGCGCCGCCCGCCGAAGAGCTCCGTCGTGCCGTCGTCCCCCCGCCGCGTGTAGATCTTCGTGCGAGCTCACCCGGCCTTCCATCGCTAGCGGCCTCCGAGACCCTGGGCGAGCGCCTGCCAGCTGTCGCCGTCGGCGAGCGCGCGCTGCCAGGAGGCGACGCCGGCAAGCCCGGCCTCGCGCGCGAGGGCCGCCCTCCTGCGCAGCGTGTCGGCCGTCTCGGCCCACATCCGGTAGGTCCGCCCGCCTTCCTGCCAGCGCACGAGCGGCAGGCCGTGCCGGTCGTCGACCGTCACCTGCGCGTCCGGCCGCTCGAGGTAGGCCCGCGCCGCCGCCATCCCCACCGCCCGGCTCGTCCAGCCCTCGCTCCCCTCCGTCCACACGCGGCTGTAGAAGGGGACGCCCAGCACGACCTTCCAGGCCGGCACTTCCGCGACCGTGGCCGCGACACCTGCCTCGACCCAGGGGAAGCCGGAGACGGGGCCCGCCTCCGACGACCCCTCCGTGTATTGATCGTAGCCCATGACGACGAGGAAGTCGGCTGCGCGCCCGAGCGCCTTCCGGTCGTACGGCTTCTGCCAGAAGGCGCTCGGCCCCGGGAAGGTGACGTCGACAGAGACCACGAGGCCGGCCGCGTGCGCGAGCGGGACGAGCTCGCGCACGAACTGGCTGAAGAGGTCGCGGTCCTCGGGGCGCATGTTCTCCCAGTCGACGTTGACGCCGTCGAAGCCGTAGAGCTTCGCCTGGGCAAGGAGCTGGCGGACGAGGTCGAGGCGCGACTCGCTCTTCGCGAGCACCTCGTGCGTCCGGTCCGGGTCGAAGTCGTTGCCGAAAAGGGGCCACACGGCCCAGCCGCGCGCGTGCGCCTCGGCGACGTAGCGCGCGTCGGCCCGGCTCGTCACGAGCCCGCCCTCGGCCAAATGGAACCAGGTCGGCGAGATGACGTTGACGCCCGGCATCTCGGGGTAGGCGGCCGGGGAGGGCGGGCTCCGGCCGACGAGGTCCCACGTGAGGTCGATGGGCGGAT
>JADGHG010000136.1 GCA_019689585.1 Clostridia bacterium
CGTCCGCAGCGACACTGTCGCACAAGGTCGGCGGTTCGGAAGAGGGGCTCGGCTCTCATGAGGATCGCAGTCGACGTCGGGGGCACGTTCACGGACGTCATCGTGCTCGACGAAAGTCGGTCGGAGCTCCGCCTGGAGAAGGCGGCCACCACGCCCAAGGACCCCTCGCAGGGCGTGCTCCTGGGGCTCCGCAAGACGGGCGTGGATTTCGCCTCGATCTCCCACTTCGTCCACGGCACGACGCTCGGCCTGAACGCGATCATCACGCGCACGGGAGCCCGCGTGGCGATCGTGACCACGAAGGGCTTCCGCGACGTGTTCGAGCTCGGGCGCACGGCGCGCGACGCCATGTACGACTTCACCTACCGGAAGCCCGAACCGCTCGTCTCCCGCCGCTTCGCCTTCGAGGTCACCGAGCGCATGACGTTCGACGGGCAGGTGCACACGCCGTTCGACGAGGAGGAGGCCCGGCGGGTGGCCGAGCGCATCCGCTCGCTGGGCGTCGAGTCGGTCGCCGTCTCTTTCCTTCACAGCTACGCGAACCCGGCCCACGAGGAGGCGATGGCCCGCGTGCTCGCCGAGGTCTGCCCGGAAGTCTCGGTCACGCTCTCCCACCGGCTCTCGCGGGAGTACCGCGAGTACGAACGCACGAGCACGGCCGTCGTCGACGCCTACATCAAGCCGATCGTCCAGCGCTACCTCCACAAGCTCGACGGCGAGCTCCGGCGCGAGGGGTTCCGGGGCCAGTTCCTCATGACGCGCTCGGGCGGCGGTGCGATGACCGTCGCGTCCGCCGCGGAGCAGCCGGTCCACCTCGTCAACTCGGGCCCCGCCGGAGGAGCGATCGGGGCGGCCTACTTCTCGCGGCTCACGGGCCGGCCGAACATCATCACCCTCGACATGGGCGGCACGAGCCTCGACACCTGCCTCGTCGTCGGCGGCGACGTCCGCGTCAACAGCGAGTCCAAGGTCGAGCACTGGCCGGTCCAGGTGCCGATGATCGACATCCGCACGCTCGGCGCCGGCGGCGGCAGCATCGCCTGGATCGACCCGGGCGGCCACCTGCAGATGGGGCCGGCCAGCGCCGGGGCGGATCCCGGCCCGGCGTGCTACGGAAAGGGCGGCAGCCAGCCGACGTTCACGGACGCGGCCCTCGTGTGCGGCTACCTGGACCCGGCGAACTTCCTGGGCGGCGAGATGGCCCTCGACGCCCGCCTCGCCGAGGACGCGATCCGGCGCGTCGTGGCCGAGCCCCTCGGCCTTTCCCTGACGGACGCCGCCTCGGCCATGATCCGCATCAGCGAGGCCAAGATCGAGGGTGCGATCCGCGAGATCTCGGTCGAGCAGGGACACCACCCGCGCGACTTCGCGCTCCTCGCCTTCGGCGGGGCGGGCGGCTTCGTGGCCGCGGCCGTCGCCCGCGAGATCGGCATCCCGGTGGCGATCGTGCCCCCGGGTCCGGCGAACTTCTCGGCCCTCGGCATGCTCATGGTCGACGTCGTGCACGACTTCGCGCAGACGTACGTCACAGGTCTCGACGACCTCGACCTCCGGGCCGTGAACGAGATCCTCGCCACCTTGGCCGAACGGGGCCGCGCCGCGCTCCGCGCGGACGGCTTCGATGCGGCCCACACCGTCCTCGAACCGTCCGTCGAGATGCGCTACCAAGGGCAGGAGCACACGGTGCGCGTGCCCTTGGCCCGGCTCGCGATCGAGACGGCCGACAAATCGTCGATCGTGCAGGCCTTCAACGCCGCGCACGAGGCGCAGTACGGCCACCACGTCGACGATCCGGTCGAGATCGTGACGCTGCGCCTGCGCGCCATCGGCACCGTGACGCACCCCTCGCTCCCCCGCGTCGCGCCGGGCCGGGGCGCCGACTCGGCGCGCAAGGGCGAACGGGACGTCCACCGCTTCGGGGCGGGCGAGCCGATCCGCTACGCCGTCTTCGACCGCACGCGCCTCGGGGCGGGCGACCGCATCGAGGGCCCGGCGATCGTCGAGGAGCCGAGCTCGACGACGCTCGTGCACGCCGGCGACCGGGCGGAGGTCGGGGAGTTCGGGGAGATCGTGATCACGATCGGGGGTGAGCCGGCGTGAGCCGGGCGACGGTCGACAGCGTCACCGTGGAGGTCATCCGCAACTACCTGCTCTCGGCCGCGCGGGAGATGATGCGCAACCTGAAGCGCACCTCCTTCAACACGATCGTGTACGAGATCCAGGACTTCGGCCTCGGCCTCTACGACCGCAAGGGGCGCCTCATCGCCGAGTCGCCGGGCCTCGCGGTGTTCACCCGGGCGAACGACTTCGGCATCCGCAGCATGATCGACTACCTCGGCGAGGAGAACATCCACCCCGGCGACGTGATCCTCACGAACTACCCGTACTGGAGCGCGTCGCACACGATGGACGTCCTGGCGAGCTCCCCCATCTACCACAAGGACCGGCTCATGGGGTACACGGCCGTCAAGATCCACTGGCTCGACCTCGGCCAGAAGGACGCCGGTTACACGCTCGACGCGACCGAGATGTACCACGAGGGCCTGATCCTGCCCTGCGCGAAGATCTACGAACGCGGGAAGCTGAACCGGGGCCTCCTCGAGATCATCCGCTTCAACTCGCGCATGCCCGACCGCGTGGTCGGGGACATCAACGCGCAGATCTCCTCCTGCCGCACGGGCGAGCGGCGCGTGCAGCAGCTGCTCGACCGCTTCGGCCCGGAGACGTTCGAGGCGGCGGTCGAGGAGATCCTCGACCACGGCGAGCGAGTGGCCCGCGCCGCGCTCGCGCGCCTGCCCAAGGGCACGTGGTCGGCCGAGGACTACGTCGACTCGGACGGCATCGACCTCGACACGCCCCTCAAGATCCGGGCCACGGTGACGATCACCGACGACGAGTTCCACGTCGACTTCACCGGCTCGCACCCGGCGGTCCGAGGCCCGCTCAACGTGCCGTTCGGCCTCACGCAAGGCGTCTCCGCGCTGGCCTTCAAGGGGCTCACGACGCCGGAGTGGCCGGCGAACGAAGGCCACTTCCGCCCGCTGCGCGTGACGGCGCCCGAAGGCAGCCTCATGCACGCCGTGCCGCCGGCGTCGACGTTCATGCTGTGGGCCGGCCTCCTCACGCCCGAGGTCGTCCTCAAGGCGGTCGCCCAGGCGATGCCGGACAAGGTGCCGGCCTGCTCGGGCGGCGACGTGTGCACGATGATGGGCGTCGGCATCCACCCCGCGACCGGCCGGCCATGGGTCGAGGCGACGAACGAAGCCGTCGGCTTCGGCGGTCACGCGGGCGGCGACGGCGAGGACGGCATCATGCACCTCACGGAGCCGGGCTGCCAGAACAACCCGGTCGAGGTGCTCGAGACGAAGGCGCCCCTCTTCATCGAGAACTACGGCCTGCGCCGGGACTCCGGAGGGCCGGGCAAGCACCGGGGCGGGCTCGGCATCCAGCGCACCTACCGGTTCCTGGCCGACGCATACGCGCTCACGCTCGTCCAGAAGACGAAGTCGAAGCCGTGGGCCCTGGCCGG
>JADGHG010000137.1 GCA_019689585.1 Clostridia bacterium
CACGGCCGTGAAGGACACGCACCCCGAGCTCGACGTGCGGCTCGTCGTCTTCCCGGGCGAGAACCACGAGGTGACGATGGCGCCCGGGCCGATCGAGGCGCGGCTCCGGCATTACGAGGAGAACCTGCGCTGGTTCGCGCGGCACCTGGGCGCGCGGCCGAAGGACCCGGGCGCTACTTCTTCCGGCGCGGGTCTTTCACCGTGAACGTGTAGAGGTCCGGGGAGACGTTCGCCACCCAGACCTCGAGCGTCCCGCCCACGGGCACCTCGGGGACGTCGCCGTCGAGGATCTGGCCCAGGATGCGGTCGTCGGCCTGGAAACGCAAGCGGTCCCTCCCGCGCGGGTCCTCCACGCGGGTCACGGTGATGCGCTCCCCGCGCCGATGCGACGGCACTCGGCCGCCAGGTCCCGGGCTCTGCCCACGCCCTTCCGCGCGAGCCCCCTGGCCCCTTGGGGCCGCGCCCTCTCGCGCGGAGGCCCCGACGGCGGTCGCCCGCCCGGCGTCGGGCGGCCGCCAGCTCCCGGGAGGGCCGAAGCGGCCATAGCCGAGGCTCGTCTTGCCGCCCACGCCCCACTCGGCCAGGGCGCGCGGCAGAAGGTAGGCGACGAGCTCCGCGAGCTCCGGGTCGTCCGTCGACCAGCTGAAGAGGAACTGGCATCCGGGCCGCACGGTGACGAAGCTCACCGGGTTCGGGGAGTCGAAGTCGTTCGGCCACTCGCCCCCGCCCTCGGAGTAGTACGGGAACTGGTGGACGGTGAGGACGTCGACGACGAAGGGCTGGTCACAGCGGCGCGCCGCTCGCCCTTCGACGCGCGCCTCGGGGACGTAGAGGGCGTCGTGGAAGACGACCCCGCCCTTTTCGGCGCCCGCGCGGAGCCCGTGGCGGCGCGCCTCCTCGTCGTCGTCGGCGTCGGGGGCGCCGAAGAGCGCCCGGTACCGGTCCCCCGGCCCCCGCTCGATGCGCGCGCCCCGCCACGCCGGGCCGAGATACCTCGCCCGCTCCCGGTCCTCGGGGTCGTCCCGCCGCCAGGCCGGGGTGCGCGCGTCCTCGGGGCCGTAGACCACCTCGACGTAATGGGCCAGGAGCCCCTTGACGGCCGAGCCCGGGATCACGGGCGCGCCCCAGGTGTGGTGGACGGCGAGGCCGACGTCCGTCGCGCTCGGTTCGCCGTGGCCGACGAGGAGCCGGCTCCGCGTCTCGAGGACGAGCATCCCGTCCCGGGGCGGCCTAAGGCTCGCGCGCCAAAGGTCGTAGAAGTGGACGTAGTCCTTCGCGATCTGGATCGACGCGACGGCCGAGAGCCAGCCGGAGTGCGTCCAGCCGTCCCGGGCCGCCTTCGCGCCCTTGCCGTCGAGCGAGACCTTCCCCGTGCCCGGCTCGACGGGCGCCCACGCCCCGTACGCGAGGCCGAGGTGGCCGGGGCCGCGACCGTCGCGGCCGGCCTTCCAGACGCCTCGGATCCGGTCACGCACCGCGGTCGCCCCCCGCCCCGGGGGCCCGCGCGTCCCCCCGGGCCGACCCGGCCTTCATCGTCGCCTCGTTCGCCTGCACCGCGCGGCGAAGCCAGGTGACGAACTCGATGGCCTCGCGCGTCATCCGCATGTACCGGCGCGTGTCCGCCCGGCGCACGTCCTCGGCGAAGCGGCGCGGGTCGGGCGAGCCGCCTTCGGTGGAGTCGGCGATGCCGGCCGCGAGGTGGGAGAGCACCGCCTGGCCCCGGTTCTCCAGGTCCGCTTGCCGCTCCATGGCTGCGACGGCCGCCGCCAGCCCGTCGCGAAGGAGGCTGCCCGTGAACGCCTGTAGGGCGATCGAATAGTCCTTGAGGACGTTCTCAGCCTTCTCGCCTCCCTTCCCGGCGAGGAGGCCCGCGACGAGCGAATAGGCGCGCCGGGCCATGTCGCGGTCGCGAAGCCGCGCCCGCGCGGCCATCAGCCGGCACCCCCGGCGACGACCGGGACGAGACGGCAACGGCCCTTGCCGGTCGTCGCGTGACCGCCGAACTGGAGCACGACCGGCTGGGATCCGACGGCGAAATCGAGCACCTCGTCGGCCGTCATCTGGACCCCGCGCCGCCGCGCCCGCTCCGCGCCCACAAGACCGACGAGCACCGTCTCAGCCGGGAGGCTCTCCTCGAGCCAGAGGGCACCCTCGTCCACGGTGCCCGTATCGCGGTCGATGCGGATGTGGGCGTCGACCTGGGTGGCCGTGTCCCAGAGGTAGGCCATCGTGTCGTCGTCGACGACGACGAAGCGCTGCGAGAAGTAGTCCGGCCCCGGCGACACGTAGTCCCGAAGCCGCTCGCCCCAGGCGCGTACCGCCTCGCCCGCCTCCCGGCTCGCGGCGACCTCGAGGTCGAGGTCCTCGAGGTAGATCGCGCCGCCCTCGACGCACTTGTGTGTCCCCGGCCCCACGGCCGCCTTGCCGCCCTCCACCTCGGGCACCGGCAGGTCGGGCCAGGGCAGGTCCCGCGAGGCGAGGTAGAGGAGGAGGGGGCTCGTCACCCAGGCGAAGGTGCCGAAGAAGCTTCGCACCGGCAGGGCGAGGAGCCGAGCCTCGCCGACCACGAGCGCGCCGGCGTGCGCGTGCGCCTCGTCCGTCTCCGGCCCGAAGACGGCGAGCCATCTCTCGCGCTCGTCGCCGTCGCCTCGTCGCGCCTCCCTGAGCACCCCCTTGACCGACGTGCCCGGGACGTACGGGATGCCGGTCGCGGCCATCCGCGCGATCGGCAGGTCGATGGCGCCCGCCGCGTGGCCCGTGCCGCTGTGGAGGGCCGAGAGCGCGTGGATGAGATACGACCTCGTCTTCATCCGCTCCGCCTCCTCGTCTCGTCGTCATCCCCTCGCTCGTCCGATCCGCTCCAGATCCCAGGGACGACGCGGCCGAACCCGTCCGCGGTACGGGAGCCGAGGGCCGCGAGCCAGAAGCGCTCGGCGTCCTGCCGTCCGAAGGGCCGTCCGTCGGCGCGCTCGAAGAAGTAGACGGAACCCTGGGGGACGGCGCGGATCGTCATCTTCGGCCCGCCCGCCGCCATGTCCCAGCCGGAGACGGGGAGAGGCCGCCCCACGACGGCCGCCCGCAGGATGAATGGGCCGGCGCCGGGCAGGATCTCACCCGCGAACCGGCCGCCCTCTTCCGCGAGGCCGTCGGGCAACCAGCCGCCCGAGAAGACGAGCGGCGTCACGGCGACGAGGCGCAGGCCCCGCGGCTTTACCTCGTCGAAGGCGCGCAGAAGCTCGTCGGGCGGACGGTAGAGATCCCGCTCGACCGGCTCGACGGCCGCAAGCCGGCCGTCCGAGCCGAGGCGGATGCGCGCGGGCGGCTCGCCCGGCGCCTCCACCTCCACCGCCAGCGCCCACTCGTAGACGACGCCCGGCGCGCGTGCGAGGGTCTCCACCTGGTCGTGCGCATAGAGGAAGTGCTCCTCGGCCGTCTGCGTGCCGGGATCGATGCGCACGTGCACCTGGAAGCGGCGGGGGAAGTCGAACGCGTCCTC
>JADGHG010000138.1 GCA_019689585.1 Clostridia bacterium
GGCCCGCCCTCGCCCGGCGGGACCTCGATCGGCCCGCCGCCCTCGCCCGGCGGCACGCCGACCCCGCCGCCCGCGCCGCCCTCACCCGGCGCGCCCTCGCTCGCGCCCGGGCCGCCTCCCGGCACCGTCGTCGGCGCCGAGGTGTCGAGGCCGAGCTTGCGCTTGTAGATGCGCCCGAGCTGCACGACGGCGAGCGTGGCATCCTGGGCCGACTTGGCCTTCGCCCAGATCTCGTCGGCGCTCTCTTTCGCCATCAGCGTCATCGCGTCGGTGTAGGGGATGAGGATCTCCTCGTCGACGTTCTCCTCGTTGTCGGGACCGCGCGGCGCGAGGACGCCCATGATGAGGAAGTCGCGCCCCGCGATCTCGATCGTGTGGCCGACGGGGCTCCGGCCGCCGAGGAGCGTCCGGCCGATCGTGTAGCCCACGACGGCGACGTTCGCGCGCGCATCCACGTGGAAGGGCGTGAAGAAGTGGCCGTCGACGAGGGCCTGGTCGCGCACCTCCGGGTACGAGGCGTCGACGCCGACGACCGTCACCGCGCCCCGCGTGAAGCGCCACTTCACGGGCAGCGTCCCGCGCAGGACGGGCGTGGCCGCCGTGAGCGACGGCACGCGCTCGACGATGTCGGCCGCATCTTTGGGGTCGAGGCGCACGTTCTTCGGATCCTCGACCTTGATCTCGATGACGTTCGCGCCGAGCCGCTCGAACTGGCGGACGACGGCGAGGCGCGCGCCCTCGCCGATGCCCATGAGGCTCACGACCGAGGCCACGCCGATGCCGACGCCGAGGACCGTGAGGAACGAGCGCAAGGGGTTCGCGAAGACACCGTGCATCGCCATCTGCGCGGCGAACGCCAGCCGGACGAGAAGCGCCCCCGGGCCCTTGCCCACACCCGTCGCCATCATCGGCCACCGCCCCCGGCCATCACTTCCCGCCGCCCGCCGGCGGCTGGCCCGTGCCCTCGCTGCCTCCGCCCGGCGACGGCAGGATGCCGCCGCCCGGGTTCGTGATGTGCTGGCTCGGCAGAAGGTCGACCGAGCTGCCCGTGATCACCTTCTGGCCTTCCTCGAGGCCCGAGAGGATCTGCACGTAGCGGTCGTTCATGAGCCCGACCTCGACCGGCACCGTCGAGGTCGTGCCGTCGTCGTTCAAGACCTCGACGGCCGGCCGACCGTTGTCCTCGAAGAGCGCCTCGATCGGGACGAGCAGCGCGTCCGTCGCGTGGCCGGCGTCGATGTGCGCGTTGCCCTGCATGCCGGGCCTCAGGTCCGGCCCGCCCACGACGTCGATGAGGACGGAGAACTGCGTCTGGCCGCTCTGGTCCTTGCCCATCATGGCGACCTGCGAGACGGTGCCCTTGAAGGTCTGGCCGGGGAGCGCGTCGACGGTCACCGTCACCTCGGCCCCCTGCTTGATCTTGGCCACGTCGACGTCGCTCACCTGGACGTTCATCTGCATGTTGTCCGTGTCGAAGACCTGGCCGAACCACTGGCCGTTCTGGACGGCCTGGCCCGGGCTCATCGGCTGCAGCCCGACCACGATCCCGCTCGTCGGCGCGCGCACGGTGAGCTGCGCGGCCGCGGCCTGGTCCTGCGCGAGCTTCTGCTGGTCCTGGCGGACGAGGTCCTGGAGGTCGCGGATCTGCTTCACGACGTCGGAGCCCGCCATGCCGACGATCGGGTCGCCGGCGCGGACGACCGCCATGTTCTGCACGTAGAGCTTCGTCACGGTCGCGTCGACGGGGCTCACGACCGTGCTCTCGTTCGAGTACCCGGCGACCGACTGGCAGTAGCGGAGCCAGCGGATCTCGCTCTCCGAGGCCGACGACTTCCCGGCCGGCGGGAAGCCGACCTGCGCCGTCATGCCGGGCACGATGAGCCCCGGGTTCGGCGCCGAGATCGTCACCCAGTAGATGTAGGTGTACCCGGAGTCGTCGCTCGTCGTCCCGCAGGCGTCGAGCTTCGAGTTCTGCATGGGCACGCTGTTCGGGTTGACGTTCGTCACCGTGCCCTTCACGATGCCGTCGAACTGCGGGAAGCGCAGGTAGGCCGCGATCCCCGTCTTGATGCCGTCGAACTCGCCCGGAAGCACGTTCGCCGTGATGTAAAACTGCGAGTCGTCGACGATCTTGGCCACGGTCGTGCCGCTTGTCACCTTCCCGCCCTCCTGGAGCGAGAGGTCGTTGACGCGCCCGGCGATGGGCGCCCGAAGCGTCACGCCCGCGTTCGGGTTCACGGAGAGGACCTGGTCGGGCGGGACGCCGAGCAGGTCTGCGAGCTGCTGCGTGTCCTGCTGGAGCTTCTGGCGGTCCTGCTCGAGCGTCGTCTCGAGCGAGGGCGCCTTCAAGACCACGACCACGTCCCCGGCCTTGACGGCGTCGCCCTCCTGGACCGTGTAGTGGTCGAAGACGTAGCTCACCTGCGAGCCGCCTGTGTAGTCGTAGGGCAGCATGATCCCGCCGGCGTTGTTCGGGTAGAGCGGCCCCTGGGCGTCGACGGAGACCGAGATGTCGCCGCGCGTGACGGGCGCCGTCGCGTAGACCGGGCCTGCCTGGGCCGGCTCCGCCTTCGGGAAGAGCGCCTGGATGGCGTAGTACCCCCCGCCCAGGACGATCGCCAGGATGACGACGACGGCGACGACGCGTTGCATCATGCGGTGGCCTCCTTCGGGTCTCGCTCTCCGCCCGCGGCGAGCGCGTCGGCGGCGCCGGTCGCGTCGAGGGGGTCGGGCACGGGCGCGTCCTCCTCGACGCGGCCGTCGCGCAGCCGCACGAGCCGCTTCGCGTGGCGCGCGATCTCGGGCTCGTGCGTCACCTGCACGATGGTGATGCCGCGCTCGCGGTTGAGCTTCTGGAACACGCCCATGACGACGCGCCCCGCGACCGTGTCGAGGGCGCCCGTGGGCTCGTCGGCGAGGATGACGGTCGGGCCCGAGGCGAGCGCCCGCGCGATCGCGACGCGCTGCTGCTCGCCGCCCGAGAGTTGGCCCGGCCGGTGGTGCATGCGCGAGGCGAGCCCGACCGTCGCCAGCGCCTCCTCGGCGAGCCGCCGGCGCAGGCGCGCGCCGAGGCCGCGGTAGATGAGCGGAAGCTCGACGTTCGCGCGCGCGTCGAGGTGACGCAAAAGGCTGAAGTCCTGGAAGACGAAGCCGAGGTAGCGGTTGCGCAGCTCCGCGAGCGCGTTGTCGCTCAGGCGGTCGGTGCGCCGGCCGGCCACCTCGCACACGCCTTCGGTCGGGACGTCGAGGCAGCCGATGAGGTTGAGGAGCGTCGACTTGCCCGACCCTGAGGGGCCCATGATCGAGACGAACTCGCCCGCCCGGATCTCGAGGTCGACGCCGCGCAGGGCCTCGACCGTCACCTGGCCGAGCCGGTACCGCTTCTTCGCGCCGACGAGGCGGATGATGACGTGGTCCGACGGATCCGACGGCTGCAGACGAAACCCTCCTCCGGGCCGGCTTCGTCGCGACGAGG
>JADGHG010000001.1 GCA_019689585.1 Clostridia bacterium
CCCCCTACGCCTTCGTCGGCAGCGTCAGATGTGTATAAGCGACCGGGTGGCGGGGCTCTCGGTGGAGATCGCGGGCGAGGCCGGGACGGCCGATGCCGTCCGCGCCCTCCTCGCCCGGGAGGCCGGGCTTCCGCCGGAGGCGGTGCAGGTGAGGGCGGAGGCCGACGCGACGCGGGCGGCCTCGCGCTGAGGGGCGCGACAGGGCAGTCGGAAGGCGTCGACCGACCCTCGGGAACGGAGGTCCTGACATGCCGGAACTCGGACCGTGGCTCGAGCGCATCCCGCTTCGCGGCCGCTCGCTACGCCTCGGGATGTGGCTTCTCGCGCTCGGCCTCTTCGGCCTCGCGCTCACCGTCGCCTCGCACGCCCTGGGCCCGCCCGCGCCGCCGACCGGCGCGACGGGGCTTCCGCCCGGGGTGTCCGCGACGGCAGGAACCGCCCCGGCCCAGGCGGGCGGCGGGGCTGGGCCCGACCCGATCCGTCAGGCGGAGGCGGCTCTCGAGGCGAAGCTCGCCGCCGTGCTCTCCGAGGTGCGCGGCGCGGGACGCGTCTCGGTCGTCGTCACGCTCGCGGGAAGCGACGAGCTGACTTTCGCCCGCGAGACGCAGACAAGCCGCGAGGAGAACGAGACGCGCGGCGCCGACGGGGCGCTTGAGACCTCCACGCAGGAGACGAGCGACGAGCGGCTCGCGCTCGTCCAGTCGGGGGCGGGCGAGGCGCCCGTCCTCACGGAGGCCCGCATGCCCGAGGTCGAGGGCGTGCTCGTCGTGGCCGAGGGAGCGGGCGACCCGACGGTGCGCGAGCTCCTGACGCGCGCCGTCGAGGTGGCGCTCGCCCTGCCGCGGAGCCGCATCCTCGTCGTCCCGGGAGGGGGGAAGTGAAGGTGTACGTCGTGAAACGGCCTCGGCCACTCCGGTTCCTTGTGCTCCTCGCGCTCGTCCTTTTGGCCCTGGCCTACCTCGCCGCCACCTGGCGCGTGGCGCGCGAGACGCTCGGCGGGCCGACGGCCGGCGCGCCCGCCGGGTCGGAGCCCGGCGTCCTCTCGCCGGGCGAGGTGCTCGTGCGCGGGGCGAGCGAGGCCGGCGGGGAGGCGTCTCTCCCCGCCCTCGCGCCCGCCGGCGACTTCTTCGTCGAAGCCCGGCTCGAGCGCGACCGCGAGCGCGCCGAGAAGGGCCGGATGCTGCAGGCGATCGTCGACGACCCGCAGTCGACGGCACAAGCGCGCGAGGTGGCCGAATCGGAACTGGTCGAGCTTGCGCAGGCCGCGCTCGCCGAGGGCCAGGCCGAGGCCATCCTGAAGGCGAAGGGCTACAAGGACGCGCTCGTCATCCTCACCGGGAAGAGCGCCACGGTGGTGCTCCAGACGGCCGGCATCTCGGCCGCGGACGCGGCCGTCGCCGCCGACGCGGTCGCCCAGGCGGCCGGCCTGCCGCGGGAGGCGGTGAACGTCGTCGCGCACCCGTGAGGCCGGCGGAGGGGACCGTATAATGGACGGGACATGGACGAGGCGACGGAGGCGCCGGGCGGGTTCCGCATCTCCGAAGAGGTGGTGGCCGCGATCGCCGGGCTCGCCGCCTCCGAGGTGCCGGGCGTGGCCGGCCTTACGGGCGGCTTCGTCGGCGACATCACGGAGATGCTGGGCAAGCGCTCCTTCGGCCGCGGCGTGCGCGTCGAGCTCGGCACGCGCGAGGCCGCCATCGACCTGTCGCTCGTCGTCCAGTACGGCATCTCGATCCCGGCCGTGGCGCAGGCGGTGCAGGAGCGCGTCAAGGCGGCGGTCGAGTCGATGACCGGCCTCGCGGTCGTCGAGGTGAACGTCCACGTGCGCGGCGTGAGCTTCGAGGGCGCCGAGCCCTCGGGGCGCGAGGTCCGCGTCCGCTGACGCCCGGACGAGGGAGGGCCGCAGGGTGGGCCTCGTCGACCGCGTGATCCTGACGATCTACACCTTTGCGCTCGCCTTCATCTCGCTCCTGAGCGTGCTCCTCTCGCTCGGCTGGGAGGAGCCCGAGCGCGCCCTGCGCCTCGCCATGACGACCCAGAGCGGCCGGGTCGCCGTCGGCCTCGCCGGACTCGTCTTCTTCGCCGTCAGCGTGCGGCTCCTCTACTTCGCCTTCCACCGGCCGAACCGCGCGCGCGCCGTCGTGCACCAGGCGGAGCTCGGGGAGGTGCGCGTGAGCCTCGAGGCCGTCGAGAGCCTCATCAGCCGGGTGGCCCGCGGGGTGAAGGGCGTGCGCGAGGCGCGTCCGCACGTGCGGCCGGCCGAGGGCGGGCTGGATGTGCGCCTCGTCGCCGCGGTGAGCCCCGACGTGAACATCCCCGAGCTCTCGCGCCACCTTCAGGAGGAGATCGCGCGCTACGTCCGGAACGTCGTCGGCGTGGCGGTGACGAACGTCGACACGTTCGTCGAGAACATCACGAGCGAGTCGCGCCGGGCGCGGGTGGAGTAGCCGGTGGACCGACAGGCCTGGCAGGAGCTCCTCTCCCGGCACCGCGGCAAGCTGGTCGGCGCCCTCATCGGCCTCGCGTTCGCGCTCATGACGATCTGGCTCGGCCTCTGGTGGACGCTCTTCGTCTGGGGCTGCGTCCTGCTCGGCTACCTCGCCGGCAAGCACCTCGACGACGAGGACGCGACGGTCGCCGACGTGCTCGACCGACTCCTGCCGCCGGGCCGGCGCTAGGTCCCGCGGAAGGGGAGTGAGGCCGTTGGGCGGGGACCCGCCCGTCGACCGGCACAAGGCGCGCGAGATCGCCATGAAGGCGCTCTACCAGCTCGACGTCGGGGGAGGCGACCCCTTCGAAGCCGTCTCGTACCTCGCCTTGGACGACGGGGCGGCGGAGGCGACGCGCGCCCTGGCCGAGCGCATCGTCGAAGGGGTCATGGCGCATCGCGCCGAGATCGACCGGCACATCTCCCTCCGCTCGCGCGACTGGCGGCTCGAGCGCATCGCCCCCGTCGACCGCAACATCCTGCGCATCGCCGTCTGGGAGCTCTGCCACCGGCCGGACGTGCCGGCCCCGGTCGCCATCGACGAGGCCGTGGAGCTCGCGAAGACGTACGGCGGGCAGGACTCGAGCCGGTTCGTGAACGGGATCCTCGGCCAGCTGGCGCGCGCGCTCGCGGAGTCGGAGACGTGACGGCGAAGGCGCTTCCCGGCCGACCGGCGGCCGAGGCGGCGCTCGCCGAGGTGCGGGCGCGGCTCGCGCGCCGGGCCGCCCGGGGGTTCCCTCCGCCTGAGCTCGCGATCGTCTGGGTCGGCGACGACGCGGCGAGCGCCAGCTACATCCGCGCGAAGGAGCGGGCCGCCCGGGCGCTCGGCGTCGCCTCCCGCCTCGTGCGCCTTCCCGCGACGGCGGGCGAGGCGGAGATCGCGGGCCTCGTCCGTCGGCTGTCCGAGGACCCGTCCGTCGACGGCGTGCTCGTCCAGGCCCCGCTGCCCGCGGGCGTCGACCTCGAGCGCGTCGTGGCCGCCCTCGACCCGGGCAAGGACGTCGACGGCTTCCACCCGGAGAACGCCGGGCGGCTCTTCCGGGGCCGCCCGGCCGTCGTGCCCTGCACGCCCCGCGGGATCATGGAGCTTCTGCGGCACTACGGGATCGCGGTGCGCGGCCGGCGCGCCGTCGTCCTCGGGCGCAGCAACCTCGTCGGCCGGCCGCTCGCCGCGCTGCTCGAGCAGGCGGACGCCACGGTCACCCTCTGTCATTCGAAGACGGAGGGTCTGGCGGAGGTCGCGCGCGAGGGCGAGATCCTGGTCGCGGCCGTCGGCCGGCCGGGGTTCGTCACGAGCGGCATGGTGCGCCCGGGCGCCGTCGTCGTCGACGTCGGCGTGTCGAGGGTGGGAGGCCGGCTCGCGGGCGACGTGGCGGCCGAGGTGGCCGAGGTGGCGGGGGCGCTCACGCCCGTCCCGGGCGGCGTGGGGCCCATGACGGTCGCCATGCTGATGAGGAACGTCGTCGAGCTCGCCGAGGCGCGACGGGGGGCGACGGCGTGAGCCTGCCGCCCGGGCGCGCGCTCACTGTGAGCCAGCTGACGGCGCGCGTGAAGGCGGCCGTCGAGGGCGCACCCGAACTGCGCGACGTGTGGGTCGAAGGCGAGATCTCGAACTACAAGCACCACCCGTCGGGACACCGGTACTTCTCGCTGAAGGACGAGGGGTCGGTCGTGCGCGCCGTCCTCTTCGAGCGGGCGGCGCGCGAACAGGCGGGAGCCTACGGCCCCCTGCCGGCCGAGCTCGGCGACGGGCTGCGCGTCCTCGCCCACGGCTACGTCGGCGTCTTCCCCCGGGCCGGCCAGTACCAGCTCTACGTCGACGCCCTCCTGCCCGCCGGCGTGGGCAGCCTGCACCAGGCGTTCGAACAACTCAAGGCCAAGCTCCAGGCCGAGGGCCTCTTCGCCGCCGACCGCAAGCGCCCGCTGCCCTTCCTGCCGCGGCGGCTCGGGGTCGTGACCTCGCCCTCGGGTGCGGCCGTGCGCGACGTCATCCGCGTGGCGCGGCGGCGCTTCCCCGGGATCCGGATCCTCGTCGTGCCGGTCCTCGTGCAGGGCCCGGGCGCGCCTGAGGACATCGTGCGGGGGCTCGCCTGGGCCAACCGTCCGGAACTCGGCCTCGACGTCATCATCCTCGGGCGGGGCGGCGGTTCCCTCGAGGAGCTCTGGGCCTTCAACGACGAGCGCGTCGTGCGCGCCGTGGCCGCCTCGCGGGTGCCCGTCGTGGCGGCCGTCGGCCACGAGACGGACGTGACGCTCGTCGACTTCGCCGCGGACGTGCGAGCGCCCACCCCGTCGGCCGGGGCCGAGCTCGCCGTCCCGGACGTGCCCGCGCTGCGAAGCCACGTCGACCGCCTCACGGGCCGCCTCGCGCAGGCCTTGCGCCGGCGCGTGCGGGAGGACCGGCGCCGGCTGGAGCTTTTGCGGGCGAGGCTCCCGGTGCGGCGGCCGCTTCCCCCGATCGCCCACGGCCGGCAGGCGCTCGACGACCTCCGGTCGCGCCTTCAGAGGGCCTGGGCGCTCCGCCTGGCCCGGGGGCGAGAGCGCCTCTCGTCGGCCGCCGGCCGGCTCGAGGCGCTCTCGCCCGTCGCCGTCCTCCGGCGCGGCTACGCCGTCGCTCGGCGGCCGGACGGGCGCGTCCTCCGGCGGGCTGGGGACGCGACGGTCGGCGACCGGGTCGAGGTGATCCTCGCCGAGGGCGGTCTCGACTGCGAGGTGCGCGCGATCGGGGCGGGGCTCGACCCGGCCCCGCGCGTCGACTGAAGGGAGGGGCGGCCGTGGAGCGGCCAGTGGGCGAAGCGCCGGAGCCGCGCTTCGAGGAGGCGATCGCCGAGCTGGAAGCCGTCGTCGCGCGGCTTGAGGGGGGCGACCTGGACCTCGAGGAGGCGCTCCGCCTCTTCCAGCGCGGCATGGAGCTCGCGCGGCTGTGCGCGCGCCAGCTCGACTCCGCCGAGAAACGGGTCGAGATGCTGATCGCGGAAGCGGGCGGCGAGCCGGTCGTGAAGCCGTTCGAGGACGGGGAGGGCGCGCGCGCGTGATCGCCGCGCCCCGGCCGGCGCCCGCCTTCCTCGCGGCCTGCGCCCGCGAAGTCGAACGCGAGCTCCGCCGCCGGGCACCCTGGGCGGCGGCCGGTGCACCGGGCGCGGGCGGGGCAGGCGCGGCGGCCTCGGAGTCCCCGGGCTGCCCCGAGCGGCTCGCCGCCGCGATCGAGCTCGCCCTCTTCGGCGGAGGCAAGCGCGTGCGCCCGGCGATCGTCCTCGGCGCGTGGGAGGCGGCCGGCGGCGCCCCGGGAACGCGGCCCGCCGCCCTCTCGGCCGCCTGCGCCGTCGAGTGCGTGCACGCGTACTCGCTCGTCCACGACGACCTCCCCGCCATGGACGACGCCGAGCTCCGGCACGGCCGGCCGGCCGTGCACCGGGCCTACGGCGAGGCCACGGCCGTGCTGGCGGGCGACGCGCTACAAGCTCTCGCCTTCGAGGTCCTCGCCGCGGCCCCCTGGCCCGATCCGGCGGCGGGGCTCGCGGCCGTCCGCGCCCTCGCCGAGGCGTGCGGCGCGCGGGGGCTGGTAGGCGGTCAGGAGGACGACCTCCACGCGCGCGGGGCCGATGCGGCCGCGCTGCTCTCGCTTTACGGCCGCAAGACGGGCGCGCTCTTCCGGGCCTCGGCGCGCCTTGGCGGGCTCGCGGCCGGCGCCGGGCCCGAGGCGCTCGCGGCGCTCGAGGCGTTCGCCGACGCGTTCGGCCTCGCCTACCAGGCGGTCGACGACGCGCTCGACGTGACGGGCCTACCGGGCGAGACGGGAAAGGACGCCCGGCGCGACGAGGAGCTCGGCCGGCCGACGCTCGCCTCGCTTCTCGGCGTCGAGGGCGCGCTCGCGCTTGCGCGGCGCAAGGCCGAAGAGGCGGCGGGCGCGCTTCGGCCCTTCGGCGCGCGCGGCCGCCACCTGCGCCAGCTCGCCGCATGGGCCGTCGCGCGCTCGTCCTGAACACGCGGCGGCTCGCTCCGCCAGGCGTCTTGCGCGCAAGGTCGAGATCGCGTACGATCTATTGCCCGCGTGTACCGCGGCCTGACAACCGATCTTGCACGGGTGGCGCAGTATCCTAGTCGCCCGACCGCGCCTGAAGGCGGGCCTAAAAATCCGTCGAAGGGCACAGCGATGAAGTTCCTGGCGCCGGCTTGCGACGCCCAGTCGCGGGTCGGTGCTGGGAGTTAAGAGGGCGGGGCGACCCGCAACGGCATGCGGGCGTGGACCCTGCCCTCGCGGAGGCCCGCGCTCTTGGCGCGCCGCCTTCGGGCGGCCGCTAGGACGCGGGGACGAACCTGCATGCGGTCGAACCCTGTGTGCAGCGTAGCCTGCCCTGCGTGGGCGCGGTGGAATCCGGGTTCGTGCCGTCGGCGCGGGGCCCAGCGCTGGCGGCATCTGCCGGGGAAACCGCGCCTGCAAAAAGGGCTAGGGCGCGCGTCCGGGCGCCGGGGAAATCCCCTAGGCTGTTCCCGACCTCAGGGAGTCCGGGCGGGGATTACGGTGCGCGCTAAGTGGCAATCCAGTCCCGCGCGCGGCGACGGCGCGGCGGCGCCGTAAAGGGAAACCGCCGGGGCGGCGACGCCCCGGAGGCGCCGGGGAAAGCCTGCTGGACCTGAAGCCGCAATGTTTACCCGTCCGGTGCCACCCGTGCCCACTTTTGCGAGCCTCGGCCCGCGGGAGACGAGAACCCCGCGGGCCGACGCGTTACACTGGCCTGCGGAGGATGGGCCGATGGGCTGGCTCGACGCGATCGAAGGCCCGGAGGACATCCGCGGGCTCTCGCCACGGGAGCTGCGCGAGCTGGCGGACGAGATCCGGGAGACGATCATCGACACCGTCGCCCGAACGGGCGGCCACCTGGGCGCGAGCCTCGGGGTCGTCGAGCTGACACTCGCGCTCCACCTCGAGTTCCAGAGCCCCGAGGACAAGATCGTCTGGGACGTCGGCCACCAGGGGTACCCGCACAAGCTCCTCACCGGGCGCAGGCGCGTCTTCCACACCTTGCGCCAGCCGGGCGGCATCTCGGGGTTTTTGCGCCGCGCGGAGAGCCCCCACGACGCCTGGGAGGCGGGACACGCCTCGACCGCGATCTCGGCGGCCGTCGGCTTCGCCAAGGCCCGTGACCTGCGCGGGGAACGGCACCACGTCGTCGCCGTCGTCGGCGACGGGGCGCTCACGGGGGGCCTCGCCTTCGAGGGGCTCAACAACGCCGGCGCCCTGAAGAGCGACCTGGTCGTCGTCCTCAACGACAACTCGATGTCGATCGCGCCGAACGTCGGGGCGATCCACGCCTACCTGAGCCGCATCCGCAGCCTCCCGAGCTACCGCAGCCTGCGCGACGAGGTCGAGCGGGCGCTCCGGCACATCCCGCGCGTGGGCCCGCGCGTGGCGGAAGCCGTCGAGCGCGTGAAGGACAGCCTCAAGTACCTCGTGCTGCCCGGCATGCTCTTCGAGGAGCTCGGCTTCACCTACCTCGGCCCCGTCGACGGGCATAACATCCAGGCGGTGCGCGAGGCCTTGCGCCAGGCGAAGCGCGTCGGCGGCCCGGTCCTCGTCCACGTCAAGACCCAGAAGGGGCGCGGGTTCGAACCGGCCGAGAAGGCCCCCGACGCCGGGCACAGCTTCAAGCCCTTCGACCGGGCGACGGGCCGGCCGCTCGCGAAGCCGGGGCCGCGGCCGCCCGAGTACACGAAGGTCTTCGCCGAGACGCTCGTGGCGCTTGGGCGCGACCGGCCCGAGGTCGTCGCCGTCACGGCCGCCATGCCGGACGGGACGGGGACGCAGAGGTTCAAGGAGGCCTATCCCGACCGCTTCTTCGACGTCGGCATCGCCGAGCAGCACGCGGTCGTCTTCGCCGCCGGGCTCGCGCTCGGAGGGCTGCGCCCCGTCGTCGCCATCTACTCGACGTTCCTTCAGCGCGCCTACGACCAGCTCGTCCACGACGTCGGCCGCATGAATCTGCCCGTCGTCTTCGCCGTCGACCGCGCCGGGCTCGTCGGCCAGGACGGCGACAGCCACCAGGGGAGCTTCGACATCGCCTACCTGCGCTCGATCCCGAACTTCGTCGTCATGCAGCCGAAGGACGAGGACGAGCTCCGCCACATGCTGCGCACGGCGATCGAGTACCGCGGAGGGCCTGTCGCCATCCGCTACCCGCGCGGCGAAGGGGTGGGCGTGCCGCTTTCGGGCGAGCCGGAGCTCCTGCCCATCGGTCGGGCCGAGCTCCTGCGGGCGGGCGAGGACGTCGCCATCCTGGCCCTCGGCCCGGCCGCGTACCGGGCTTTGGCGGCGGCCGAGGCGCTCGCCCAGGACGGCGTCTCGGCGAGGGTCGTGAACGCCCGCTTCGCCAAGCCGCTCGACCGCGAGGCCGTCCTGGCCGCGGCCGAGCTCGGCGCCCTCGTGACGGTCGAGGACGGGACGCGGCTCGGCGGCTTCGGATCGGCCGTGCTCGAGCTCCTCGCCTCCGAGGGCCGCCTCGTGCCGACGGCCGTCCTCGGCTACCCCGACCGTTTCATCGAGCACGGCGAGCCGGCCGCCCAGCTCGCCTCCTTCGGGCTCGACGCGGACGGCATCGCCCGGGCCGCCCGGAGCGTGCTCGCCGAGGCCCGCAGCCGGCGTTCGGCCGAGGTCTCGGCGGCCGCCCGCGACGGCCAGGGCGGCCCGGGCGCGGCGTGAGGCGCCGCCTCGACCAGCTCCTCGTCGAACGGGGCCTCTTCGCGACCCGCAGTCAGGCGGCGCGCGCCATCCTGGCCGGAGAGGTGCGGGTCGCCGGGCGGGCGCGGCCGAAGCCGGGGGAGCGCGTGCCGCCCGACGTCGAGGTGACCCTCGTCTCGCCCGAGCCCCCCTACGCGAGTCGCGCCGGCCGGAAGCTCGCGCACGCGCTCGACCGCTTCCGCCTCGAGGTCCGCGGGCTCGTCTGCCTCGACCTCGGCGCCGCGACGGGCGGGTTCACCGACGTGCTCCTGCGCCGCGGCGCCCGGCGCGTCTACGCCGTCGACGTCGGCTACGGCCAGCTCCTCTGGCGCCTGCGGCAGGATCCCCGCGTGGTCGTGCTCGAGCGGACGAACGCCCGCCGGCTCGACCGGAGCCACGTCCCGGAGCCGGTCGACTTCCTCACGGTCGACCTCTCGTTCATCGGGCTCGAGAAGGTGCTGCCGGCCGTGGCGCCGCTCCTCCGGCCGGGGGCCCTTGGGGTGGCGCTCGTGAAGCCCCAGTTCGAAGCCGGGCCGGAGAAGGTGGGGGCGGGCGGCGTCGTCCGGGACGCGGCCGTCCACCGCGAGGTCTTGACCCGGATCGTCGCCTCCCTCCCGGCCTGGGGGCTCCGGCCGCTCGCCCTCGCCGCCTCGCCTATCCGCGGCCAGGACGGGAACGCCGAGTTCCTCCTCGCGTTCTGCCGCGAGGAGCGGGAACGCCCGCCGGAGGAGGCGCCCTGCGCGTCGTCACCCCCGGCTCGGGCGACGGACGACTGGGCCCGGGCGATCGAGGCGGCGCTCGCCGAGGTGCCGCCCGCGTAGGGCGGCCGGATAGCGATAGCGGGCGAAGCCGTTCCCCTCGCTCGGCCGGGGCGCTATATTAGGCCTGAACAAACGATTGTTTGGATCCTGGGCGGGAGGCGGTCGCGATCGCAAGCCTGGGCGAAGCCGTCGAGCGCGCGGGCTCGAAGGGGGCGCTCCGCCCGAGCCGGAGGCGCGACGACGTCCTCCGCGCGGCCCGTCGCGTCTTCAGCCAGAAGGGCTACCACGGCGCCTCGATGCGCGACCTCGGCGAGGCCGTCGGGCTCCGCCGGGGGAGCCTCTACGCCCATATCGCCAGCAAGGCCGAGCTCCTCTTCGAGGTGATCGACGCCGGCGCGGACGAGTTCCTGCGCGCGCTCGCGCCGATCGCCGCCTCCCCGCGGCCGGCGGCGGAGCGGCTGCGGCAGGCCTTCCGCGCGCACGCCGAGGTCGTCGCCGGCCACAGCGAGGCGGCGACCGTGTTCTTTCACGAGTGGCGCTTCCTCGCGGGCGAGGCGCGCGCCCTTATCCTCGCGAAGCGCGACCGCTACGAGGCCCTCTGGCGGTCGATCGTCGAGGACGGCATGGCCGCGGGCGAGTTCCGCCCGGGCGACGCGCGGCTTGTGACGATCTGGCTCCTTTCGGCGGCCAACTGGCTCTACCAGTGGTTCCGCCCGGACGGGCCGCTCTCGGCGGCGGCGGTCGCAGACGCGTTTGCGGACCTGGCGCTTTCGGGGCTCGCCGGGCGAGGACCGGGGGAAGCGTGAAGGAGGTCGGGAGGATGGCGCAGACGGAGGTCGAGAGGACGGAGGCCGAGGACCCGCGGCTTCGCGAGTTCGAAGCGCGCATCGAGCGGGGCGAGAAGATCGAGGCCGACGACTGGATGCCCGAGGAGTACCGCCGGCAGTGCTTGAGGCTCATCCTCACGCACGCCAACTCCGAGATCATGGGCGCCCTGCCCGAGGGCGAGTGGATCACGCGCGCGCCCACGCTCCACCGCAAGCTCGCCGTGCTCGCGAAGGTGCAGGACGAGATCGGCCACGCCCAGCTCATCTACCGCGTGGCGGAGGACCTGGCCCAGCCGTACGGGAAGACGCGCGAGGACTTCATCGAGGACCTCGTCGCCGGGCGCGCCAAGTTCCACAACGTCTTCTCGTACCCGGCGCCGACCTGGGCCGACGTCGGCGTGATCGCCTGGCTCGTCGACGGGGCGGCGCTCGTCACCCAGAGCTCGCTCCTCGAGACGAGCTACGGCCCCTACGCGCGCATCCTGAAGCGGATCTGCGCCGAGGAGGCGATCCACCTGAAGCACGGCGAGGACATCGTCCTGACGCTCGCCGGCGGGACCGAGGCCCAGCGGGCCATGCTTCAGGGCGCGCTCGACCGCTGGTGGAGGCCGCTCCTCCACTTCTTCGGACCGCCGGACGAGGTGAGCCCGAACACGGCGCGGGCGATGCGCTGGCGGATCCGGCTCAAGTCGAACGAGGAGATGCGCCAGCAGTTCCTGTCCCGCTACGTCCCGAAGATCTGGGGCATGGGCTTCACCGTCCCCGACCCCGGGTTGCGGCGCGACGAGGCGACCGGCCGCTGGGAGTACAGCGACCCGGACTGGGACGAGTTCTGGCGCGTCGTGAAAGGCGACGGGCCCCTCACCGCGAAGCGGCTCGCGCTCCGCAGGCTGAGCCACGAAGAGGGCCGCTGGGTGCGCGAGGCGCTCGCGCGGCCGAAGGCGGCGGCGTAAGGGGGCGGCACGTGCTCGAGGTCTACGAGGTGTTCGGCCAGAAGGCGTCGGGCGAGCCGCATATGCACGTCGGCAGCGTGCTCGCCGGCGACCGCGAGCTGGCGTACGTCCTCGCGAAGGAGTGCTTCGCCCGGCGCGAGGAGTACGTGAGCCTCTGGGTGGTGGCCCGCCGGCACGTGCGGAAGACGAGCCCCGAGGACGCGCAGATGATCCCGCACACGACGGACCGGCGCTACCGGCTCGGCGAGGGCTACCGCATCTCGGTCGAGCGGTGGCGGGCATTGCAGGCGCGGCGCCGCGCCGAGGCGGCCGCGAGGGATGGTGCGGAGCCGTGACGGGGCGCGGAGGCCCGCTGCGCCACGTCCTCCTCTCGCTCGCCGACGACGAGCTCGTCCTCGGCCACCGGGACTCGGAGTGGACGGCCTTCGCGCCCTTCATCGAGGAGGATGTCGCCCTCGCCTCGATCGCCCAGGACGAGCTGAGCCACGCCGCGGTCTACCTCCGCCTCCTCGCCGAGGCGGAGCCGGATGCGCCCGAGGACGAGCGCGACCCGGACCGGCTCACCTTCCTGCGGGGGCCCGAGGCGTTCCGCAACGCCCGCCTCCTCGAGCGGCCGAACGGCGACTGGGCCTACACCTGCGTGCGGCATCTGGCCTACGACCTGTTCGACGACCTGAGGCTCAAGGCGCTCGCGCGGTCGGGGTACCGGCCGCTCGCCGAGGCGGTCGACCGCCTCGCGCGCGAGGAGCGGTACCATCTCGTCCACGGGCGCACTTGGCTCGCCAGGCTCGGCGAAGCCGAGGGCGAGGCGCGCGAGCGGCTCGCCCTGGCCGTCGGCGCCGTGATGGCGGACGCGCCGGGGCTCTTCGAGGAGTCGCCCGAAGACGAGCTCGCCGTCGCGGCGGGGATCGTGCCGGCGGGCCCGGCTGCCCTCGCGGCGCCGTGGGCCGAGGCGATGCGGGCCGAGCTCGCGCCGATCGGGCTCGCCGACCGCGTGCCGCCGCCCGAGACGCTCGTCCGCGACGCGCGGGGGGACGGGCCCAAGGGGCCGCTGGGCGGCCGGCGAGGCCGGCACACCGACGACCTCTCCGCTCTCCTTTCCGCCCTGGGGGAGGTGTACCGAAGTGATCCCCGAGCCAGCTGGTGAAGGGCTCGTCGAGCGCGTCCGCGAGGCGCTCGCGACCGTGCACGATCCCGAGATCCCGAGCGTCAGCATCGTCGACCTCGGCCTCGTCGAGACGGTGCGGGCGGACGAGGCGGGGCGCGTCGAGGTCGAGCTCCTTCCGACCTTCACCGGCTGTCCGGCGCTCGACATCATCGCCCTCGAGGCGGAGCGGGCCGTCCGCGCCACGCCGGGCGTCCGCTCGGCCGAGGTGCGCTTCGTGCTCCACCCGGCCTGGACGACCGACCGCATCAGCCCGGAAGGCCGGAGGCGGCTCCGCGAGTTCGGCATCGCGCCGCCGGCGCCTTCCGCCGCCCGGCCCGCCCCCGACGTCGCCTGTCCCTTCTGCGGGTCGAAGGACACGGTCGTCGAGAGCGCCTTCGGGCCCACCCGCTGCCGCTCGATCTACTACTGCCGCGCCTGCCGGAACCCGTTCGAGAAGATCAAGGAAGTCTGATGCGCAACCCGGTCCCCGTCGGAACGGAGGCCGAGGTCCGCTTCGAGGTCCGCCCCGGCATGGAGGCGGCCTTCGACGGGCGCGTCGTCCACCGGGTCCTCGCCACCTGGTGGCTCGTGCACTACATGGAGTACGCGGCCCGTCGCGTCCTCGAGCCGTACCTCGCCGAGGACGAGGAGGGGGCGGGCGTCGGGATCAACGTGCGCCACCTGGGCCCGGCGCCCGTCGGGGAACGCGTGCGGGTCGTGGCCCGCGCGACGCAGATGGAGGGCCAGAAGCTCGTCTGCTCCGTCTTCGCCGAGTGCAGCCGGGGGCCGGTCGGCGAGGGCGTCGTCTACCAGGCCGTCTGGCCGAAGGGAGCCCTCGCCGAGCGGATGGCCGGGCGCGCCTCCGGCCGCTCCTCCCAGGCCTGAGGCGCCGCCGGGTCCCAGATCCGCCCGGCGACCACGACGCGCTCGATCTCGAGCTCCGGGGAGACGACGAGAAGGTCGGCGTCCGCGCCCGGCTCGATCGCGCCCTTGCGCGGGAGGCCGAGGATGCGGGCCGGGTTGCGCGTCGCGAAGGCGAGCGCCGTCGCGAGGGGGAGGCCCGCCCGGACGGCTTTCTGCAGGCTCTCCCAGAGCACCCGGAGCGAGCCGACGCCGACCTCGACGACCCGGCCCGCGGCGTCGAAGACCGGCAGGCTGCCGTTGCCGTCCGAGCTCAGCGTGAGCCGCGCCGGGTCCACGCCCTCGCGCAGGAGGAGGGGCAGCGCCTCCTCCGGGGGCACGGCCTCGGGTTCGCCGAGCTCCGGCCGGCAGGCGGCCGTGACGTCGAGGGGGGCCCCTTCGCGCGCGAACGCCGCCGCCTCGTGGAGGAGCGGCCGCCGGCGGTTGACGTGCGTCGGGTAGAACTGGGCGGCGGGCAGGTCGCTCGCCGCCACGGCGGCCCGCAGGCGTCGGAGGCCGGAGGGGGCGTCTCCCACGTGAAGGTGGAGGAGTCCCGGCTTCCCGGCGAGGAGCCCGCCGATGCGGGCGCGCGCCGCGAGGCGCACGACGTCGGCCGGGTCGGCCTGGGACGCGCGGGCGTCGGCGATGGCCACCTCGCCGACGCCGACCACCTCGCCGACGAGCGCGATGTCGCGCTCGACGTCGCCCGTGATCGTCGCGGGCGGGATCTGGTAGGAGCCCGTGTAGATCCAGGCCGCGACCCCTTCCGCGGCGAGCGCCCTGGCCTTCGCGAGGAGCGAGGCCAGAGAGCGCATCACCCCGTCGAAGCCGAGAAGCCCCACGACCGTCGTCACACCGGCGGAGAGGAGCGCCGTCGCCGTCACCTCGGGTGCGCGCGTCGCGGGTCCGCCCTCGCCCCCGCCGCCCAGGATGTGGACGTGGCCGTCGACGAGGCCCGGGAGGACGTAGCGTCCGCGGGCGTCGACGACCTCGCAGGCGAACGGGGGCGGCGGCTGGGCGAGGTCCGGGCCGAGGGCGGCGATCCGCCCGAAGACGCAGAGGATGTCGACCCGGCCGAGCGGCTCGGGGGCGAACACGGTCCCCCCTCGCACGAGGAGGCAGGGGACGCCGCGGGCGGCGCGAAGGTCGGCCACGACGCTAACATGCCCCGCCGCCTCGCGGTATCATGGGCGCCGGACCGGCGGGGGAGCCCCGGCCGGAAGGCGAGGAGGATGGCGCTTGGCGTACCGTCCCGAGCCGCCCGCCGACGGGCGGCCCATCGAGTACCGCGAGGGCAGGCTCGTCGTCCCCGACCGGCCGATCGTGCCCTTCATCGAGGGGGACGGGACGGGGCCCGACATCTGGCGCGCTGCGCGGCGCGTGCTCGACGCGGCCGTGGAACGGGCTTACGGCGGGGCGCGCCGCATCGCCTGGATGGAGGTGCTCGCCGGCGAGAAGGCGTACCGGACGGTCGGGAGCTGGCTGCCGGACGAGACGCTTTCGGCCATCCGGACCTTTCGCGTCGCCATCAAGGGACCGCTCACGACGCCCGTCGGGGGCGGCATCCGCAGCCTCAACGTCGCCCTCCGCCAGGAACTCGACCTCTACGCCTGCATCCGGCCCGTGCGCTGGTTCCCGGGCGTGCCGTCGCCCGTCCGTCACCCGGAGCGGCTCGACGTCGTCATCTTCCGCGAGAACACCGAGGACATCTACGCCGGCATCGAGTGGGCGGCCGGAAGCGCCGAGGCGGAGGAGCTGGCCGGCATCCTGAAGGAGCGCTTCGGCCGCGAGGTGCGCCCGGGCAGTGCCCTCGGCGTGAAGCCGATGAGCGCCTTCGGCTCCAAGCGGCTTGTGCGCATGGCGATCCGCTATGCGCTCGAGCGGGGCCGCCCGAGCGTGACGCTCGTGCACAAGGGGAACATCATGAAGTTCACCGAGGGCGCCTTCCGCGCCTGGGGCTACGAGGTGGCCCGGGAGGAGTTCGGCGACCGCACCATCACCTGGGAGGAGGTCCAGGCGGCGGGCGGCCGCGCGCCCGAGGGTCGCCTCCTCGTCAAGGACGAGATCTGCGACGCCATGTTCCAGAAGCTCCTTTTGCGGCCCGAGGACTACAGCGTCATCGCCACGCCGAACCTGAACGGCGACTACCTCTCCGACGCGGCCGCGGCGCAGGTCGGCGGCATCGGCATGGCGCCGGGGGCGAACGTCGGCGACGGGTACGCCGTCTTCGAGGCCACGCACGGGACGGCGCCGAAGTACGCGAACCAGGACAAGGTGAACCCGGGAAGCCTCATCCTTTCGGGCGTCATGCTCCTCGAGCACCTCGGCTGGCAGGAGCCGGCCGACCGGATCGTGCGCGCCGTGGAGGAGACGATCCAGGCCGGGGTCGTCACCTACGACCTGGCGCGCCTCATGACGGGGGCGCGCGAGGTGCGGACGAGCGAGTTCGCCGACGCCGTCGTCGCGCGGCTCCGAGCCTGACGCGGCGGAGGAATCGCCCCCGCCGGCTCGAACCTGGCAGTACGCCCGGCTTCCTCTCGGCGCGGAGGGAAGGGGAGTCCCCCGTGCGCGTCGCCGTGCTCGCGAACGCCGACAAGAAGGACGCGCTCGCGCTCGCTGGGGAGCTCGCGCGTTGGCTGCGCGCGCGGGGGGACGAGGCTGTCACCTGGCCCGAGCTCGGGCCCGTTCTCCCCGGCGTCCGCGCCGAGCCGCCCGATGCTTGGGGCGACACGGCGCTCTGCGTGGTGCTCGGCGGCGACGGCACTCTCCTACAGGCCGGGCGGCGCCTCGCCCCCTTCGGCGTGCCGCTTCTCGGCGTCAACCTCGGCCATATCGGCTTCCTCACGGAGCTCGAAGGGGACGAGCTCTTCGACCGGCTTCCCGACTACCTCGAGGGGCGGGCCGAAGCCGAGGAGCGGACGCTCCTCTCCGTCGAGAGCCCGAGCCTCGGCCGCGCGAGGCTCGCCTTCAACGACGCGGTCGTAAGCCGCGTGCCGTTTTCGCGCCTGCTCCGCATCGAGATCGAGGCGGACGGCCAGCCCTTCTCGCGCTACCAGGCGGACGGCCTGATCGTCGCCACCCCGACCGGCTCGACCGCCTACTCGCTCGCCGCGGGCGGCCCGATCGTGGAGCCGGGGCTGGCCGCGATGGTCGTCACGCCGATCTGCGCGTACAACGTGGGCGCGCGGTCGATCGTCGTCCCCGCCTCGCGCACGCTCACGGTGCGCGAGACCTCGGGCGACCGCGACGTCGTCCTGACCCTCGACGGGCAGGAGTCGACGCGCCTTTCCGACGGCGAGCCCGTCGCGATCGCCGTCTCGCCGCTCAGGGTGCGGCTTCTGCGTTCCCCCGGGTGGAACTTTTACGCGGTCCTGCGCGAGAAGCTCTACGAGGCGTCGGCGGGATGAGGCGGACGCTCCTCTGCGAGCTGCGCGTGCGGCGCTTCGCGATCATCGCCGAGGCGCGCGTGACGTTCGGCCCCGGCTTCAACGTGCTGACGGGCGAGACGGGCACCGGCAAGTCGATCCTCGTCGACGCCCTCGCGATGGCGCTCGGCGAGCGCGCGACGGCCGAGGTCATCGCCTCGGGCGACGAGGAGGCGGAGGTCGCCGCCGTCTTCGAGCTGGGCGAGGAGCCGGCGCTCCTCGAGCTCCTCGCGCGGGAGGGCTTCGCGGACGAGGGCGAGGGGCTCGTCGTCCTCGGCCGCACGATCTCCCGGAGCGGCCGGCACCTCGCGCACGTGAACGGGCGCGTCGCCACGGCCCGGCTCCTGCGCGAGATCGGCCGGCTGGTCGTCGAGGTCCACGGCCAGCACGAGCACCAGCAGCTCCTCTCGCCCTCGAGCCAGCGCCGCCTCCTCGACCGGTACGCCGGCGAGGCCGGCCGCGACTGGCTCGCCCAGGTGCGGGAGGCGTACGACGCCTGGCGCGAGATCCAGGCCGAGCGGGAGTCGCTCCTCGGCGACCCGCGCGAGCGGGCTCGGCGGGAGGACCTCCTCCGCTTCCAGGTGAAGGAGATCGACGCGGCCCGCCTCGCGCCCGGCGACCTCGAGCGCATGGCGGCCCGGCGCGAGGTCCTGCAGCACGCGCAGCGGCTCTTCGAGGTGGCGGCGCTCGGCTACCAGCGCCTCGCGGAAGGGGGAGGCGGCGCGCGCGCCATCCTCGACGGGCTCGCCGAGATCGCGGCCGGTGTCGCGCAGGCGGCCGAGATCGACGAGGCGCTTGCGCCGACGGCGGGGCTCCTCTCGCAGGCGCTCGTCGAGCTCCGCGAAGCGGCCCACGAGCTCCGCGCCTACCGGGACGGCGTCCGCTTCGATCCCCGGGAACTGGCCGAGATCGAGGAGCGCTGGGACCTCGTCCACCGCCTCCTGCGAAAATACGGCGACTCGATCGAGGACGTGCTGCGCTATCGCGACGAGGCCGCCGCGACCCTCGAGCGCTGGGAGCGCGCCCGCGAACGGGCGGAGGTGCTCGACGTCGAGGAGCGGAAGGCCCGCGAGAAGCTGAGCCTCGCCTGCCTCGGGCTCCGGCGCGCCCGCGAGGAGGCGGCGCGACGCCTCTCGCGCGAGGTGAGCGAGGAGCTCCGCCAGCTGGGCTTCCCCGAGGCCGCCTTCCAGGTGACGGTCCAGCCGCGGCTCGCGCCCGAGGGCGTGCGGGTCGGAGCGCAGACCTGCGCCGTCGACGCGACCGGGGCGGACGACGTCGAGTTCTGGCTCGCGCCCAACCCTGGCGAGCGGGCGCGCCCGGTCCGCCAGGCCGCCTCGGGCGGGGAGCTCTCGCGCGTCATGCTGGGCGTGCGGGCGTCCTTCGCCGGCGGGGACGACGTGCCCGTGCTCGTCTTCGACGAGATCGACAGCGGCATCGGCGGCGCGACGGCTCAGGCCGTCGGCGAAAGGCTCTCCCGGCTCGGCCGCGACCGCCAGGTGCTCTGCGTCACCCACCTGCCGCAGATTGCGGCGCGCGCCGATCACCACGTCGCGATCCGCAAGCGACAGTCGGCGCGGCGCACGACCGTCGAGGTGCGCTCGCTCGACCGCGCCGGGCGCCAGCGCGAGATCGCGCGCATGCTCTCGGGCGTCGAGACGCCGGCGTCGCTCGCGCACGCGCGCCAGCTGATCGACGGCGGCGCCAGAAGAGACCGGCTCTAGCCCGACGCACGCGCGGAGAACCTAAGGCGAGGCCGAGCGAAGGCGGCGCGCGCCCGCGCGCTCGCGCGCCTTCGCGCGGCCGAGGGGGAGGTGATGCGCGCGAGACACGCCAGGCGAAGGGCGGGATGACAATTGCAGAGCAAACGGCGCCTGAGCGCGGCGGCGGCGCTGGTCGCGGCGCTCGTCGCCTCGCTCCTCTCGGGCCTTTCGCCGACCGGCGCGCCGTCGGTCGTGGCGACGGCGCCTCTTCCGCTCGTCGTGCCCGGCGGCCAGTCGATCGGCGTCGTCGTCCGCTCCGACGGCGTGAGCGTCGCGGCCGAGGCCGTGCTCGTCGACCGGGCCGGGCACAGGACGCGGCCGGCCGCGCAGGCCGGGGTCCGGCCGGGGGACGTCATCCTCCGCGTGGACGGCCGGCCGGTCGCCGACACGCGCACGGCGGCCCGGCTCATCGGGGCCGCGGCCGCCACGGGCCGGCCCGTCACCCTCACGCTCCGCCGCGACGGGCGCGAGTTCGAGGCGCGCGTGGCGCCCGTGTGGGACGCCCGCGCGGGCCGCTACCTCATCGGCCTCTGGATCCGCGACGCGGCGCGGGGCGTCGGCACCCTGTCCTTCTACGACCCGGCGACCGGGCTCTTCGCCGCCCTCGGGCACGTCGTGAGCGACCCCGACACGGGGAAGCCCTTCCCGCTCCGCGAAGGCCGCATCGTGCGCGCGGTCGTGACGGGCATCGACCGCGACGGCCGCGGGGCGGCCGGCGAGAAGGTGGCCGCCTTCCGCGCGGGCTCGCCGCCGCTCGGCGAGTTCCGCCGCAACACGCCGTTCGGCGTCTTCGGGCGGCTCTCGTCCGAGCCGCCCCCAGGGCCGGGCGCGCCTGTGCCGATCGCCGCGCCCGACGAGGTCCACCCGGGCCCCGCGCTCCTCTTCACGGTGCTCTCCGGCGAGGACGTCGAGGCCTACGCCGTCGAGATCGAGCGGGCCGAGCGGCAGCCCCGTCCGGCGCCGAAGGGCATCCTCCTCCGCGTCACCGACCCGCGCCTTCTGGCGGCGGCGGGGGGCATCGTGCAGGGGATGTCGGGGAGCCCGATCCTGCAGGACGGACGGCTGGCGGGCGTCCTCACGCACGTCCTCGTCGGCGACCCGGCGGAGGGCTACGCCGTCTACGCCTACTGGATGGCCGAGGCCGCGGGACTCGTCGCGGCCCCGGCCGGGGAGGCCGGGGGCGGGTGACCCCCGCCTCCCCGCTTTACTACCGAAGTGGACAAGGTTTGCCCCTCGGCCCCGCGAACTGTGACGCGCAGGCGAACGAGGGGGAGTGGTGCGGGTGTCGGTGGCGGCGGTCCCGAAGGCGGAGACGATCCGCGTCCTCATCGGCGACGACAACCGCGAGTTCTGCCACATGCTGCGCAACTACCTGGGCGGCCAGGCCGACATCGAGGTCGTCGGCGTGGCCCAGAACGGCCGCGACGTGCTCGAGCTCATCCGCCAACGGCCCGACGTCCTCATCCTCGACATCGTGATGCCCCAGCTCGACGGCATCGGCGTGTTGGAGCGCATCCGCCGCCACTACGGCGACGAGCGGCCGAAGGTGATCGTGCTCACGGCCTTCGGCCACGAGCACGTCGCGCAGCGGGCCGTGGCGCTCGGCGTCGACTACTACATGCTGAAGCCGTTCGACCTCGCCACCCTCGCCGCCCGCATCCGCGAAGTGGCGCGGCGCGAACCGTTGCCGGCCGTGCCGCAGCCGGCGAAGGACCTCGACCGCCAGGTGACCTCGCTCTTGCACGAGATCGGCATCCCGGCGCACATCAAGGGCTACCGCTTCCTGCGCGAGGCGATCGCCATG
This sequence comes from Clostridia bacterium, assembly GCA_019689585.1. Taxonomy (GTDB): domain Bacteria; phylum Bacillota; class Sulfobacillia; order RBS10-35; family JADGHG01; genus JADGHG01. The sequence continues at coordinate 20,781 of JADGHG010000001.1, forward strand.
GTCGTCGAGCGCGTCGAGCTCCTCAGCGGGGTGACGAAAGAGCTCTACCCGACGATCGCCAAGCGCAACGGGACGACGCCGAGCCGCGTCGAGCGCGCGATCCGGCACGCGATCGAGGTGGCCTGGAACCGGGGGAGCGTCGAGGCCATCCACCAGATCTTCGGGCACACCGTCAACTCCGAACGGGGGAAGCCGACGAACTCGGAGTTCATCGCCATGGTCGCCGACCGCATCCGTATGGACCGGGGCGTATAATGGGCGCGGAGGCCCGGCCGTTGGACGTGTTCTCGGAAGTCGGCCGCTACGGCCACGAGCAGGTCGTCTTCTGCCGGGACGAGGCCTCCGGCCTCCGAGCCATCATCGCCATCCACAGCACGGCGCTCGGCCCCGCCCTCGGCGGCTGCCGCATGTGGCCCTACCGCGACGAGGAGGAGGCGCTCGTCGACGTCCTCCGCCTCTCCCAGGGCATGACGTACAAGTGCGCGGCCATGGGGCTCGACTTCGGCGGCGGGAAGTCGGTCATCATCGGCGACCCGCGCCGGGACAAGTCCGAGGCGCTCTTGCGCGCCTTCGGGCGGTTCGTCCAGACGTTGAACGGGCGCTACTACACGGCCGAGGACGTCGGCATGACGAGCGCCGACCTCGTCCATATGCGCAAGGAGAGCGAATACGTGCTCGGCCTCCCGGGCGCGAGCGGCGACCCGGCGCCGGCGACGGCCTACGGCGTCTACTGCGGCATCCGCGCCTCTTTGGCCGAAGCGTTCGGCGACGACGACCCCAAGGGCCGCCGGGTGGCGATCCAGGGGGCGGGCCAGGTCGGCCGCCACCTGGCGCGCCGGCTCGTCGAGGCGGGGGCGGAGGTCGCGATCGCCGACATCTTCCCGGAGAAGGCGGAGCGCGTCGCGCAGGAGACGGGCGCGCGCGCCGTGCCGGCCGACGAGATCTTCGAGGTCGAGTGCGACGTGTTCGCCCCCTGCGCCCTCGGCGGGGTGATCGACGACGACACGGTCGGGCGGCTCACCTGCCGCATCGTCGCCGGCTCGGCCAACAACCAGCTGAAGGAGCCGCGCCACGGCGACATGCTCCACGAGCGCGGCATCCTCTACGCGCCCGACTTCGTCATCAACGGCGGCGGCGTGATCAACGTCTCCATGGAGCTCGCCCCGGGTGGCTACGACCGCGAGCGGGCGTTCGAGCGGATCGCGGGGATCGGCGACCAGCTGCGGGAGCTCTTCGCGCTCGCCCGGCGCGAGGGCATCCCGACCTACCGCGCGGCCGACCGGCTGGCGGAGGAGCGCATCGGACGGGTGACGCGCCTCCACCGCATCCACGCGCCGAGGTAGCCGAGAAGGTCCCAATTTCACCGGCGCCGACAGGGTTTTCCACCGCCGTTGCGAACTCGTCCGCGAGGCGCCCGTCGGAGGGATCTGGCCCATGCCGCGCTTCCAGCCCGACGCTTCCTGGCGAGGCCGGCGCCGGACGGTGTCGGTCGTCCAGGTCGAGGACCTGATCCGCGAGCTGCCGGGTGTCATCGACTGCCGCGTCGTCATCAACCGGCGGGGCGGGGTCGAGGAGATCCACGTGCTCGCCGACGCGACGCGCCCGGCGCGCGCGTACTCGCGCGACGTCCAGAGCGCGCTCGCGGCCCGCTGGCAGCTGCTCGTCGACCACCGGAAGATCTCGGTCGCCCGGCTGCGCGACGTCCCGCCGGCGGACAAGCAGGTGCGGTTGCGCGTCGCGCGGGTCGGGCTCCGTCAGGACGCGCGGCTCGGCCGGGTCGAGGTCGAGGTCGAGCTGCGGCCGGCGCCCTTGCGCGACCGCCTGGGGCGGGAGTACGACGACCCCGACCTGCCGCCGGGCCCGTTCACGGGACGGGTGGCGGGGAGCGGCAACCAGGCCTCGCTCCATCGGCTCGGGGCGCGCGCCGCCGTCGAGGCCGTGAACGGCTGCCTGCGGCCGGGCCACTGGATGGAGGTCCTGGCCTGCGAGCGCCACGCCCTCGGCGGGTGCGAGGTCGCGACGGCGCTCGTGCTCTATCGGAACCGGCGCCAGGAGGAGCGGCTCCTCGTCGGGTCGGCGCTCGTCCACGAGGGCGACGGGCTGGACGCGGGCGTGCGCGCCGGGCTCGCGGCGACGAACCGGGTCGTGGCCCGCCAGATGCGGCGGGTCGTCGAGCCCGTGGAGGAGGAGACGAAGGAGGTCGGGAGCCGCGAGGCCGTGGAGGCGGCGATCGCCGAGGCGCGGGCGCGCGAGCGCGAGGAGCTCGAGGAGGAACGGCGGCGCGAGGAAGAGGCCCGCCAGGCCATGGCGCGGCGCGAGACTGAGGTGGCGCCCGGCGAGTGGCGGGGCGAGGCGGGCCCGATCCGGCGCGTGCCGAAGGGGCGGCGGCCCGTCCCCTGGCCCGAGGAGTGGTCGGAGCGGGCCGAGCGCGAGGACGCCGGCCGCGACGCCCCGCGCGTGGCGCGGCGCTGGCCCGGCGAGGCCGGGCCGGGCGAGGCGGCCCCGGGGCGCGAGGCCGCCGGCGGTACGGGCGAGGCTATAGAGGACGGCTCGTCGGGCGAAGGGTCGTAGCCCGGGCGGACGGCCGAGCGGGGGTGAGGGGCGCGTTCCGCGCGGCGTGGGCCGAGGTCGTCGCCGTCTCGCCCCGGGCTGGCCGCCTGGATCTCGAGGTCCGCTTCCCCGACGGCCAGGCGGCCGCGGCCGTCGCCTACCCGCGCCTCACCGGGGCGGTCGCGGCCGGCGACCGCGTGCTCCTCAACGTCACCGCCGGCGATCTCGGCCTCGGCAGCGGCGGCCGCCACTTCGTCCTCTGGGTCGACGGTCGGCCGCCCGAGGCGGAGCCGGGTCCGGGCCACATCGTGAAGTGGCGCTATACCCCGTGGCAGCGGGCCTTCCTGCACGTCGAGGAGGAGGGGGCGCCGGGCCACCCGCTCCTCCGGGAGGCGAACGACCTCGCCGGCTCTGTGGTCGCGGCGCTCTCGCTCCATAGCCAGCTCCTCCCCTTCGCGCTGGGCTTCACGCGCGAGGCCGGGCGCCTCGGCCGTCCGCTCGCGCTCGCCTACGTCCACACCGACGGCGGCAGCCTGCCTGTGGCCTGGAGCGACACGGTCGCGAAGCTCAAGGCCGAAGGGCTCATTGCCCGCGTCCTCTCCGTGGGGCACGCCTTCGGGGGCGACGACGAGTGCGTGGCCCTCCCCTCGGCGCTCCTCGCCGCCCGTCTCGTCCACGGGGCCGACGCGGTGGCGGTCGGCATGGGGCCCGGCATCGTGGGGACGGGCACGCGCCTCGGTCACACCGGCACGGAGCAGGCCTGGTCGCTCCAGGTGGCGGCGGCGCTCGGGGGACGACCGCTCGCCGCCCTGCGCCTCTCCGGCGCCGACCGGCGAGAGCGCCACTTCGGCCTCTCCCACCACGCGCTGGCCGCGCTCTCGGACCTCGCGCCGCCGTCGTCGCTCGTCGCCTGGCCGGCGGGCCGGTCGGTGGCGGGCGAGCCCCTCCGGCGCGCCGAGGCCGCGTGGCGATCCTCGCCCGCGGCCCGTCGTCACCTCTCCGTCCTCGTCGACCTGGACGGCGACTGGGCCTGGCTGGCGGCCCGCGCCGAGGGCTGGCGCACGATGGGGCGGGGCGTCCGCGACGACCCCCTCGCCTTCGCGGCCGGGGCGGCGGCCGGTGTCCTCGGCGCGCGCCTTGCGGCCGGAGGGCCCGGTCTTTCGACGACGGACGCGTCATAGGGTGGCGCGGGGGAGGGTCGTCCGACGGCCGCGCGGTCCCGCGTGCGATCCTGGCTCGGCGTGCGCACGGGACCCTGGCCGGGCCTGGCCAGGCTCGGCCTGGCCGCGCCGGGGCCGGCCGTGGCCGCCTGCGTGGGCGCGATCCTGGCCGGGCTCTTGGCAGGCGCCCTCGCGGTCGGCGGGATCGGCCAGGCGGCCCGGGACGAGGTGGCGCGCTGGCTTGTCCTCGCCGTCCACCACCCCGACGGCCCGGAGGCGGCGCTCCGGCGCGCGCTCCTCCTGCATGGGGCGACGTTCGGGCTCCTCTGGCTCGGCGGCGCCACCCAGGCCGGCCTCTTCCTCGTCCCCTCCGTCCTCGTCTTCCGCTCCTTCTCGCTCGGCTTCACGGTCGCGTTCCTCACCTACGAGGGCGGCTGGCCCGGGCTCGGGGTCGTCTTGGGGTCGGTCGCGCCGTCGTACCTCGTCGCGCTGCCGGCGTGGCTCGTCCTGGGGGCGGGCTCGCTCGCCGACGCCTGGCGCATCTCGGCGGCCCGGCTCGCGCGGCGTCCGACCGGGGCCGGGGACGTCGTCGGCCGCCTCGTCGTGCGCCTTCCGGCGGCCCTCTCCGCCACGGTCGCCGTGAGCGCCCTCGACGCCTACCTGGCGCCGGCGGCCCTGCGCGCGCTCGTGCGCGCGCTCGGCATCTGACCCCGCCTTTTGCGACCGGTGTATACTGGCCGCGGCTTGAGCCGTTCCAGGCGCGGGGGCGGATGGCGCGTGGTCGTCGGGGTTCCGAAGGAGATCAAGGCGGACGAGTACCGGGTCTCGCTCACCCCGGCCGGCGCGCGGGCGCTCGCCGCGCGCGGCCACCGGACGCTCGTCGAGCCGGGCGCCGGCCGGGGGAGCGGCTTCGCGGACGAGGAGTACCGCCGGGCGGGCGCGGAGCTCGCCCCGCGCGACGAGATCTTCGCCCGCGCCGAGATGATCCTGAAGGTGAAGGAGCCGCAGCCCGAGGAGGTGGAGCGGCTCAACGAGGGCCAGGTGCTCTTCACCTACCTCCACCTCGCGCCCGCTCCCGAGCTGACGCGGGGTCTCCTCGAGCGGGGCGTCGTCGCCATCGCCTACGAGACGGTGACGGCCGCGGACGGATCGCTCCCCTTGCTCACGCCGATGAGCGAGGTGGCCGGGCGCATGTCGGTCCAGATCGGGGCCCATTTCCTCGAGGAGCCACAGGGCGGCTCGGGGGTGCTGCTCGGCGGCGTGCCGGGCGTCGAGCCCGGCCACGTGGTGGTTCTGGGCGGCGGCGTCGTGGGGACGAACGCGGCCAAGATGGCGGTCGGCGTCGGCGCCAGAGTGACGATCCTCGACGTGAACGCCGAGCGGCTCCGCCAGCTCGACGACCTCTTCGGCGCGCGCGTCACGACCCTCATGTCGAACGAGTACTCGATCGGACAAGCCGTCCCGACGGCCGACCTCCTCATCGGCGCCGTCCTCATCCCGGGGGCGCGCGCGCCGCGCCTTGTGACGGCCGAGATGGTGCAGGAGATGCGGCCCGGCTCCGTCATCGTCGACGTGGCCATCGACCAGGGCGGGGTCGTCGAGACGTGCGACCGCGTGACGACGCACGCCGACCCGGTCTACAAGCGCTACGGCGTCCAGCACTACGCGGTGGCGAACATGCCGGGCGCCGTGCCGCGCACGTCGACCTTCGCGCTCACGAACGCGACGCTTCCGTACGTCCTCGCGCTCGCCGCCCGCGGCTGGCGCGAGGCCGTGCGGGAGGACCCCCACCTCGCGGCCGGCGTCAACGTGGCGGCGGGGCGCGTCGTCCACCCCAAGGTGGCGGAGGCCCACGGGCTTCCGCACACGCCCTTGTCCGATCTCGTCTGAGGACGCCGGCCCGGCCTCGCGGCGCGGGCCGGCCGGAGCGGCGGAGGAGGCCCCGCGTGCACCGGGTCGTCGCCGAGTACCTCGCCCACCTCCGCATCGAGAAGGGGCTCCTCGACAACACGGTCGAGGCGTACCGGCGGGACCTGGCCGACTTCGACCGCTTCCTCGCCCGCGCAGGCGCCGAGCTGCCCCTCGCCCGCCGCGCGCACGTCCAGGACTACCTGCGCTCGCAGCGCGAGGCGCACCGCGCTCCGGCGACGGTCGCGCGCCGCATGGCGGCCTTGCGCTCGTTCTACCGATACCTCGTCCACGCCGGCTGGCGCCCCGACGACCCCACGAGCGAGCTCGCCGGTCCGTCCCGTCCGCGCCGCCTGCCGCGCGTGCTCTCCGTCGCCGAGGTCGAGAAGCTCCTCGGCCAGCCGAAGGCGGAGACGGCGGCGGGTCTCCGCGACCGCGCCATGCTCGAGCTCGTCTACGCGGCCGGGCTCCGGGTCTCGGAGCTCGTCGGGCTCGACTGTCAGGACCTGCGCGCGGAGATCGGCTGCGTGCGCGTCCTTGGGAAGGGCGCGCGGGAGCGCATCGTGCCGGTCGGCTCGCACGCCCTCGGGGCGCTCGCCGACTACCTCGCCCACGGCCGGCCGGCGCTCGCCCGCGATCCCCGGGAGACGGCGCTCTTCCTGAACCACCGGGGGCGCCGGCTCACGCGCCAGGGCTTCTGGAAAGTGTTGAAGCGGTACGCGCGCGAGGCCGGCATCGCGCGACCGATCACGCCCCACGTGTTCCGTCACTCGTTCGCGACGCACCTCCTCGAGAACGGCGCCGACCTGCGGGCCGTCCAGGAGATGCTGGGCCACGCCGACGTCAGCACGACGCAGATTTACACGCACGTGAGCGACGCGCGCCGCAAGGACGTCTACGCCGAGACGCACCCGAGGGCCTAGCCGGGTGCCGTGCTAGACTCCACGAGGGGGTAGGCCGTGCTCATCCCCGGCATCGATCCCTATCTCGTCCACCTCGGTCCGATCGGGATCCGCTGGTACGGCTTCTTCATGGCCGTGTCGATCGCGATCGGCATCGTCTGGTTCGTGCGCGAGGGGCGCAAGCGCGGGGTCGACGAGGACTTCCTCTACAACGTGAGCTTTCTCGGCATCGTCGGCGGGGTGGTGGGCGCGAGGCTCGTCTACGTCGCGACGAACCTCCCGTATTTCGTCGCCTTCCCGGGCGAGATCGTGCGGGTCGACCACGGCGGCCTCTCGATCCACGGCGCGCTCCTCGGGGGCGCCGTCGCCCTCTTCGCCTACGCCTCGCGCCACCGCGTCCCGGTCGAGCCGCTCTTCGACTGGGCCGTGCCGGGGGTGGCCGTCGGGATCGCGCTCGTCCGCATCGGCAACATCTTCAACCAGGAGATCCTCGGCCACCCGGCGGAGATCCTCGGGGGCGCGCGCCACCCGGCCCAGCTCTACGGCTCGGCCATCGGCGTGGTGCTCCTTTGCGCCCACCTCCTCGCCTCGCGCCGCCCGACGCCCGACGGCTACCGGTTCTGGTCGTTCTTCCTCTGGTACTCCGTCCTGCGCGGGGTGGTCGAGGAGAGCGTCCGCGACAACCCGCTCTATCTGGTCCATTACGTAAACCCCGTCTACGGCGTCGGGTTCATGACCCTCACGCAGTGGGCGACGATCGTGCTCGTCCCGTTCGCGGCCCTGATGCGCGCGAGGGCGCTCCGGCGGAAGCGGTACTGGCGACCCGAGGCCGAGCCGCACCCCGCATGACGCCGCCCGCCGGCGGGGAAGCCTAGGCCGGGAGGTTCCGGCCCTGGACGACCCCCGACAGAGGGCGGGTAAGGCGAGCCGGGCGAGGCCGGGCCAGCCGCGCTCCGGGCCCTTGCGCGCAGCCTTCGTCCTCGCGCTCGCCCTCTCCCTCGCCGCGCCCTCGGCCGTGCGGCCGGCCTTTGCGCAGGGCGAGGACGCGTCCTCGGGCGTCACCGCCCTCGCCCCCGGCGCACCCGCGCTCGCCTCGCCCTCGGCCGTGCTCATGGACGCCCTCTCCGGGCGCATCCTCCTCGCCAAGAACCCGCACGACCGGAGGAACCCGGCGAGCGTGACGAAGCTCATGACGCTCGCCGTGGCCCTCGACGCGCTCGCCGCCGGTCAGGTCGGCTGGTCCGACCCGGTGACGACGAGCCCGCACGCGGCGAGCATGGGCGGGAGTCAGGTCTTTCTCTCGCCGGGGGAGACGTTCTCCTTCGGCGACCTGGTGGCGGCCGTGGCGATCGCCTCGGCCAACGACGCCGCGATGGCGGTGGCGGAGCACGTCGCCGGGTCGGAGGAGGGCTTCGTCCGGCGCATGCAGGCGCTCGCCGAGGCGATCGGCATGCGGGACTCGACCTTCCGCAACCCCCACGGCCTCGACGCCGACGGTCACGTGATGAGCGCCTACGACATCGCGCTCCTCTCGCGCTACCTCATCCTGCGCCACCCGGAGCTCCTCCGCCTCACCCGCACCTGGATGCGGCCCTTCCGCGAGCCGCCGCGCGAGTTCGTGCTCGTCAACACGAACAAGCTCCTCAAGCGCTACCCGGGGGTCGACGGGCTCAAGACGGGCTGGACGTCGGCGGCCGGCTACTCGGTGAGCATCACGGCCCAGCGGGGCGAGACGAGGCTCGTCGCCGTCGTCCTCGGCGCGCCGACGGCCGCCGACCGCTGGTCGGACATCACGCGCATGCTCGACTGGGGGTTCGCCAACTTCGCCTCCGTCGTCGTCGCCCGGGCCGGCGAGACGGTGGGGCGGGTCGCGGTCGACGCGGGCCGGGCGCGCGCGGTGGCGGTCGCGCCGGCTTCGCTCGTCGCCGTGACGGTGGGCAAGGGCGAGGCGGACGAGGTCGAGAGCCGGCTCGAGCTTCCGGCTCGCGTCGCGGCGCCGGTCGCGAAGGGCGACGTGCTCGGCCGCATCGTCGTCCGCGCCCCCGGCCAGTCGGAGCTCTCGGCGCCGCTTGCGGCGCAGGCCGAGGTGCCGCGGGCCGGCCTCTCCCTCCTCCTCGTCCGCCTCGTCCGCGCCTTCTGGCCGTTCTGAGGTCGCGGGCCGCCGACGTCTGTCGAAGCGCGCGCTCGATCGACCCGGGCGCCCCCGCGCCGCGCCCCCCGCGCGGGCAGGATGGGTCCCGGTCGCCGCCGAAGCCTGGCCGCGGAGGTCTCGGGCGTGCGCCTCAGGAAGCGGCTGCTGGAAGGGGCGCTCGTCGTCGCCGTCGAGGGCGACCTCGACGTCCAGGCCGCCCCGGTCTTCCGGGCGCAGGTCGAGGCCTGGCTCGACGAGGCCCCGGGCGCCCGGCTCGTCCTCGACCTCCGCAAGGTCGGCCTCATCGACAGCACCGGGCTCGGGGCGCTCCTCGGCCGGTACCGGCGCCTCAGCCAGGAAGGGCTCGCGATGGCGATCGTCGCCCCGCCCGGCCCGGCGCTCGCCGTCCTCTCCATGGGGGGGCTCACCACGCTCGTCCCTGTCTACCGCTCGCTCGACGAGGCGCTCGGGGTGCGGGCGCGATGACGCCGAACCGGATGCGCCTCGTCCTTCCGGCCTACGCCGACAACGTCGGCGTGGCCCGCGTCGCCGTCGCCGCCTTCGCGAGCCAGCTCGACTTCACGGTCGCCGAGATCGAGGAGCTCAAGGTCGCCGTCTCGGAGGCCGTCACGAACGCCGTCATCCACGCCTACCGGGGCCGGGAGCCCGGCGAGGTCGTCGTCCTCGCCGAGTGCGACGAGCAGGGGCTGCGCGTGACGGTCGCCGACACCGGGGTCGGCATCGAGGACGTCGAGCGGGCGCGCGAGGCCGCCTACACGACCTCCGACGACCCCGACCACCTCGGCCTCGGCTTCACGTTCATGGAGACGTTCTCGGACCGCGTCGAGGTGACCTCGGCCCCGGGCCGCGGCACGCGCGTCGTCCTGTACAAGACCCCCCGCGAGGTGCGCGCGCGCGCCGTCCCCGAACCCGGCCCGTGACGCCGCCGGCCGGCGGCCCCGAGCCCCTCGCCCCGAGCCGGGCGGGGGGAGGCGGGGGCGCCGAGGAAGGCTGGCTCCGCGACCTGGCGCCCGTCGTGCGCCAGGCCGCGCGCCGGTTCGCCGCCTCGGGAGCGCCCTTCGCCGACCTCGAGCAGGCCGGCTACCTCGGCGCGCTCGAGGCCGTCCGCCGCTACGACCCGGCTCGCGGCACGCCGCTTCGCGCCTTCGCGACGCCCTTCGTCCTGGCCGAGATGCGCCGCGCCGCGCAGGAGCTCCTGCCCGGCCCCGACGTCGGCCGGCGGGCCGTCCGCCGGCGGAACGAGATCCGCGCCGCGGAGGAGCGCCTCGCGCAGGAGCTCGGGCGCGCGCCGACCGCGCGCGAGGTGGCGGCGGCCCTCGGCATCCCGGTCGACGAGCTGGCGTCGCTCCTTTCGGCCTTGCGGCCGCCGGAGCCGCTTTCAGGCGACGGGGAGGAGGACGGCCGCGACCGCCCGCCCCGGGAGCCGGCGAGCCCCTCGTTCGAGGAGGCGTGGCTTGCCCGGGCGGAGGTCCGCCGGGCCCTCGCGCGGCTTCCCGAGCGCGAGCGCCGCCTCCTCTGGCTCCGGTACGCGGCCGGCCTCTCGCAGACGGAGGCCGCGGCGAGGCTGGGCGTCTCGCAGTCGCAGGTCTCGCGCTTGGAGCGGCGCGCCCTGCGGCTCGCGCGCGCCGCATTGGAGGGCCGCGCCGTGTGAACGATAGCGGCGATGGACGCCTTCCTGCGCCGGGTCGCCGTCCTCGCCCTCCTCTTGACCGCCCTCCTCATCGCCGCGCTCACGCTCCTCTCGCTCGCGGGCCGTCCCGCGCGCGAGCCGGCGCCGCCACCCGGCGCCGTGCTCGTCGCCGCGCCCGCGCCGCATGGGCTCGGCCGGGCGGAGGGAGACTACCGGGCGCACGCCACCGGTTGGGAGGTGCGGACCGAGGTGGAGGTCGTGAAAGTCGTCGAGCTCGTAGGCGACTCCCCTTCGAGCTGGCAGGAGGCCGTCGAGAACGCGGTGCGCGAGGCGGCGAAGAGCGTGCCCGGCATCACCGGGGTCGAGGTCTACAACCTGACGGCGAACGTGCGGGACGGGCGGCTCGTCGAGTACAAGGCCAACGTGAAGGTCGCCTACGTGGACGGGGAGCGCCGGTAGGTGGCGAAGGCGGACGAGCGCGAACGGCGCCGGTACCTCGAGCTGCGCAGTCGCGTGGCGCCGCGTCATCCCAGGCTCCGGAACGCGGCGCGCGCCTTCGCCGTCGGCGGGCTCATCTGCGCGGCCGGCGAGGGCGTCATGACCTATTTCATGCGCCTCGGCCTCTCGGCCGACCAGGCGGCCCTGCCGACGGCCGCCCTCCTCGTCCTCTTCGGGTCGGTCCTCACGGGCCTTGGCGTGTACGACCGCTGGGTGCGCTACGCCGGCATGGGCGCCTCGCTCCCCATCACGGGCTTCGCGAACGCGATCGTGGCCCCGGCGATGGAGTTCCGCCGCGAGGGCTGGGTGATGGGCGTGGGCGCGCGCATGTTCGAGGTGGCGGGGCCCGTCATCGTCTTCGGCACGCTCGCCTCGGTCGTCGTCGGGCTCGGCTGGTACCTCCTGGCGGGACCGGCCCGGTGAGCGCCCTCCTCGCCGGCCCCCGCCCGGCCGCGCGGCGGGTCGGGGCGGGCACGTGGACGTTCCCCTCGCGCCCGCGCCTTGTGCGCTGGGCGAGCGTCGTCGGGCGGCTCGAGGGGGAGGGGCCGCTCGCAGCCGGCTTCGACGAGGGGGGCCGCGGGCGCCGCCGCGGGCCCCCGCGGGGGGCGGCGGCCGCGGCCGCGGGGGGGCGGCGCGCGGCGCGCCGCGCGCTCGACGGGCTCAAGGGCGGACCGCCCGAACTCCACCTGGGAGGCGACCTCCTCGACCAGAACACGCCCACCCACTTCGCGGCCCGCGACCTCGACATCCCGGCCTTCGGCCTCTTCTCGGCCTGCGCCACCTTGACGGCCGGGCTCGCGGAGGCCGCGCTCGCCGTCGACGGCGGCTTCTGCCGGCGCGTGCTCGTCACCGTCTCGAGCCACCACGAGACGGCCGAGCGCCAGTACCGCTTCCCGATCGAGTTCGGACACCAGCGCCCGGCGACGGCCCAGTGGACGGCGACGGCGGCCGCCGCGTTCGTCGTCGCGGGCGCGGAGGAGGGGGGAGCGGACGGCGTCGCCATCGCCTCGGCCACGCCGGGCCGGGTGATCGACTACGGGATCTCCGACCCCTACGACATGGGCTCGGCCATGGCCCCGGCGGCGGCCGACACGATCGAGCGCCACCTGCGCGACACCGGCCGCTCCCCGCGCGACTACGACGCGATCGTCACGGGCGACCTGGCCGAGGTCGGAAGCGAGCTCCTGCGCATCCTCCTCGGCGAGCGCGGCATCGAGCTCGGCGACCGTCACGAGGACTGCGGGCTCCTCCTCTACGATCGCCGGCGGCACGACGTCCACGCGGGCGGGAGCGGGGCGGGCCAGTGCGCGGCCGTCTTCGCCGCCCGTCACCTGCCGGCCTTGCGAGCCGGCCGGCTGCGACGCGTCCTCCTCGTCGCGACGGGCGCCCTCTTGAGCCCGACGACCTACCGCCAGGGGGAGTCGATCCCGGCCGTCGCCCACGCCGTCGCCTTCGAGTCCGGCGCGCCCGAGGCGGGCTGACCGTGGACTACCTCCTCGCCTTCGCCTTCGGCGGCTTCCTCTGCGCCGTGGCGCAGCTCGTCGTCGACTCCACGCGGCTCAGCCCGGCGCACGTGCTGGTCGGGTTCGTCGTGGCGGGCGCCCTCGCCAGCGGCCTCGGGCTCTACGAGCCGCTCGTCGAGCTCTTCGGGGCCGGCGCGACGGTGCCGCTTCCCGGCTTCGGCCACGCGCTCGCCCAGGGGGCGATCCGGGAGACGGCCGAGCACGGCTGGGTCGGCGTCTTCACAGGCGGCCTCGCGGCCACGGCCATGGGGCTGACGGCGGCCGTCGTCTTCGGGGCGCTCGCCGCGCTCGCCTTCCGGCCGAAGGCCTGAGGGAGCCGTTGACGCCTCGCCGCGCGAAGCCCTAGCATGCTGTCCATGCGCCGAGTGGAGGAGCCGGACACCGCCCAGCTGGGCGACGGCCTCGCGCGCGACGAGCGCGGGCGCCTCACGTTCTCCGGCGTCGTCCTCGACGAGCTCGCGAGCCGCTACGGCACCCCGCTTCTCGTCCTCAGCGAAGACGTGGCGCGGGCGCGCGCCGAGGCGATCCTGCGAGCCTTCCGCGCGCGCCTCGGCCCAAAGGCGCGCGTGAGCTACGCCGTGAAAGCGCTCGCCGTCCCGGCGTTCCTCCGCGCGCTCGCCGACCTCGACCTCGACTTCGACGTCGTCTCGCTCGGCGAGGTCGAGCTCGCCCGCCGCGCCGGCGTCGAGCCGCGGCGGATGCGGCTTCACGGCAACAACAAGTCGGCCGACGAGCACCGGCTCGCCCTCGCGGGCGGGGTGCGGGAGATCGTCCTGGACAATCCGGACGAGCTCGAGCGCTGGACCGCGCTCGTGCGCGGGGGGCGCGAGGCGGCCGAACGGCCGACGGCGGCCCTCGCCCTGCGGGTGGCCCCCGGCCTCTCGCCGGATACGCACGAGTACATCGCCACGGGAGGGCGCGGGGGCAAGTTCGGCTTCGACCTCGAAAGCGGCGAGGCGCTCGCGGGGCTCCTCAGAGCGCACGCGGCGGGGCTCGCGCCGGTCGGGCTCCACGCGCACGTGGGCTCGCAGATCGAGGAGGGGGCGATCTTCACGGAGACGCTCGCCCGCCTCCTCGACCTGCGGCGCGCCTACCACGAAGCGACGGGCGTGTGGCTCGGCGCCCTCGACGTGGGCGGCGGCGCCGCCTACCGCTACACGGACGAGATCGAGCTCACCCCCGAGGCCTGGGCCGAGGCCGTCGCGGCGGCCTTGGCGGCCCGGCCGGCCGACGAGCCGGCGCCGACGGTCGGGGTCGAGCCGGGGCGCGCCATCGCCGCGCCGGCCGGCCTCACCGTCTACACGGTGGGGGACGCTCACCGCGTGCCGGGCTTCACGCCGGTGGTGGCCGTGGACGGCGGCATGGGGGACAACATCCGGCCGGCCCTCTACGGCGCCCGCTACCGCGCGGAGCTGGCGGGGCCGGCCGACGACCGGCCCCGGGAGCGCTGCCACGTCGTCGGCCGCTACTGCGAGTCGGGCGACGTCCTCCTGCGCGACGCGCTCCTGCCCGAGCTCCGGCCGGGCGACCGGCTGGTGCTCATCGGCACGGGCGCCTACGCCTTCCCGATGTCGATGCGGTACAACGCCGTCCCGCGGCCGGCCGTCGTCCTCGTCCGCGAGGGGCGGGACGCGCTCGTCGTCCGGCGGGAGACGGTCGACGACCTGGCGCGCGGGCAGCGCCTCGCCCCCTGGCAGACCCTGTAGTAGGCTGACGGTATGATCGTGCCGGACGTGCGCGACCTGATCCTGGGCTTGCCCGGGCTCGTGCTCGCGATCGTCGTCCACGAGTACGCCCACGGCTGGACGGCCGACCGGCTCGGCGACCCGACGGCGCGGCTCGCCGGGCGGCTCACGCTGAACCCGCTCGCGCACCTCGACTGGCTCGGCGTCCTCATGCTGTGGGTGGCGCACTTCGGCTGGGCCAAGCCGGTGCCGGTCGACCCCCGCCACTTCCGCGACCCCCGCCGCGGCATGCTGACGGTCGCGCTGGCGGGCCCCGTGGCCAACTTCCTCCTCGCCTTCCTCGCCGCCTTTCTCCTCTCGCGCCTTTTTGGCGCCTTCCCCTGGGCCTACGGCGGGCTTGCGGGAGCGGTCGCGACCGTCCTCGAGCTCGCGCTCGTCTACAACGTGGCGCTTGGCGTCTTCAACCTCATCCCCATCCCGCCGCTCGACGGCTCCCGCATCCTGGCGAGCCTCCTCCCGCCCCGGCTCGCCTGGCGCTACCACCGGCTCGACCCCTACGGCTGGGTCATCCTCCTCATCCTGCTCTTCACAGGCCTCGGCGGTCGCTGGATCGCGACCGTCGTCTCCTGGGCCACCCAGGCGGTCTACGGCGTGTTCCGATGACGGCGGACGAGATGGGGCGGGAAGGGGAAGAGGCCTCCCGGCTCCTCGAGGAGATCGCGCTCGTCGAGGCGCGGCTCGAGAAGGGCGAGCGCGTGCCCGTGGGCCCTATCGCCCGGGCCGCCCGCGACGCCTTCGGGCGGCCCGAAGCCGACCTCGAGGCGGCGAGCCTCGCGCTCGTCCGGGTGGCGCGCGCCCTCGAGCGCGCCGCCCGGCTCGACCTCCCCGAGGCACCGCCGGCCGACGGCGAGGCCGGCCCCGAAGGCGGGGACGGGGACGAGGACGGCGAAGGGCCCTCGCCCGACGCCTGGGCCGAGCGGCTTCAGGAGCTCGAGGCCTTCCAGGAAGTCGTCCAGGCCCTCCGCGCCTTCGAGCGCGAGGCGCGGCGGCGGTTCCCCCGCGGCCAGGGCCCGACCCGGCCGCCGGTCGGCGCGTCGCTCCCGGAGCTTCTGCCGGACGAACTCGTCCGCGCCTTCGAGGGCGTGTGGCGGCGCGCGGCCGGCCGGCGGGCCACGGTCGCGCGCGACCCGGTCACGGTGCCGGAGCGCATGGCGGAGATCCTCCGCCTCCTCGACGGCCGGCCGGCCGCCTTCGAGCGGCTCTTCCGGGACGACGCCTCCCGGCGCGAGGTGATCGTCACCTTCCTCGCGCTCCTCGAGCTCGTGCGCGCGGGCCGCGTGGCCGTCGTCCAGGAGCGGCCCCTCGGCCCCATCACGGTCGTGCCCCGGTCGCGGCCGGACGTCCGGTGAACCCGCTCCTCCCGATGGTCGAGGCCCTTCTCTTCGCGAGCGAGGAGCCCGTCGGCGCGCGCCGACTGGCCGAGCTCTGCGGGGCCGACGAGCCGGCCGTGCGGGAGGCGCTCCGCGCGCTCGAGCGCGCGCGGGCCCGGCCCGAGAGCGGCATCCAGCTCGAGCTCGTGGCAGGCGGCTACCGGCTCGTGACGAAGCCCGAATTCGCGGAGCTCGTCGCCAAGCTCAAGGGTTCGCGGCCGCCCGCCCTCTCGCCCGCCGCTCTCGAGACGCTCGCGATCGTGCTCTACCGGCAGCCGGTGACGCGGGCCGAGATCGACGAGCTCCGCGGCGTGAGCTCCGAGAGCGCGCTCGGCACGCTCCTCGAACGGGGGCTCGTGCGCGAGGTCGGCCGCCGCAAGACGGCCGGCCGGCCCGTCCTATATGGGACGACGAAGAAGACGCTCGTCGCCCTCGGCGTGCGGGACGTGCGCGAGCTGCCCGACCCGGGCGCCCTCCTGTCCCGGGAGGGGCCGCGCCAGCTCTACTTCCGCGTGCCGGAAGGCGCGCCGGGCCAGAGGCGAGGCCACTCCCCGGCGGCGCCCCCCGAAGCGTAGGCTCGCCCGGCGAGGGACACGCTGCCCCCGGAGATGCCTCCCGGGACGGGATGGGCCCTCGCCGGTGCCTTCGCGTTCCTCCTCGTGGCCGCGCTCGCGCGGGCGCGCATCCGGCTGACCCTCGCGGTCGCGGCGCGCGTGCCGGAGGGGCCCTGGCGGATCGAGCTCGTCTGGCGCCTCGGCCCCGTCCTCCTCCCCATCCGGCCGCCCGGGCGGGCCTGGGCCGCGCCGGGCCGTCGCCAGCCATGGACGGCGCCGGGCCTCGCGCTCGATCTCCTCGGACGAGCGCGACTCGAGTCGGTCTCGGTCCGGGCGGAGCTCGCGCTCGGCGACGCCGCCGAGACGGCCGTGGCCGTCGGAGCGCTCGAGGCCGCGCTCTGGAACGTGGCGGCCCTTCTCGCCTGGTCGGGGCCAAGGCGCGGGCGGTCGGCGCCGCCTGCGCCCTTCGACGTGCGGGTCGCGCCCGACTTCGGCCTCCGGCCGCGGGCGTCCCTCCGCGCCCGCTGCATATGGAGCCTCGGCCTCGGGGACCTTACGCTCGTCGGCGCGCGCCGCGTCGTCCGCGCCGTCCTTCGAGGGAGGCCCCGGCCGTGAGCGAGCACCCGATCCAAGGCCTCATGCAGACGGCGATGGAGAGCCTGAAGAGCATGGTCGACGTCAACACGGTCGTCGGCGACGCCGTCGAGACGAAGACAGGCGCCGTCATCATCCCCGTCTCGCGCGTCTCCTTCGGCTTCGCCGCCGGGGGCAGCCAGTGGCCGGGCGGCGGGCGCGAGAACCTCCCCTTCGGGGGCGGCAGCGGCGCCGGCATCTCCGTCCAGCCGGTCGGCTTCCTCGTCGTGAGCCCCGACCACGTTCGGCTTCTGCCGGTCGGCGACCGCGGCGCCCTCGAACGGCTCGTCGACATGACGCCCGAGGTCCTCGACCGGCTGCAGGGCGTCTTCGGGACGACGCGCGCAGCCGATGGGCCGAGGCCGCGGCCGCGCCCGGGCGACGGCCCCACGTACCCGACGGACGAGCCGGAGCTCGCGCGGGCCGACGTCCCGCGCGGCGGCTGACGTGCGCGTCCTCTGGAAGGGCGCCGTCAGCTTCGGCCTCGTCCACATCCCCATCCGGCTCGGGCCGGCGACGGTCGACCGCGCCGTGCGCTTCCGGCAGCTCCACGCGAGAGACCACACGCCGATCCGCTACCGCAAGGAGTGCCCGGCCTGCGGCGAGACGGTCGGAGACGACGAGATCGTCCGCGGCTTCGAGTTCTCCCCGGGCGAGTTCGTCGTCGTCCGGGACGAGGACCTGGAACGGCTGCCGCTCCCGACGCGCCGCACGATCGAGGTCCTGGACTTCGTGCGCCAGGACGAGGTCGACCCGATCTACTACGAGCGGCCGTACCGCCTCGAGCCGGCGGAGGGCGGGGAGCGGCCCTACGCCCTCCTTGTGCGCACGCTCGAGCGGACGGGCAAGGTCGGCCTCTCCCGGCTCGCGCTCCGCCAAAGGGAGCGGCTCGGGCTCCTCCGGGTCTACCGCGGCTTTCTCCTCCTCGAGACGCTCCACCGGCCGGAGGACCTCCTGGCGGCCGAGGCGGGGGAGGCGCGGGCCCAGCTCCCCGAACCCGACCCGCGCGAGCTCGAGGTGGCGGAGGAGCTCGTATCGCGGCTCTCGGTACCGTTCGACCCGAGCCGCTACCGGGACCGGTACCAGGCCGCGCTCCGCGAGCTCGTCGAGCAGAAGGTCAGCGGGCGGGAGATCGTCCTGCCCGCTCCCGTCGAGGAGGCGCCGCCCCAGGACCTCCTCGCCGCCTTGCGCGAGAGCGTGCGGCGCATCGAGGAAGGCCGAGCCCTGGCCGGACGGACGGGGTGACGGCCTGGCCCGTGCCGCCCGAGGCGATGGAGCCGGTCGCGTGGCCGCGGCCCTTCGACGATCCGGCCTTCGCCGTCCAGCCGAAATGGGACGGCATCCGCATGCTCGCCTTCACGGACGGCGCCGGCCGCATCGAGCTCCGCACGCGGCGCGGGGGGCCGCGCGAGGCCCAGTACCCCGAGCTCCGGGCGCTCGCCGCCGGCCCGCCCGCCGTCCTCGACGGCGAGGTGGTGGTCGTCGCCGGCGGGCGCGCCGCCTTCCCGGCCGTCCTCCGGCGCGACCGCGCGCGCCACCCGCGCGAGGTCGCCCGTTTGGCCGCGCTCCTACCCGCCGTCTACCTCGCCTTCGACCTGCTCTGGCTCGCGCGCGACCTCCGCCGCGAGCCCTGGCGCGCGCGCCAGGAGGCGCTCGCCGAGTCGTTCGGGCCGCTGGCCGGGCAGAGCGGCGGCACGTTCGCGCTCGTCGCCACCTTCCCCGGCGAGCGCGCGACGGAGCTCTACCGGGCGGCGGCCGCCCTCGGCCACGAGGGGATCGTGGCCAAGCGACGCCTCTCGCCCTACCGGCCGGGCCGCTCGGACGATTGGCGCAAGGTGAAGGTCTGGCGGACGCTCTCCGCCGTCGTCGGCGGCTTCCGCCCCGGCCCTTGCGGGCCGGCCTCGCTTCTCCTCGGCTCGTTCCTGGGAGCGGAGCTCCGCTTCATCGGCCGGGCCGCGCTCGCCGCCGCCCCCGCCGAGGCCGAGGAGCTCGGCCGCGTCCTTTCGGCGCATACGCGCAGGGAGGCGCCCTTCTCCCCGCCCGAGCCGCCACCCGGGGCGGGCTGGCGCTTCACCGAGCCGGTCGCCGTCGTCCGCGTCCGGTACCGCGAGTGGACGCCGGACCTCCGCCTGCGCCACCCGCTCGCCGTGGCCTGGCTGCGCCGGGCCCGGCCTGCCGACGTGCAGCTCGTCCCGGGGGCGCTCGCGCCGGAGGCCGGCGAGGGGTGAGTCCCTCCGCCTCGGCGGGCTTCGTCGCGGACGGGGTCCGCCTCACGAACCTCGACAAGGTGCTCTGGCCCTCGGACGGCACGACGAAGGGGCAGCTCGTCGCCTACTACGCGTCCGTCGCGCGGGCGCTCTTGCCACATCTCCGGGGCCGCCCGCTCGTCGTGACGCGCTATCCCGAGGGCATCGGCCGGCCCGGCTTCTACCAGAAGCGGCCGCCTCCGGGCACGCCCCCTTGGGTGCGGACGTTCGCCAGCGAGCGCGAGGGGAGGCCGCCCGTCCGGTACGTCGTCTGCGACGACGAGGCGACGCTCGTCTGGCTCGCCAACCTGGCCGCGATCGAGCTCCACCCCTGGGCCGCGCCCTGCGCCCGCCCGGCCTGCCCGGACTTCGCCCTCGTCGACCTCGACCCGATGCCGCCCGCGACGTTCGACGACGCCCGCGAGGTGGCGCTGGTACTGGGCGACCACTTCCGGCGGCTCGGCGTCGCCGCCTTCCTCAAGACCTCGGGGGCGCGCGGCCTGCACATCTACCTGCCGATCGAGCCGGGGCCCGACCACCGCGAGGTCACCCTCGCCGTGCGCCGGCTCGCGACGCTCGTCCGCCGCGCCTGGCCCGAGAAGGTGACGCTCGAGCGGGCGCGGGCGCGGCGGGCCGGCCGCGTATACGTCGACTACCTCCAGAACCAACGGGGTCACACGCTCTGCGCGCCGTACAGCCTGAGGGCCCGGCCCGGCGCGCCCGCCTCGTGCCCGGTCGCATGGGGCGAGCTCACCCGGCTGCGCCCGGCCGACTTCACGATCCGCACCGTCCCTCGGCGCCTGGCCGTGGCGGGGGACCCCTGGGCCGACATCCTGCGCTGCCGGCAGCCGCTTCCCGCCCTCGATCGCGCGCGTCTCTTCGCATAAGGGGGAGGCCGTCGGGGAGGGGAAGGGCCCGCCCGCCGCGAATCGGCATGCTTCGTGCGCACGGGCTTCGACGTGGCCGTCGTCGGCGCCGGCGTCGTCGGGATGAGCGCCGCGGCCGAGCTCCTGCGACGGGGCGCGGGCCGGGTCGCCGTCTTCGAGCGGGCGGCGCCCGGCTCCGGCTCGACGGCGCGCGCCGCCGGCATCGTCTCGCGGCTCACCTGGGACGCGACCGACGCCGAGCTCGTCGCCCGCTCGCAGGACGCCTACCGCGAGGCGGCCTGGACCCACCCCGGCCGGCTCCGCTACGAGGAGACGGGCCTCCTCTGGCTCGCGGCCGCCCTGGGCGACGTCGAGCCGATGCGCCGGCGCCTCGCGCGGCTCGCCCCAAGCGGCATCAAGGTCGAAACCTTGTCGACGGCCGAAGCGGCCGCCCGCTGGCCGGACCTCGAGGTCCACGACGCCGCCGCCCTCTGGTTCGCGCCCGGGGACGGGCGCGTCTACGCGCCGGACTACGTGGCGCTCCTCGCCGAGGACATCCGCGCGCGGGGCGGCGAGGTGCGGCGCGACGACCCGGTCGCGCGCCTCGAGGTCGCGGGCGGCGAGGGCGGGCGCGTCACGGCCGTCGTCTCGGCCGAAGGCCGCTTCCCCTGCGGGGCGGTCCTGGTCGCGGCCGGCGCCTGGACGCGCAAGCTCCTGCGCGCCTCGCACGCGGCCCTCGACCTGCCGCTCAAGCCGTACCGGACGCAGCTCGCCGTCCTCGACCTCGACCGGCCCGCCGAGGTGCCGATGCTCCACGACGTGACGCGCGGCTTCTACTGGATCCCCGAAGGCGGCCGCCTCCTCTTCGGCGACGGCACCGAGGAGCGCGAGACCGACCCGGACGCGTTCGACGAGCGGAACGACGAGCCGTTCCTCCTCTCGCTGGCCGGAAGCCTCGCGGGCCGGCTGCGCGCCGGTCTCGAAGCCCGCTACCGGAGCGGCTGGGCCGGCATCTCGGACGGCACGCCCGACCGCCGGCCGCTCCTCGGCCCGCACCCGGCGATGCGCGGCCTCTTCGTCGCGTGCGGCACGAACGGCTTCGGCGTCATGCGCGGCCCGGCCCTGGGCGAGGCGGCAGCCGCGCTCGTGCTCGGGGAGGAGCCGGCCGTCGACGTCCGCGCCTTCCGCCCGGCGCGCTTTCCCGGCTGGTTCGACTTCCCCGTGCGGCAGGGGTTCAACACGGCCGACTGAGCCCGGGCTGGCGGCGGGCTCCAGGGATTGCTACAAAGGGGCAGGAGCGGCGGGGGTGCGCCCTCGCCGCCCGGACGACGGAACGGGGAGGGTCCCTATGAGGGAGACGAGACGGTGGAACGCCGGGGCGCGCTCTCTCGCGCTCGCGCTCGCGGCGGCCTCGGCGCTCGTCCTCGCCGCCTGCGGCGGGGGCGGCGGAGGCGCGACGACCGGGGGCGGGTCCGAGGTCCCGCCGAGCGAGAGCGAGGCCCAGCCGGCCGAGACGCTCGTCGTCGGCACGGAGGCCGAGTACGCGCCCTTCGAGTCGGTCGACGCGAACGGCGACTTCGTCGGGTTCGACATGGACCTCATCCGGGCGATCGGCAAGGCGGCCGGGTTCACGCCCGACATCCGCAACATGGGCTTCGACGCCCTCATCCCGGCGCTCGTGTCGGGGCAGATCGACCTCGCCATCTCGGCCATGACGATCACGGACGAGAGGGCGCAGTCCGTCCTCTTCTCCGACCCCTACTTCACCTCGGGCCAGGCGATCATGGTGCGCACAGGGAGCCCGATCCGGACGGTCGACGACCTCTCCGGCAAGAAGGTGGGGGTCCAGGCGAGCACGACGGGCCAGTTCGCGGTCGAGAAGCAGAACGAGGCCTTCCAGAAGGCCGGCAAGGCGGCGGCCCAGATCCAGGCCTACCCGCACTCGCCGGACGCGATCAACGCCCTTCTCACGGGCCAGGTCGACGCCGTCGTCATCGATGTGCCGGTGCTCGAGGAGTACCTGAAGAACAACCCCGGGGCCGGCGTCGAGGTGACGGGGCCGCCGTTCACGGTCGAGTACTACGGGATCGCGATGGCGCGCACCCGGACCGACCTGGCCGCGCGCGTCAACCGCGCGCTCGCAGAGCTGAAGGCCGACGGCACGTACGACGCCATCTACGCGAAGTACTTCGGCGGGCGCTAGACCCGCGCGATGAGCTTCTGGGAAGTCGCGGCGAGGTACTTCCCCTACATCCTCGCCGGCGTCCCGGTCACGCTCGCCCTCACGGTGCTCGGCATCCTGCCGGGCACCGCCTTCGGGTTCATCCTGGCGATGGGACGGCGGTCGCGGGCGCCCTGGTTCCGGGTGCCCGCGGCCGTCTACATCGATGTCGTGCGCGGCACGCCGCTCGTCGTGCAGGTGTTCTTCTTCGGGTTCGCGCTGCCGTTCCTATTCCACTACTCGCCGCCGCAGTGGCCCACGGCGGTCGGCGTGCTCGCCTTCAACTCGAGCGCCTACATCGCCGAGATCTTCCGCGCGGCGATCGGGGGCGTGCCGCGGGGCCAGTGGGAGGCGGCCCGCTCGCTCGGGCTCACGCACAACCAGGCGCTCTTCCGCGTCATCCTGCCGCAGGCGCTGCGGATCGCCATCCCGCCCTGGGGGAACGAGTTCGTGGCGCTCCTCAAGGACTCGTCGCTCCTCTTCCTCATCGGCGTGGCCGAGCTCACGACGCGCGGCTCGCTCGCCCAAGGGCACAACTTCCGCCCGGAGGTCGACTGGGCGATCGTGGCCTTCCTCTACCTCGTCTTCACCGTGCCGCTCATGCACGTCGTGCGGCGCCTCGAGGGGAGGTTCACCGGCGGTGGTCGTGCTTTCTGACGTGTGGAAACGCTTCGGCCCGGTCGAGGTCTTGCGCGGGGTCGACCTGGCCGTCGAGCGGGGCGAGGTGCTCGTGCTCCTCGGTCCCTCGGGTTCGGGCAAGAGCACGCTCCTTCGGTGCATGAACGGGCTCACGCCCGTCGACCGGGGCCGCGTCGAGATCGCCGGCGAGCCGCTCCCCAAGCGCGAGGCCGACCTCAACCGGCTGCGGGCCAAAGTCGGCATGGTCTTCCAGCAGTTCAACCTCTTCCCGCACCTCACGGCCCTCGGCAACATCACGCTCGCGCCCCGCCTCGTGCTCGGCCTCTCGCGCGCCGAGGCGGAGGCGCGGGCGCGCGAGCTCCTGCGGCGGGTCGGCCTGCCCGACAAGGCCGACGCCTATCCGGCCGAGCTCTCGGGCGGGCAGCAGCAGCGGGTCGCCATCGCGCGCGCCCTCGCCATGGAGCCCAAGGTGATGCTCTTCGACGAGCCGACCTCGGCGCTCGACCCCGAGATGATCCAGGAGGTGCTCGACGTGATGCGCGACCTCGCGCGGAGCGGCATGACGATGGTCGTCGTGAGCCACGAGATGGGCTTCGCCCGCGAGGTGGCCGACCGGGTGGCGCTCCTCTTCGACGGCCGCATCGTCGAGCAAGGCCCGCCCGACGAGGTCTTCCGGCGCCCGCGCCACCCGCGCGCCCAGGCCTTCCTGGCGAAGATCCTGTGAAGTCGCGTACGAGCGGGAACCGCGAGGGGCGACCGTCGTCCCAACTGTACGGACGGCCCGCGGGAGAGTTCTCCGCGGCCGGGCACATTCGCGTCTTGGGGGGCCCCGTCACCTTGTTCCCCGCCAGGGCAGGAGGCCGGCGCCGCCGCGGCCGCGGCTTCCGCCCGCTCCTCGCGGTCGTCTGGATCGTCTGCCTCGCCTCCCTATCCGTTCTCGTCACCGGGCGACCGTCCGCGGGAGCTGCGGCCGCCACGCCGTCCCAGTCCCCGCCCTCCGAGGCGGCGGGGGTGACGCTCGCCTTCCCCGAAGTGGCGCCGCCGGCGATCCAGGCGCAGAGCGCCGTGCTCATGGAGGCCGAGACGGGGCTCGTCCTCTTCGCCCTCGACCCCGAGCGGCCCGAGCCGCCCGCGAGCCTCGCCAAGGTGATGACGGTCGACCTCGCTCTCGAGGACCTCGAGGCCGGCCGCATCGCCCTCGCCGACGAGGTCCCGGTCAGCGAGAAGGCCTGGCGGCTCGCGAAGGACCCGACGCTCTCGCGCATGTTCATCGAGCCGGGGCTCCCCGTCACGGTGGATCAGCTCCTCTACGGCATCATGGTCTCGTCGGGGAACGACGCCGCCGTGGCGCTCGCCGAGTACCTCGGCCACGGCAGCGAGGACGCCTTCGTCACGCGCATGAACGAGCGCGCGCAGGAGCTCGGCATGCGCGGCACGCGCTTTGCCGACGCGGCCGGCCTCGGCCCGGGCGGCGAGACGACGGCCCTCGACATGGCCCGGCTCGCCCGCCACGCCATCCTCGCCCACCCCGAGATCCTCGCGTACAGCCGGACGAAGGAGTACCGGTACAACATCGCCACGCCGCAGCCGAACTACAACGCCCTCCTCTTCCGCGACCCGCGCGTCGACGGTCTCAAGACCGGCAACATCGGCGGGCTGTTCCACCTCGTCGCCACCGGGATCGCGGACGGGACGCGCCTCATCGCCGTCGTGATGGGGACGTCGAGCGAAAGGGCGCGCGCCGACCAGGCCGAGGCGCTCCTCGACTGGGGCTTCCGCTCGTTCGCGGCCGAGGTGGCCGAGGGGCGCGTGGCGCTCCCCGTCTACAAGGGCGCCTCCCCGCGCGCGACGGCCTCGTATCGCGTCGCCTACGTGGCGCCCCGCGACCTCGAGGCGGCCGGCCTGCGCGTGACGACCGCGCGCGAGCTGCCGGACTACCTCGTCGCGCCGGTCGAGCGCGGCCAGGTCGTCGGGACGGCCACGGTCCAGGTCGGCGACCAGGCCTTCCGGGGCGAGATCCGGGCGGACCAGGCCGTCGAGCGGGGCGGCTTCTTTCGCGTCGTCTGGGACAGCCTCCGGCTCGTCCTGAGACGCCTCGTGCACCTGGGGCGCTAGGCCTGGAACGAGGCGCCGCGGCAGGAACGGCGGCGCGCGTCCGGAAGTTAGCGCGCGGCGGAGGTGGAAGGGCGGGTGCGGCGGCGCCGGCTCGTCTGGACGTTCGTCATCGTCGTGGCGGTCGTCTTCTTCCTGGGCAACCGCTTCGCGCGCACCTACGTCGACCTCCTCTGGTTCGGCCAGCTCGGCTACGCGTCCGTCTTCTGGACGTCGCTCCTCTCGCGCTGGCTTCTCGCCCTCGCGGGCGGGCTCGTCTACGGCGTCGTCACGTTCGTCAACCTGTGGGTCGCGCGCGGGAGCCTCGGCCAGATCCCGCCCGAGGTCGTGCCGCCCGAGTACCAGGCGTGGTTCCGGCAGCGCCGGCTCGGGTTCCTTCTAGCGCTCGCGGCCGCCCTGGTCGCCTTCGTGGCCGGCCTCTCGATCGGGTCGGAGTGGCTCACGGTGCTCCGCTTCCTCCACGCCACGCCCTTCGGCGGCGAGCCCGACCCGGTCTTCGGGCGCGACGTCGGGTTCTTCGTCTTCACGCGCCCCTTCGAGCTCCTCGTCTACCGGGCGCTCACCACACTCTTCTTCCTCGACGCCGTGATCGTGGCAGCCGTCTACTTCGTCGGCGGCTTCCTCAACGTCTTCGCCGGGCGGCTGCAGCTCCACCCGCGCGCGCGGGCGCACCTCGCCGCGCTCGTCGCGGCCTTCTTCCTGCTCAAAGCCTGGGGCTACGTCCTCTCCGCGTACGGGCTCGACCTCTCCTCGCGCGGCGTCGCCTTCGGCGCGAGCTACACCGACGTGCACGCGATGCTGCCGGCCCTGCGCGTCCTCACCTTCGCGGCGCTCGCCGTGGCCGCTCTCGCGCTCGCGAACGTCTTCCGGCCCCTCGTGCGGCCGCTCGCATACGGCGTCGGCGCGCTCGTCGCGCTCTCGCTCGCGCTCGGCTCGCTCTGGCCCTGGGCGCTCCAGGAGTTCGTCGTGAAGCCGAACGAGATCGTGCGCGAGACGCCGTACATCAAGCGCAACATCGACTTCACGCGGCGCGCCTACCGGCTCGACGCCATCGAGACGCGCGACTTCCCGGCCGACGAGACGCTCACGGCCCAGGACGTCTCGGTCGACAACCCGACGATCGCGAACGTGCGCCTCTGGGACTGGCAGGTGCTCGGTCAGGCCTACCAGCAGCTCCAGGGGTTGCGCTCGTACTACTCGTTCGACGAGATGGACATCGACCGCTACACGGTCGACGGCGAGCTCCGCCAGGTGCTCCTTGCCGCGCGCGAGATCGACTACACGAAGCTGCCGGTTCAGACCTGGATCAACCTGCACATCAAGTACACGCACGGCTACGGCGCGGCCGTGAGCCCGGCGGCGCGCGTCGGGCCGGACGGCTTCCCGGACTACTACGCGAAGGACGTCCCGCCGGTCGCGAGCGATCCCACGTTCCAGATCACGCGGCCCGAGATCTACTTCGGCGAGCAGACCGACCCCTACGCGCTCGTCAAGACCCGGGAGCAGGAGTTCGACTACCCGAAGGGCGAGACGAACTCGTACACGACGTACCAGGGCAAGGGGGGCATCCCGGTCGGGCCGATCCTGAACCGGGTGGCCTTCGCCCTCGCCGTGCAGAACTACAACGTGCTCTTCAGCGGAGCGATCACGGCCGACTCGCGCGCCCTCATCTACCGCAACATCCGGGACCGCGTGACGCGCCTCGCCCCGTACCTCTCCTACGACCAGGACCCCTACCTCGTCATCGACAAGGGGCGTCTCCTCTGGATCCAGGACGCCTACACGACCACGGGCGACTTCCCGTACTCGGAGCCCACGAACGTCACGGGGCCGGTACCGCCCGGCACCAACTACATCCGCAACAGCGTCAAGATCGTGATCGACGCCTACGACGGCGACGTGACCTTCTACGTCGCCGACCCGGAGGACCCGCTGATCCGGACGTACGCGAAGATCTTCCCCAAGCTCTACCGGCCGCTCTCAGAGCTCCCGCCCGAGCTCGTCGCCCACCTCCGCTACCCGGAGTACCTCTTCGACGTGCAGGGCATGGCCTACGCCAAGTACCACATGACCGACCCGCAGGTCTTCTACAACAGCGAGGACCAGTGGCAGCCGGCCCTCGAGCTCCTCGGGCCCGAGCCCCAGCCCGTCCAGGCCTACTACGCCATCCTCGAGCTGCCGGGCGAGAGCCAGCCCGAGTTCGTGCTCCTCCGGCCGTACACGCCCCTCCGGCGGACGAACATGGTCGCCTGGCTCGGGGCCCGCTCCGACCCCGGCCACTACGGCCAGCTCATCGCCTTCCTCTTCCCGAAGGACAAGAACGTCCTCGGGCCGCAGCAGATCGAGTCGACGATCAACTCGACGCCCGCCATCGCGCAGCAGCTCACGCTCTGGAACCAGCAGGGCTCGCAGGTCTTGCGCGGGAACTTGCTCGTCATCCCGATCAAGACGTCGCTCCTCTACGTCGAGCCGCTCTACCTCCAGGGCACGAACTCGCCGCTTCCCCGGCTCCAGCGCGTCATCGTGGCCTACGACAACGAGGTCGCGATGCAGCCGACCCTCGAGGAGGCGCTGGCGCAGATCTTCGGGGAAGGCGTCGGCGTGCCGCCGCCCGGGGGGGCGGGTGGCGGCGGGACGGCGCCCCCGTCCGGCGAGACGGTGCCGGATCTCGTCGCGCAGGCCGAGGCGCTCTACGATGAGGCGCTCGACGCGCTCCGAAACGGCGACTTCGCCACGTACGGCCAGCGCATCGAAGAGCTGGGAGCCCTCCTCGACCGGATCGCCACCGAACTCGGCCTGCCGTCGGAGGGCGCCCCTGCGCCGCCCGCATCGGGCGCGGGCGCCCCTTCGCGCTAGCGGGGAAGCGGCGCCCGAGCACGAGGAATGCGGACCCGGCCGGGGAATCTTGCCATACACCGGGAGAGGTGCCGATGGAGCCGGAGCTCGCCGAGCGGGAAGGGAAGCGGAAGGAGGTCGAGGGGCGACCGGTCGTCCGCATCGCGGAGATCGCCGACTTCGCCGGGCGGGAGGTCGCGATCGAAGGCTGGCTCTACAACCGGCGCTCCTCGGGGCGGCTGGCCTTCCTCCTTTTGAGGGACGGCACGGGCGTGCTCCAGTGCCTTCTCGCCCGGGACCGCTTGGGCGAGAAGGCCTTCGCCGAAGCGGAGGCCGTGCCGCAGGAGGCGTCCTTGACCGCCTGGGGCACGGTGCGGGCGGACAGCCGCGCGCCCGGCGGCTTCGAGCTCTCGCTCGCCGGCTTCACCGTCCACCAGGGCGAGCCGGACTACCCGATCACGCGGAAGGAGCACGGTCCCGAGTTCCTCCTCGACCACCGCCACCTCTGGATCCGCACGCCGCGTCAGGCGGCGATCCTGCGCATCCGGTCCCAGGCCGAGTGGGCCTTCCAGGAGTTCTTGAACGAGCGCGGCTTCGTTCGCGTCGACGGGCCGATCCTCACGCCGAACGCCGTCGAGGGGACGACGACGCTCTTCCGCGCCGACTACTTCGGCGAACCGGCATACCTCACGCAGAGCTCGCAGCTGTACGCCGAGGCGGCCGCGATGGCGCTCGGGCGCGTCTACGCCTTCGGGCCGACCTTCCGGGCCGAGAAGTCGAAGACGCGCCGCCACCTCGTCGAGTTCTGGATGCTGGAGCCCGAGGTCGCCTACGCGACCCACGAGGACGTGATGCGGCTCGCCGAGGAGCTCGTGGCGTACGCGGTCGCCCGCGTGCTCGCCCGCTGCGAGCCTGAGCTCCGCACGCTCGGGCGCGACCTGGCGCCCCTCCGGCGGGTCGTCCCGCCCTTCCCCGTCGTCTCGTACGACGAGGCGGTCGAGCTCGTCCGGCGCTCGGGGCTCGAGATGGAGTGGGGCGACGACTTCGGCGCGCCCCAGGAGACGGCCGTCGCGACCGCCTTCGACCGGCCCGTCTTCGTCGAGCGGTACCCGGCGAAGGCGAAGGCGTTCTACATGCAGCCCGACCCGGCACGGCCGGAGGTCGTCCTCTGCGCCGACCTCCTCGCCCCGGAAGGCTACGGGGAGATCGTGGGCGGAAGCCAGCGCATCCACGACCTCGACCTCCTGCGCGAGCGGATCGCCCAGTTCGGCCTCCCGGAGGAGGCCTTCCGCTGGTACCTCGACCTCCGGCGCTGGGGCTCGGTGCCGCACAGCGGGTTCGGCCTCGGGCTCGAGCGGTTCCTGGCCTGGATCTGCGGCCTTCGGCATATTCGAGAGACGATCCCGTTTCCGCGCCTTCTCAACCGGCTGACGCCGTAAGGCGGGGGCGCGAGGGAGGCGATGGCGGTGGAGGAGATCGCCCGCCGCCTGCGCGAGCGGCGGGAGGCGCTCGGCCTCACCCTCGCCCAGGCCCAGGCGGCGACGCGCATCCGCACGCGCTATCTCGCGGCGCTCGAAGCGGGCGACCTGGCCGCCATCCCGGGCATGGTCTACGTGCGCGGCTACCTGCGCGCGTACGCCGAGTTCCTGGGCCTCGACCCGACGACGCTCATCGAAGACTTCGAGCGCGCGATGGGGGGGCCGGGCGCGGCCGCGCCGGAGGCAGCCGGCCCGGGGGCGGCCGGTCCCGGCCGCAGCGCCCCCGGCGCCGTGGGCCGTCCGCCCTCCCGCGAGCGCGGCCGCCGGCCTGCGGCCCAAGGCGGCCGGGGCGAACGGCCCGCGCGCGAATACGGCCTCGCCGGCCCCGAGCCGCTCCGCCCGCCGCGCCGGGGCTCCGGCTGGTTCGTGCTCGCCGCCTTGGCCGTCGCGGCCGCCCTCTGGTACTGGTTCGGCACGGCCCACGCCGGCCGCACGCCCGGCGCCGGGCCGCCGGCCTCCGAGGTCGGGGCTGCCCCGTCGGAGGCGGCGCCCTCGGAGCCGACGCCCCCCTCGGAGGCACCACCCTCGGAGGCGGCCCGCCCGCCGACCGTGACGCGCGCGGTCGCCCAAGACGGCACGATCGTCTTCACCGTGGCCGGCGCCGACGAGGTCCTCGCCACGCTCACCTTCACCGGCGACTGCTGGGTCGAGGGACGGGCCGACGGCGCGAGCCTCGGCCCTGGGGTGACCCACCACGAAGGGGAATCCCTCACCTGGCGCGCGGCGCACCGGCTCGAGTTCGTCGCCGGCTACGCGCCGGCCCTCCACCTCTCGATCGCCGGCATCGACCAAGGACCGCTCGACACGGCCCCCGTCGTCCGCCGGGTGGCCATCGAGCTCCAGCCCGCCTCCCACTAGCCGGGCCGACCGCTCCGCCGCGTGGAGGCGCCGCGCGACACACATACTGTCGCCCGTGGACGGCTCGTTCGCCGACCCGCCCCGTCGGTCCGGGGCGCTGTCACGGCTTGTGCGCGCCCTCGTCCCGGGCGTCGTCGCCTTCGGCTTCGTCGCCTCTTCCGTCGCGAGCGCGTCCCCCTACTCGTGGGAGGACGACCGCCCCAAAGGGCTCGGCTTCCCCGTGGCCGCGCCGGCCGAGCCCGCGCCCGGGGCGCCCGGGGAGGCGCCGGCCGCCGCGAAGGAGCCTCCGCCCCGCGTCACGGCCGACGCCTACGTCCTCATGGATCTCGCCAGCGGCCGCGTGCTCGCCCAGCGTAACGCGCACGAGAGGCGGGCCCCCGCCAGCACCACGAAGATCATGACGGCCGTCCTGGCGTTCGAGCTCGGCCGGCCCGACGACGTCGTGGTCGTGAGCCCGGCCGCGGCTGCCACCCCGGGCTCGTCCGCGCACCTCCGGCCCGGTGACCGCTACCGCCTGCGGGACCTCGTGCTGGCGCTCCTCCTGCGCTCGGGAAACGACGCCGCCGTCGCGATCGCCCAGCACCTCGCGGGGAGCGTCTCCGCCTTCGCCGGGCTCATGAACGACGAAGCGCGTCTTCTCGGCCTGCGCGACACGCGCTTTCAGAACCCCCACGGCCTCACCGCCCCGGGTCACTACACGAGCGCCTACGACCTCGCCCGGCTGGCCCGGTATGCCATGGCGTTCCCGGAGTTCCGCGCGGCCGTCGCGAGGAGCGAGGCCGAGATCCGCGGCCAGGACGCGGGCGGGCGCGAGATCGTGCGCCGCCTCCGGAACACGAACCGGCTCCTCGCCTACGGCTGGGTGACGGGCGTGAAGACGGGGACGACGGCGGCCGCCGGGGACTGCCTCGTCGCCTCGGGCGAGAGGGAGGGGGAGTCGCTCGTGGCCGTCGTGCTGCACAGCGACGACCGCTGGTCCGACGCCCTCGCGCTTCTCGACTGGGGCTTCCGCGAGTTCGAGGAGCGGACGCTCGCGACGGTCGACGCGCCGGTCGCGCGGCTACCGGTCGTCGGCGGGACGCGGGCGGCCGTCGCGGTGCGGCCGGCTGCCGACCTGCGCCTGGCCGTGAGCCGCCTCGAAGCCCCCGAGGTGCGCGTGAGCCTCGAGCTCCCGGCGCGCGTCGAGGCGCCCGTGGCAGCCGGCGCCTACCTCGGGCGGCTCGTCGCCTGGGCGGGCTCCGAGCGGCTCGGGGACGTGCCGCTCGTCGCGGGCGAGACGGTCGCCCGGGGCCGCATCCTGCGCCTCTTCCGGCCGCGGCCGGCCGCCTTCCCCTGAGGGCAGGGGCTGGGGGCGAGGCCGGAGGCGACCGATCCGGCGGATCAGCCGGCGACGGCGCCGGTCCCACGCCTCGAGGCGACGGCGAGCGGCTTCGGCCCTGCCCGGCGCGGCGAAGACCCGCAGCACGCCGATGGCGCGCTCGGTCGCGGCCAAGGCGCGCGGGAGGTCGCGGGCCCGGTGCTCGTAGTGCTTCGCCAGCTCCAGAAGATCCTCGGGCGAGGGGAGCGGCGCCTCGCGCACGGCGCCCTCGAAGCGGAGCGCCGCCTCGTCGTAGTCGCCGCGCCTCTTCAAGGCGCGCCCCCAGGCCGAGAGGGCCCGGGCGCGTTCGCCGGGCGAGCGGGCCGCGCCCAGCGCGGCCGCGAGGGCCGGCTCGGGCGAACGGCCGAAGCGGCTGCGAAGCCGGGCGAGGCCGAGGAGGTCGGCCGTGGGCCAGTCGGTGGGCGGCCGCTCGAGCGCCTGCGCCACCTGGTGCGTCAGCCCGTAGAGGGCGAGGAGGTCCTCGGCGTTGTGCTCGAGCGCGGGGGCGAGCCAGCGGGGGTCGCCGCTCGCGAGGTAGGCGAGGTAGGTCTCGGGCATGGCGCCGCCGCCCGGGTCGCCGGGCCGGTCGAAGCCGAGCACCTCGCGGGCGAGCCGGGAAAGCGTCACCGAGCCCAGCCTCTCCCGCCAGAGCGAGCGGACGAGCGGCAGGAGGTCGAGGTCGGCGAGGGGCGCGCTGGGCCGGAGCCCGGCGAGGACGTGCATGTCCACCCAGAGCGCGAGGTCGAAGGCCCGGCCGTTGTGCGTCACCCAGACGGCCTCCCCGAGGTCGCGACCGACTTCCGAGAGGAACCCGGGGACGCGGTCGAGGTCCGGCAGGACGTGCTGGATCAGGACGAGCTCGCGCCCGCCGCCCGGGCCCGGCTCCTCGCGCAGGACCCCGGCGAGGAAGGCTTTCACGCCCGCCCCGGCGCCGAGCCCCGTCGTCTCGAGGTCGAACCAGAGGAAGGCCGACGCCCCGGGCGGACGGACGCCGGCCGGCCGCAGGGCGGGCGCGAGGGCCGGAAGCGGCCCGACGGGCAGGCCGGGCGGGCGCGGGATGCGGCGCGCGAGGCGGACGCTCGCCAGCACGCCGTCGCGGTACAGGAAGGACGCCTCAGCCGCGAGCTCCGCCCAGGCGCCCTCGGCCGGCGCGAGCTGGCGGCTTGCCCCTCCACCCGCGCCGAGGGGCGCGGGCTCCGGCGTCGCGGGCGCATGGCGGCGGAAGGCGCCGAAGCGGGCGGGGAGGTCGGGCAAAGGCGGCCCTTCCGCGCGCAGGCTCACGCCGACTCCCGTCCCCCTAGCCAGGGGCGCAGGATGGCCCGCGCGGCGCGCTTCCCCTCTGCGCCTTCGGGGGAAGGCGGGCCCACGCAGGCCGGGCAGCCGGCCTCGCAGGCGCACGACCACACGAGCTCGGCCGCGTCGGCGAGCACGAGCTCCCGGGCGTGGAAGAGCTTCTCGGCGAACCCGACCCCGCCCGGGACGGTCTCGTAGAGGAAGACGGTCGGCTGCCCCGTGAAGGGCGAGCGCACCTGGGCCGCGGCGCCCAGGTCGTGGGGGGCGCAGAGGAGGTGGAGCGGGGCGAGGCCGCGCAGGGCGTACGCCACGCCGACGAGCCCGGCGGCGAGCGCCTCCTCGCCGTCGCGGCCGCCCCGGCCCGGGAGGCGGAGCCGGCCGTCGGGCGCGGCGTCGGGGGCGCCGCCGGGCTTGGGGAAGGTGAGCCAGAAGGCCGTCGTGTGGTAGGTGTCCTCCGGCAGCTCGATCCGGCCCCAGCCGACGTTCTCGTGCGTGTGAAGGCGCACCTTCTTGTAGACCGTCGCGCGCTCGGTGATCGCCACCTCGCCCCAGGCGGCGCCGGCCGGCCCCCCTGGGCCCGGACGCCGCGGCCGCGCCTCGGCCTCGACCGCGACGTCGAGGACGCGCAGGTCCACGGCCAGCTCGGCGTCCGTGTAGTAGTCGACCGCGACGGCCCGCACGTACGCCTTCCGCTCCGCGAAGTCCAGCCGGCGCACCTCGTACTGGCGCCCCTCGTGGAGGTAGATCGCCCCCTCGTGCACGAAGAGCGGGGCGCTCCGGCGCGCCACCTCGCCGAGGACCTTGGGCGCCGCCGTCTCGTCGACGATGACGACGTTCTCCCCGTCGGCCGAGCGCAGGCTCACGTCGTTCGCCGGGAACGACTCAGCGCTCCAGTGGAAGCGGCCGCCCGCCTCGCGCAGGACGCCGGCTCCGGCGAGGAAGTCGAGGATCTCGTCGACCGGGCCGGGGCCGAAGGGCTCGCCGCGCGCGAAGGGCAGCTCGAACGCCGCGCACTTCACGTGGCTCACGAGGATCTGGAGGTTGTCGGGGCTCACGCGCGCCGCCTCGGGCGGCTCGGCCAGGAAGAAGTCGGGATGGGTGACGATGAACTGGTCGAGCGGCGCGCTCGAGGCGACGAGGACGGCCAACGCCGGACCGCCCCGGCGCCCGGCCCGCCCCCACTCCTGCCAGGTGCTGGCCACGCTGCCCGGGTAGCCGGCGAGGACGGCCGCCTCGAGCGAGCCGATGTCCACGCCGAGCTCGAGCGCGTTCGTGCTGACGACGCCGAGCGCCCGACCGCTGCGGAGGTCGCGCTCGGCCCGGCGGCGCTCCTCCGGGAGATAGCCGCCGCGGTAGCCGTGCACGAGCGGGGCGCGCTCGCCCGCCGCCGCGAGCGCCTCGCGGATGTACGCGAGCAGGAGCTCGACGTGCAGCCGGCTGCGCGCGAAGACGATCGTGGCGACCCCGTTCCGGAGGAGGCGGACGGCGAAGTCGCGCGCCTCGTGCAGCACCCCGCGCCGGATGCCGAGCCGCGGGTTCACAAGCGGCGGGTTGCAGAAGAGGAGGTGGCGCTCGGGCTCCGGCGCCCCGCTCTCCGTGACGGCCTCGACCGGCGCCCCGACGAGCGCCTCCGCCAGCTCCTTCGGGTTGGCGATCGTCGCCGAGGCCGCGAGCACGAGCGGGTCGGAGCCGTGGAAGCGCGCGACCCGGAAGAGCCGGCGCAGCACGTTCGCCACGTGGCTGCCGAAGACGCCCGAATACCCGTGCAGCTCGTCGAGGACGACAAAGCGCAGGTTCGCGAAAAGCCGCGCCCAGCGCGGATGGTGGGGCAGGATGCCGCTGTGGAGCATGTCCGGGTTCGTGATCACGATCTGCCCCGTGCGCCGGATCGTCGTGCGCTCCTCGGGCGGCGTGTCGCCGTCGTAGACGTGGACGCGCGCGGCGAGCCCGGCCGCCTCGAGCCAGCCGGCGAGCGCCGCCTGTTGGTCGCGGGCGAGCGCCTTGGTCGGGAAGACGTAGAGGGCGCGCGCCTCGGGATCCTCGCACAGCGCCTGGAGCACCGGCAGGTTGTAGGCGAGGCTCTTCCCGGACGCCGTGGGGGTGACGACGACGACGTGGCGGCCGCTCCGGGCGGCGCGCCAGGCCTCCGCCTGATGGCTCCATAGGAACGGGATGCCGCTTCGCTCGAGCGCCGAGCGCAGGCGCCCGTCCATGTCGCGCGGCCAGGGCGCCGGCCGGCCGGGGCGGGGCGGGATCCGCTCCCAGCGCACAATCCGTTCGCCGAGCGCCGGATCGCCCGCCATCGCCTCGAGCACCTGGGCCAGGTTCAGCCCGACCACCCTCTCCCGGGACCGAAACACGTGTTCGTCCCAGAGACGGCGAATCCTGCGCGACGTGGCCGCAATCGCCGGCGGACGCCGCCCTCGCCTCTGGTATAATGACGTCGCTGCCGCGCACGGAAACCCGCGCCGCTACGCGATTTCCCCGCCCGGAGGTGCACGCCTTGCCGTTCGGCCTGCGGCTGCCCGTCGTCCTCGTCGTGGCGGCGGCCGTCCTCGCC
>JADGHG010000139.1 GCA_019689585.1 Clostridia bacterium
CCGGCGCGAGTCCGAGGTGGCGGCAGAGGTCGAGCGGCGCGTGGCCGTGGGCGGCACGGGCTACAAGGGCACGCGCCATGCGCGGGCCCAGGCCGTCGTCTTCTCGGGCGAGGCGCGGCTTCAGGAGTTCGGCTGGGGCTTCGCCCTCACCTCCGACCGCGAGATCCGGCCGGGCGAGGTCGTGATGCTCGAGCTCTCGGTCGTGGCCGACGGGTACTACGCCGACCTGACGCGCGTCCGGGCCGCCGGCCGCCCGAGCTCGGCCGCGCGCGAGGCGCATGCCGCCGTGCTCGAGGCCTACCGCGCGGCCCTTTCGGCCGTGCGTCCGGGCGCGCCCGCCTCGGCCGTCGACCGGGCCGCGCGCGAGACACTCGCCCGCCACGGCTTCGGGGACGCCTTCGTGCATCACACGGGCCACGGCCTGGGCCTCCACTACCACGAAGGGGTGCCGTTCCTGCACCCGGACGTCGAGGAGCCGCTTGCGGCCGGCATGGTGACGAGCGTCGAGCCGGGGGTCTACGGGCCGGGCTACGGGGGGATCCGGCTCGAGGACGACGTCGCCGTCACGGACGAGGGCGCCGTCGTCCTGAGCTCGTTCCCGCTCGACCTCGAGTAGCCGGGCGCGAGCGCGCCGGCGAGCCTGAAGGCGGCCGTCGGCAAGGAAGTTCCGGCACCGCTGGCGTAAGATAGCAAAAGCCGTCGAAGGCCGGCGTCCGCCCATACCGCCGGGCGGCCGCGCGCGGAGGGAGATGGCCCGTGTCCTCGGACGCCGCGCTGACGGTGGAGCTTCGGCTTGCCGGCTTCTGGCGCCGGTTCGT
Organism: Clostridia bacterium; assembly: GCA_019689585.1. Classification (GTDB taxonomy): domain Bacteria; phylum Bacillota; class Sulfobacillia; order RBS10-35; family JADGHG01; genus JADGHG01. The sequence continues at coordinate 819 of JADGHG010000139.1, forward strand.
CGGCCTCCTCATCGACGGGCTCATCGGCTCGTTCCTCTCGGCGGCCCTCGGGGGCCTCACGGCCGGGCTCGGCACGCTGGCCGGCCCGGCGTACTGGGTCGTGACGCTGGCCCTTTGGCAACAGACCATCGGCATGCGCGCCGTCGGCGTGAAGGTCGTGGCCGAGGACCCAGGCGGCCGCGTCGGCTGGGAGGTCGCCGTCGTGCGCACCCTCATGCAGATCGTGAGCGGTCTCGTCTTCGGGCTCGGCTACCTCTGGGCCGCCTGGGACCCGCTCCGCCAGACCTGGCACGACCACGTGGCGCGCACGCTCGTCGTGCGCGCCGAGGAGCCGGTGGTGCGGGTCCCCGCGGTGTAAGGCGACCGAGGGTGCCACTAGCGGGAAAGCCGACGCACGTTGCGGCGCGGAGGCGCGGACGCGCAGGACGAACCCAGGTGGCGTCGGCGATGCGGCTACGCGTCCGCCCACCCTGTCGAGCCTCGGCCCTGCGCCTTTTCCACGAGGCGTCCAAGGGAGGCGATGCAGCCGGCCAGGCTGGGCGACCGAGCAGCCGCAACGTCGGGTCGCCACAGCTGCCGTACGTAGTCGCAGAGGCGGCTCGTGTACTCGGGGCCCACCTTCGCCCCGCTCTCCGGCCGAGGAACAAGCCCGCGTCGAATGACGCGACTGCGTGACCGCGAGGCGAGCCGCACCACCTCCGCCTTCGGGTCCGGCAGCTTGTCGGGGTCGCTCGGGAGCCGCCTGGTCGGCACCGACAGGAAGTCTGCTGCAGCTTCGGCGTCCGCGAGGAGCCACGCTTCGGCCGCCCGCACGGCCACCCGGAAGCACATGAGGTCCTCGGGCCGTGGAAGCCAGTCAAAGCGCAGTGCCGGCGCGCAGGCCGACTCACGGTCGAGGTCGACGAGAACAAACCACGGCTGGTTGGCGGCCGCGCGGTTGAACGCCCCACGACGCTGGCGCAAGTACTCCTTGCCTCTCAACCCATACGTGCGGCCTGGCTCTGCACCGACATGGCGAACGAGTCTCTGTGCGATCGCTTCGTCCAGCATGCCTTCAACGGCACACGTCACGTAGACGTGGCTCATTTCGCGGCGAAGAGGCTCAGCTGGTCCACGTTGCGTGGCCTCGTGTGCGGCAGCACGGCTTCGCCGATCGGCATCCCGCCCTCGACCAGTTCCCTGATCTCCCGTCTGCTTCGGGCGGGTTCGACCGTCGTTCCCTCGCTGCTCGGACCGAGCAGCAGGACCTCGTCGAGCGCCAGCCCTGGGTCCGACAGGAGATCGGGCGAGTGAGTGCTCACGATGATCTGCCGGCCAGACTTGCCCTGGGCCCGAGCCATGAGCTGCGGGAGCCGGCGGACGACCTCGGCGTGCAGGGAGAGTTCTGGTTCCTCTAGGAGCAGGGGTCCCTCCCCGTCGAGGATGGCCCAGAGGAGGCCCAAGAGCCGCAGGGTACCGTCCGAGAGCTGTCTTTCGTTCTGCTTCGCGCCTGCGGGCCGCCAGTGCTCGTATCGGCCGAGCAGGTGCCAGCGACCGCCGGGGTCCGAGTCCAGTTCGAGTTGTTTCAGTTGCGGGACGGCGACGGCCAACGCCTTCTGAATTCGCGCGAGCCGCCGGTCGCGAACGCCCTTGGGTGTCGCGGCGACGCGCTCGAGGAAGTCCCCACCGTACGGGTCGTCTTTGCGCCCTGCCGACCTGTCAGGGTCGCGGACGAGCTGCGGGACGAGGTGGAGGTACCTGATGGAGGACAGGAACTGTGCCAGCTCGCGAAACTCGCGGTTCGCGTTCACCTGTTCGAGGTACGTCTGGGTCAGCCGTTCCGGATCGCTGCGGTCCTCCGCGTTGGGGCGTTCGAGGAGGACCTCGCCCTGTTTGCGGACGCGTTCGGCCACGACGGCCGGCACCTTGAGGGAACGATGGCGGTTGAACTGCACCTCGTAGTCCCACAGGGTGGGCTCGTCGTCGGTGCCGATCGTGACGCGGATGCCGACGTCGCTCTGCTGTCGCGCGGCCAGGCAACGGACGGCAGAGAGCCCGCCGCGCGGATCCCCGAGCGCCCACTGGAGCCCGCCGCCCGGCGTGAGGTCTCGAAGGAAGCGGATCGCGTCGAGAAAGTTGGACTTACCGGAGGCGTTCGGGCCGATGAGAAACGTGCGTGCCTGGAGGTCGACGTCGACGGATCGGAAGTTGCGCCAGTTCACGAGGCGGAGGTGCGTGATGCGGAGCGCCACGGAGCCGCCACCACCTGGTGGCATTGTACCTCGGGCTTCACACCCCCGCCCGCGCCTCGGCGGCCTCGGGCCCGAGCTCGACGAACCCCCGCTCCGCAAGCGCCGCCAACACCGACCGGGCGCAGGCGTCGGGCGGCTCTTCGGCCGCGTGCACGACGACATCCGGCGCCTGCGGCACCTCGTACGGGTCGTCGACCCCGGTGAAGCCCTTCAAGCGGCCGGCCCGTGCGAGCGCGTACATGCCCTTCACGTCCCGCGCCTCGCAGACTGCGAGCGGCGTGTCGACGTGGACGAGGAGGAAGGCGTCCGGCCCGGCGGCGGCC
>JADGHG010000026.1 GCA_019689585.1 Clostridia bacterium
GTAGGGGGCCGGATCGGGGGGCTCCGCCGAGGGACGTGCGCGCGCCCCGGCCGCTTCCCCTCCCGCCCCGTCCGCCGCGCGCTCGAGCGCGACGGCCCCCGCGCCGTCCCCGAGGAGGACGCAGGTCGAGCGGTCCCGCCAGTCGACGATCTTCGAGAGCGTCTCGGCGCCGATCACGAGCGCCCGCCGGCCCACGCCGGCCCGCAGCTGGCCCGCCGCCGTGGCGAGGCCGTAGATGAAGCCGCTGCAGGCGGCCGAGACGTCGAGGCAGCCCGCCCGAAAGGCGCCGAGGCGCGCCTGCAGCACGCAGGCGGTGCTCGGGAAGAGGTGGTCGGGCGTGACGGTCGCGACGACGAGGAGGTCGAGCTCGTCCGCCCGCCAGCCGGCCTGGGCGAGCGCCTCCTCGGCTGCGAGGTAGGCGAGGTCGCTCGTCGCCTCCTCGGCCGCGGCGATGCGCCGCTCGCAGATGCCCGTGCGCGTCCGGATCCACTCGTCGCTCGTGTCGAGCGTCCGCTCCAGGTCGCCGTTCGTGACGACGCGCGCGGGCAGCCCCGCGCCCACGCCCCGCACGACCACGCCCCAGGGCGCCTGGCGCGCAAGTGCTTGCGCGCCCTCCGCCTCGGCGGGCGACGGCTGCCCGCCCTTGACCTCGGCGAGCGCGGCCGCCGTCTGTCCGTCCCGTCCCGTCCCGATCGTCACCACGCCCTTCCCTGCGGGCGGCCCATGGGCCGGCCCTAGCGACCGCCCTCGCCGGCCCGCGCGCGGGCGCGCTCGACCGTCACGAGGCTCTGCGCGACCGTGCCGACGAGGTCCTGGCGCACGGCCAGGGCGGCCACGCGGATGCCGGCCGCGATCGCGCGCTCCGTCGAGTTGCCGTGACACTTCACGCAGACGCCGGCGACGCCGAGAAGCGGCGCGCCGCCGAACTCGTGCGCGTCGAAGCGCTCCTTGAGGCGCCGGAAGGCCGGGAGCGCGAGAAGCGCCCCGAGCCGCGCGCGGAAGGAGGACGAGAGCTCGCGCCGGAGCCCGCGCAGGAGCTCACTCACAGCCCCCTCCATGGCCTTGAGGGCCACGTTGCCGACGAAGCCGTCCGCCACGACGACGTCCGCCGTCCCACGAAGGAGGTCGCGCCCTTCGACGTTGCCGACGAAGTTGAGCCCCGAGCGCTCGAGCGCCCGGTGGGCGCGGCGCACGGCGTCGGTCCCCTTGCCGGCCTCGGCGCCGACCGAAAGGAGCGCCACGCGCGGGTTCGGCCGCCGCAGGACGCGCTCGGCGTAGGCGCTGCCCATCACCGCCCACTCGACGAGCTCGTCCCAGGTCGCGTTCATGTGGGCGCCCATGTCGAGGAAGACGGTGCCGGGGCCGTCGAGCGAGGGGACGACCTGGACCAGCGCCGGGCGGCGCGCGCCGGCGAGGTGGCCCCAGAAGAGGAGGGACCCGGCCATGAGCGCGCCGGTGTTGCCGGCCGAGACGAACGCGTGGGCCTCGCCGGCCGCGACGGCGCGGAGGCCGCGCACGATGGAGGCGTCCGCCTTCTCGCGCAGCGCGCGCGTCGGCGGCTCGTCGGTGGCGATCGTCTCGCGGCAGGGGACGAGGCGCAGCCGCCCGGCCCACGCGGGGTCCCCGCGCAGGGGTGCGCGGGCGCCCTCGAGAGCGCGCCGGAGCGCCTCCCCGACGGCCGCCTCCTCGCCGTAGAGGTCGACGGCCAGCTCCGGGTCGCGCTCGACGGCGAGGACCGCCCCGGGGACGGTGACGGCCGGGCCGACGTCGCCGCCCATGGCGTCGAGCGCGATCGTGATCACGCGCCCTCGCCCCCGGGTGCCGGGACGACCCGGAACTTGCCGCGGAAGACGACCTCGCCCTCGACCCGCGCCTGCACGAGCACGACCCAGGCGCCCGGGTGGGGCTGGCGCAGGACCTCGGCCTTCGCGACGACCTTCTGGCCGGCTCTCACCGGCCGCTTGAACTTCACGTTCACGACCTCCGGGACGGCGCCGGGCGCGTCGAGCGCCGCAAGCGCCAGGGATTCGGCCTGCGCGTAGAGGTGCTGGCCGCGGACGGTGTCGCTCCGCTCGAAGGCGTGACCGGCGTCGGTCTCGAGGATCGAGACGGCGTGGCGGCCGAGCTCGAGGTCGACGAGCTCTCCCACGATCTCGCGGGCCGCGACGGCGCGCACGCGCCTGAGCATCCCGCGCGCCAAAGAGCGCGTCCTCTCGCGCACGTCGGGCAGGCCGAGCGCGAGCCGGTCGAGGCGGATCGTCGGCACGCTCACGGAGAACATCTGGGCCAGGTCCTCGTCGGTGAGGAGCGGATCCCGGGCGAGCGTCTCGCGGATCCGCGTCTGGCGCTCCTTCCGGCTCAGGGCGCGCGCCCGCTCGACGGCGCTCGACGCGATCCCGTCCACCCCCCAAGAGGCGAAGCGATTTATGACGAGCTAATAACACAGAGCCGTAACGGTCGCAAGTGTACTACAGCGGGTTGACGTGCACCACGACGTCCTGCACCGCCTCGAGGGCCTGGACCGCGTCCATGACCCGGTGGGCGATCCGGTCGGCCTCGACGAGGGGCAGCGACCCGTCGACCGCCACCTCGAGGTCGACGTGGACGAAGGGCCCCGAGCGGCGCGTGCGCAGCCGGTCGACGCGCCGCACGCCCGGGACGGCGAGGGCCGCCTCGCGCACGAGCGCGCGGGTCGGCGAGTCGGCCTCGAGGTCGAGGAGGGAGTCGACGTTCGCGGAGAGGACCTGCACCGCGTAGAGGAGGACGAGCCCCCCCACGATGAGGGCGGCGAAGGGGTCGGCCAGCGGCAGGCCCAGCCGCGCGCCCGCGATCCCGACGGCGGCCGCGAGCGAGGTCCACTCGTCCGAGCGGTGGTCGGCCGCCGCCGCGAGGAGGGCGGGCGAGCGGAGCCGTTCGCCGAGCCGGCGGTTCCAGCGGTAGAGCGCTTCCTTCAGGCCGAGCGCCAGAAGCGCCGCCACGAGGGCGACGCGGTCGGGCGGCCCGGGCGCCGCTTGGCCCGCGCTGAGCCCGCCCGTCCCCGGCGGCCAGCCGAGGCCGCGCTCCCCGAAGAGCGTCGCGAAGGCGCCCGCGACGACGCCGAGGCCCACCGCCGCCAGGATGACCCCGACGGCCAGCGCCGCGACCGGCTCGGCCTTGGCGTGGCCGTAGCGGTGGCGCCGGTCGGGCGGCAGATCGGCGACGTGGATCCCGTAGAGCACCGCGAACGAGCCGGCCGCGTCGCCGAGCGAGTGCGCCGCGTCGGCGACGAGCGCCTGGCTTCCGAAGGCGAGCCCGGCGGCGCCCTTGCCGACGGTCAGGACCAGGTTCCAGACGAGCGCCCAACCTGCGGCCCGCCGGCCCGCCCGCCTCTCGCGCCGGGCGTCAGCTGGCGCGGGCGAGGCGGCGGCGCGCGGCATGAGCCGTCCGCTGGACGAGGAAGAGGTAGACGGGGCTCGCGATGAAGATCGAGGAGTACGTCCCGAAGACGATGCCGATGATGAGCCCGAGCGCCAGAGTGTGCACCGAGGCCCCGCCGAAGAGGAACACGGCGAGGAGCGCGAGGAGCACGGTCGCGACCGTGTTGATCGTGCGGTTCAACGTCTGGTTGATGCTCACGTCGATGAGCTCCTCGAGCGGCTCCTTCGTCCGCATCTGCAGGCGCTCGCGGATGCGGTCGAAGATGATGATCGTGTCGTTCACGGAGTACCCGTAGACGGTGAGGATCGCGACGACGAACGAGGTGTCGACCGGGAGTCGGAAGACGGAGAAGGCGCCGAGCATCAGGAGGATGTCGTGGAGCATCGCCACGATCGCGGCGACGGCGAAGCGGATCTCGAACCGGATCGTGAGGTAGACGATCATGCCGACCGTCGCCAGCCCGACGGCCTTCAGGGCGTTGAGGCGCAGCTCGGACCCGATGACCGGGCTCACCTTGTCCTTGCTGACGACCTCGTACCCGCCGTGCCGGCCGCCGACGGCGGACAGGATCTCGTTCTCGACCGTCTCGTCGATCGCGGGCGTCGTCAGCTTGAACTCGCGCCCGCCCGAGGACTCGAAGGCCTGGACGACGATGTCGTGGACGCCCTTATCGGCGTACGCCGCGCGGATCTCGGCGAGGCCGACCGGCTCCCCGAAGCGGACGTCCAAAAGCGTCCCGCCCGTGAAGTCGATGCCGAAGTTCAAGCTCTGCACGGCGAGCGACGCGATCGTGATCGCGATCGCCGCGGCCGAGGCGAGGAGCCAATAGCGGCGCCAGCGCATGAACGGGAAGCGGAAGCGGAGCGCCGCGTCCTTCACCGGCCCGCCCCCTCCCCCGCGGCCCGCGGGGCGAAGAACCAGCGGCTCGGCTGCGCGCCGGCGTCGACCTGCAGATGCAGGATCCAGCGGGTGAACGTGATCGCCGTGAACATCGAGATGAGCACGCCCAGCGACACGGTGACGGCGAAGCCGCGGATCGGCCCCGTGCCGAGCCAGAAGAGCACGGCCGCGGCGAGCACGGTGGTGGCGTTGCTGTCGAAGACGGCCCGGAACCCGTGGCGGAAGCCCTGGTCGACGGCGTTGCGCAGCGTGCGCCCGAGCCGGAGCTCCTCCTTGATGCGCTCGTAGATGATGACGTTCGTGTCGACGGCCATGCCGAGCGAGAGCACGATGCCCGTGACGCCGGGGAGCGTCAGGGTCGCCCCGAGGCCGTAGAGCGCGAGGAAGAGGAGGAGCGCGTAGAAGGCGAGCGCGAAGTCGGCCCAGAAGCCGGGGATGCGGTAGATGAGGAGCATGAAGGCGACGACGAGCGCCGCGCCCAGGATGATCGCGTTCACGCTCTTCGCGAGCGAGTCGGCCCCGAGCGAGGCCGACACGGTGCGGTTCTCGATGATGTCGACCTTGAGCGGCAGGGCGCCCGAGTTCAGGCTGACGGCGATGCTCTTCGCGTCGTCGAGCGTGGCGTAGCCCGTGATCACGCCCTGGCCGTTCGGGATCTCCTCGCGCACGACCGGCGCCTGCAGGAGCTGGCCGTCGAGGTAGATCGGCATCAGCTGGCCGACGTGCGTCTTCGTGAACTCGTCCATCGCCTTCGCGCCGGCGTCGTTGAACGTCAGCTGGACGACGTAGCCCTGCTGCGGGTCGTAGGCCGGCTGAGCCTTGACGAGGTCGGCGCCCGTGAGGAACACCTTGCCGGCCGACCCGGGCGTGGCGTCCTCGCTCGAGGTGTCGGGGTAGCGGAACTCGAGGACGGCCGTGCGGCCGATCGTCGTCGCCACCTGCTCCGGGTTCTTCACGCCGGGGAGGTCGACGACGACGCGGTCGCGCCCTTCGCGCTGGATGACGGGCTCGGTGAGGCCGAGCGCGTTCACACGCTTGGTGAGCGTGGCGACGAGCGCCGTCATCGAGTCGTCGTCGACCTGGGCCTTCGCCGTCGGGTGGGCCTGGAAGACGATGTGCATGCCGCCGACGAGGTCGAGGCCTTTGCGCGTCCGCTCCCAGAGGCCGAAGCCGCCCGCTCCCGCCGGCGCGAGGAAGAAGGCGAACGCGCCGAGGAGGACGACGACCAGCACGGCGAGCGTGAGGATCGCCCGTTGGCGCCGCCTCGCGCGCACGGCCCCGCCTCCTCCGGTCGCAAAAAAGGCCGGCCGCGCGCGCGGCCGCCACCTGACAACCGAATTGTAGGCCGCGCCCCGAGGGCGGCGCAAGGCGGCCGCACGGCCGAGCGGTCCCGAGGCGCGAGCCGGAGCTACGCCGTCATGAGCCGGAAGAACCCCACGAGGACGATCGCGTAGCCCACCATGCGGAACCAGCGCTTGCGATCGTCGATCACGGCCGGCGCCCGCTCCGCGAAGGCGTCTTCCACGCGCCTTCGGTACCAGGCGCTGCCCGGCGCCCAGATGAGAAACGCGCCGCCTGCGATCAAGAGCGCTCCCACGAAGGCCGAGAAGGCGTCCAGCCTGCGACTCTCCTCGGTCCGCATCGTACACGCTCCCGCCGTGCGCCGGGCCATGACCGCGCCGGGCTCGCCCGCGCGCGGCCGCTACCGTATAATGAGTGCGCTCGCTTTCGGGATGTGGCCCAGCTTGGTAGGGCGCCGCGTTCGGGACGCGGAGGTCGCGAGTTCGAATCTCGCCATCCCGACCAGTTTCTCCGGCCGTTCCACGTCCGCCGCGACGGCCGGTTCATCATCCGCTCGCAGGCGGAGTACGCTCGGCGCCGGCCCCTGGCGGCGTGGAATCCGTCAGCCGGGACGCGGTGGGCGTGGCTCGGGGCCGCGCCGGCTTCGAACGGACCCAGTGGGCGCCGGTTGACTGCCAAGATCGACACGCTCATCGCCACCACGAGGGCATCGACCGCCTCGGATCCCGCACGGTCCTGACCGCCGCCGCCGTGACCGGGACGATCGACCTGCGCGACGCGGTCGACTCGGTCGACGCGGCCAGAGCTTATTAAGCGTTAACCGGTTATCGTTTAATAAGATAGTGCGGTATTCACGAACGGTGAATGAGGGAGCCCACGCCGCCGACATCCAGGGCAGCGGTCGCGCGGCCGGCTCTGCCCTGCGCGTGCACCGGGCACTGCAAGATCGGCCGATCGTGTCGCTGAAGGACGTGTGCGCCCGCACGGGCCTGTCCTGAGTGCCGGACGTACCGGCATCGGTTTCGCGTGGGTATCCGGGCACGCATCCGGCTCGAGGATACGGAGCTGCCCGGCCGGCCGCACGCGCAGGGTGCGCCTCCGCCCCCACGTCACTCCCACACCTGCGAGACGTGCACCACCCGGTAGCCTTCGTCGCGCAAGTCCTTCACGACCCCGTCGGCGTCCGTCGTACGGACGCGCACGACGACCTGCGCGAAGCGCGGCCGGTCGGGCGACACGAAGGTCGACAGGCTCGCGATGCTCACGCGATTCCGCTTGATCACCTGCGCGATGTCGGCGAGCACCCCGAGCCGGTCCTCCACGAGCAGGGTGATGCGCGTCCCGCGCTCGCGCAGCCCCATCATGTCGATGAAGGTCCCGTAGATCATCCGTTCGGTGATGACGCCCACCGCGCGCCCCGCGTCGTCGACGACCGGCAGGGCGGACAGCCCCTCGCGCTTCATCACGAAGGCCGCTTCCTCGATGATGTCGTCCGCGCCGATCGAGACGCCGCGTCGCGTCATGTCGGCCACGTCCTCGCGCTCGAGGAAGCCGAAGTCGCGCTCGCGCCGGATGCGCCGGACGAGGTCCTCCATCGTGATGACGCCGACGAGGTTGGCGTCCTCATCGACGACGGGGAGCGCCTCCCAGTCCTCGTCGTCCATGATCCCGAACGCCTCGCCCAGCTTGGCGCCGGGCGCCACCTGCGGCGCGTCCTTCACCATCCGGTTCTTGACGAACACCCACCCCACCCCCGTCCCGACCGATATGCCGTGCCGCACGCTTCGCCTTCCGGGCGGCGGCCTCCTCCGGCGGGCGGAAGGCGGCGCAGGGACGGCCCGGTTCTGCGGCTTGGCGCGTCCCGCATACCCTTCTCCCCGCGCGCCTCGACCCGGCGCGAGGCGAGGCGGCCGAAGGAGACGAAGCGAGGGTGCGGAGAGGATCGCGCGTCCGGGCGGCGCTCGCTGCGGCGCTCTGCCTATGGCTCTCTCTCTCGGCTCCGGCGGACGGCCCGGGCGAGCCCGTCGTGCGGGCCGATCCGGGGCTCCCCCGCGCGCCCGTCGTCACGGCGGAGGCGGCGGTGCTCATGGACCTCCGCTCGGGGCGCGTCCTCTACGCGAAGGACGCGGGCGCGCGCCACTACCCGGCGAGCGTGACGAAGATCCTCACGGCGCTCGTCGTCGTCCGCCACGCAAGGCTCGACGACATCGTGACGGTCGACGCGAAGGCGGCCGCCGTCGGCGGCTCGTCGGCCGACGTGCGCCCCGGGGACCGCCTCTCGGTGCGCGACCTCCTCTACGCCCTCCTCCTCGTCTCCGGGAACGACGCCGCCGAAGCCCTCGCCCGCGGGCTCGCCGGCTCGGACGAGGCCTTCGCCGCCTGGATGAACGAGACCGCCCGCGCCCTCGGCGCCACGTCGAGCCACTTCACCAACCCCCACGGCCTGCCCGACCCCGACCATTACACGACGGCCCTCGACCTCGCCCGCATCGCCCGGGCCGCCCTCGCCGAACCGGCCATCTCGGCCGTCGTCGCGACGAAGGCGCGCGATATCCGGACCGCCGCCGGACGCGTCCTCCACCTCGAGAACGAGAACCGCCTGCTCGGCCAAGGCGGCGTCGACGGAGTGAAGACGGGCTACACGAGCGAGGCCGGCCACACGTACGTCGCCTCGGCCACCCGGGGCGGCCGCCGCCTCCTCGCCGTCCTCCTCGACGACACGAAAGAAGGCAAGTACCAAGACGCGCTGCGGTTGTTCGACTGGGGGTTCGCCCTCTTCGCGCCCCGGCTCGTCCTGGCCGCCGGCCAGGAGGCCGGGCAGGTGCAGGTGAAGGGCGGCGAGTCCTTCGCCGCCCCCCTCGTGGCGGAGGCGCCGGGCGGCGTGCGGGTCGCGGCCGACCCCTGGCAGCGCGTCTCGCTCGTCGTGGCCGCGCCCGAGGTGCTGCCGGCGCCGATCCCGCCGCGAGCACCCGTCGGCACGCTCTCCGTCCTCGTCGACGGCCGCCCGGTGGCGAGCTACCGGCTCCTCGCCCCCCGCGGCGTGGCGCGCGGGCGGGCCCCGGCCGGCGGGGGGGGGCGCCCGGGGCGCCGCCGCGGCGGGGGGGGGGGGGGGGGGGGCCCGCCGGCGCTCGCGGGGCGTCCGGCGGGCGACTGGCAGGCCTTCCTCGCGCGCGCCTGGGCTTTACTTCGCGCCTGGGCCCGCGGCCAACCGGCCGAGGAGCTCGTCGGCGACGACGAGGCGGTGGATCTCGCTCGTTCCTTCGTAGATCTCCGTGATCTTGGCGTCGCGGAGCAGGCGCTCCACGCCGTACTCGCGCATGTAGCCGTAGCCGCCGTGGATCTGGATGGCTTCGAGGGCGGCCTTCACGGCCACTTGCGACGCGAATAGCTTCGCTTTCGACACGTCCGCCGTGTGACGGCCCGGCTGGCCGAGGAGCCAGGCCGCGCGGTAGACGAGCCAGCGTGCCGCCTCGACCTCTGTGGCGAGGTCCGCGAGCCGCCAGCGGATGCCCTGGAAGTGGCCGATCGGCCGGCCGAACTGGACGCGCCGGCCCGCGTACTCGACCGCCTTCTCGAGGGCCGCCTCGGCGATCCCGAGCGCCTGGGCCGCGATGCCGACGCGGCCCTGGTCGAGGAGCGCGAGCGCGACGCGAAACCCTTCGCCCGGCGCGCCGAGCCGCCACGCGTCGGGCACGGGCACCCCGTCGAGGAACATCGCCCCCGTGTGCGCCGCGCGGATCCCCATCTTGGCCTGGGGCGGGCCGAAGGAGAGACCGGGCGCGTCCTTGGGCACCTCGAACGCGGTGATGCCGCGGTGGCCGCGCGCAGGGTCGGTCTGGGCGAAGACGACGTAGTAGTCGGCCTCCCCGGCCCCCGTGATGAAGGCCTTCTGGCCCGTGAGGCGCCAGAGGTCGCCCTCCTGGACGGCGCGCGTCTCGATCGCGGCCGCGTCCGAGCCGGCCTGCGGCTCGGTGAGCGCGAAGGCCCCGAGCCGGTCGCGGGCGAGGCGCGGCAGCACCTCGTCCTTGAGGTCCTCGCCGCCCCAGCGCAGGACGGCCGCCGCGTGAAGCGTGTTGTGGACCTCCATGAGGACGGCGAGGGCGGCGTCGGCCTTCGCGATCTCGACGAGCGCCAGCGTGTGGCCGAGCAAGTCGGCCCCGGCTCCACCCCAGCGCTCGGGGATCGTGAACCCGAGGTAGCCCGCGTCCCAGAGCCGTCGCAGCTCGGGCCACGGGAACGAGGCTTCCTCGTCGCGGCGCATCGCGCCGGACACGAGCTCGCGGCGGGCGAACTCGCGCGCCGCCTCCTGGATGGCCTTCTCGGAAGGTCCGAGCGCGAAGTCCAACTGGTCCGCCCCCCCGGAAGCGACGTTACTTCGGGCCCTCGGCCCGGCCGTCCGCTCCCTCGACCCCGGCGGCCGACCCCGCCTGGGGGAAGGGCTCGGTCCCCGACCAGGCCAGTCGTGCCGCCGTGGCCGGGTCGATCTCGCGCCGCCCTAGCCTCTCGACTGCTTCCGCCCAGGCACCCGCGCGCTCGGCCGCCCGCCGGGCGCGCTCGAAGGCGAGCCGGCGGAACTCGTCCTCCATGCGCAGGACGTCGTCCAGAGCGGCTCGGCGGCCGAAGCGACCCGAGGCCTCGAGGTAGGCTCGGTGCTCTGCGAGGAGGCGCACGAGCCGGTCGAGGCCCTCCCCGGTCCGCGCCGAGACCTTGACGACGGGCGGGAACCAGGTCGGCTCCTCGCCCGCCGGGCCTTGGGCGCGCCCGAACCCCTCGCGCCGGCCGCGCGCCTCGGGCGAGAGGCCGAGCTGGAGGCGGACGTCGCGGACGCACTCGTCGGCCCCCGGCCGATCGGCCTTCGTCACGACGAAGAGATCGCCGATCTCCATGATGCCGGCCTTGGCCGCCTGCACCTCGTCGCCCGTCCCCGGCGCCAGCGCCACGACGGTCGTGTGGGCGAGGCGCGCCACGTCGACCTCGCCCTGGCCCGCCCCGACCGTCTCGACGATGACGACCTCGCGTCCGGCCGCGTCCATGAGCCTCACCGCGTCGAAAGCGGCCGACGAGAGCCCGCCGAGCCGCCCCCGGCTGGCGAGGCTTCGGAAGAAGACGTCGCCCGTCTCGGGCGGCGTCCAGCGGATGCGGTCGCCGAGCAGCGCCCCGCCCGTCACCGGGCTCGAGGGGTCGACGGCGACCACGCCGACCGACCGGCCCAGGGCGGCGAAGCGGGCCGCCAGCTTTGCGAGGAGCGTGCTCTTGCCGGTGCCGGGCGCGCCGGTGAGCCCGACGACCCACGCGCGCCCGGTGTGGGGATAGACGAGGCGCATGAGCTCGGCGCCCGCCCGGTCGCCGCTTTCGACCCAGGTGATGGCGCGCGCGAGCGCGAACCGCTCGCCGGCCACGAGGCGGCGGGCGAAGTCCTCGACCGGCGGGCGCGCGCCGGCAGGGCGAGCCGGCGCCGCCTGGGCGCGGGGTTCGAGGGCGTCAGGCACCCGCGGCACCCGCGCGCGCGCGGGCCACGTGCTCGCGGACGGCGCGCACGATCTCGGAGAGGTCCGAGCCCGGGCCGAACACGGCCGCCACGCCGGCCGCCCGCATCGCGGGGACGTCGTCGTCGGGGATCGTCCCGCCCAGCATCACGACCGTCTCCGTGAGGCCGGCCTCGCGCAGCAGCCGAACGATCTTGGGCACGAGCACGGGGTGGGCCCCCGAGAGGAGGGAGAGGCAGACGACGTCCGCGTCCTCGTCCACGGCCGCCCGCACGATCTCCTCGGGCGTGCGGTGCAGGCCCGTGTAGATCACTTCCATGCCGGCGTCGCGCAGCGCCCGGGCCAGCACCTTCGCCCCGCGGTCGTGGCTGTCGAGCCCGGGTTTCGCGACGACGACGCGGATCGGCCGCGCCTCCCCGGCCATGGCCGGCGCGTCCTCGGCCTTCGCGTCCATCAGATCGAGACGTCCTCCTCGTAGACCCCGAAGACGTCGCGCAGCACGTCGTCCATCTCCTGGATGGTGCAGTAGGCGCGCACGCACTCGAGCACGGGCGGCATGAGGTTCGCGCCCGAGCGGGCGGCCCGCTCGAGCTCGGCGAGCGCCTGCCGCACGCGCCGGTTCTCGCGCGTGCGCTTCACCTCGCGAAGCCGGGCGATCTGGCGCGACTCGACCTCCGGGTCGATGCGCAGGATCGGCACGCCGGCCGGCTCATCGTCCCGGAAGACGTTGACGCCGACGACCTTCTCCTCGCCCGAGGCGAGCGCCAGCTGGTATCGGTAGGCGGCGTCGGCGATCTCGCGCTGCACGAACCCGTTCTCGATGGCGGCGATCACGCCGCCCTGCTCGTCGATGCGGCGGAAGTAGTCCTCGGCCCGCCGCTCCATCTCGGACGTGAGCCACTCGACGTAGTAGCTGCCGCCGAGCGGGTCGACCGTCCGGGTCACGCCCGTCTCGTAGGCGATGATCTGCTGCGTGCGGAGGGCCGTGCGCACGGCCGTCTCGGTCGGGAGCGCCAGAGCCTCGTCCATCGAGTTCGTGTGCAGGCTCTGGCAGCCGCCTAAGACGGCGGCGAGCGCCTGTAGCGCCACGCGCACCACGTTGTTCTCGGGCTGCTGGGCCGTAAGCGTCACCCCGGCCGTTTGGGCGTGGAAGCGCAGGCGCAGCGAGCGCGGATCCTTCGCGCCGTACCGCTCCTTCAACACGCGGGCCCAGATGCGCCGCGCCGCCCGGAACTTCGCGATCTCCTCGAAGAAGTCGTTGTGGACGTCGAAGAAGAACGAGAGTCGCGGCGCGAAGCGGTCGACCGGGAGCCCGGCCCGCATCCCCTCCTCGACGTAGGTGAAGCCGTCCGCCAGGGTGAAGGCCAGCTCCTGGACGGCCGTGGCCCCGGCCTCGCGGATGTGGTAGCCGGAGATGCTGATCGTGTTGAAGTTGGGCACGTGCTCGGCGCAGAAGGCGAACATGTCCGTGATGATGCGGAGGCTCGGCCGCGGCGGGAAGATGTAGGTCTTCTGGGCCGTGTACTCCTTCAGGATGTCGTTCTGGACCGTGCCGCGCACCTTGTCCCACGGCACGCCCTGCTTCTCGGCCACGGCGAGGTACATCGCCAGGATGATCTCGGCCGAGGAGTTGATCGTGAAGCTCGTGCTCACGCGGTCGAGGGGGATGCCCTCGAAGAGGCGCTCCATGTCGGCGAGGGTGTCGACGGCCACGCCGAGGCGGCCGACCTCGCCCTCGGCGCGCGGGTCGTCGGAGTCGTAGCCGAGGAGCGTCGGGAAGTCGAACGCGCAGGAGAGCCCCGTCTGGCCTTCGGCCAAGAGGTAGCGGAAACGCTCGTTCGTCTCCTCGGCCGTGCCGAAGCCGGCGAACTGGCGCATCGTCCAGAGCCGGCCGCGGTACATGGTGGCGTGGATGCCGCGCGTGAAGGGGTACGAGCCGGGGGTGCCGAGGTCGCGCCGGGGATCGAGCTCGGAGACGTCCTCCGCCGTGTAGACGAGCTGGACGGGGATGCCCGAGAGCGTCGTGGGCTCGCGTTCGGCGACGGCCGGCCCCGGGGCGGTTCCCTCCGCCGGGTCCCGGCCGGATCCGAAGGGCGGCGAGATCACGCGCACCGCCTCCTCACGGGGGATCGCATCCACTCTAGCATAGCGCCCGGCCTCCGCCGGGGCGCGGGCAGGCGGCGCCCTCCCGGCTCGTCCCTCATGCCAGCCGGCGCAAGCGCAGGAGCTCCCGGGCGCGTTCGACCTCCTCCGGCCGGATGCGGTCCTCCCGAAGCCGCCACGCCTCGGCGAAGCCGGCGCGCAGCGCGCGGGCGGCCTCATCGAGCGTCACCTCGCGGCCGAGCTCGCGCGCCAGCGAGGTGACGGCCTCCGGCCGCAGGCGGAGCCCGGCGCCGGCCGCGTCGTAGAACGACTGCACGAAGGCGGTCGCGACATGCGGGTCCTGGTCGACCAGCACCATGCCCGAGACGAGGGCGAACCCCCGCCGGATGGCCTGGGCCACCCCCGCCACCTTGCGCGGCGGCTCGCCGACCACGATGTCCGAGGGGCCCTCGCAGTACGAGCCGGGCGCCCGCCCGAGCCTCGGCGCGAGCCCGAGCCGCTCGAGCCCTCGCAGGACCCCGACCGTGAGCTCGCGGAAGTTGCGCTCGGTCGTCGAGAGATCGCGGCAGGGCCGCGCGACGGCGAAGCTGAGCGAGCCGCCGTCGAGGTAGACGGCGCTTCCCCCGCCGATGCGGAGGTAGACCGGGGCCCTCCCCGCGACGGCGCGAAGGCCCGCCCGAAACCCGGGAAGGCGCCGGTCGCGGGGGCCGAGGAGCAGGTAGGGCGCCTGGCGGCGAAGGAGCACGACCGGCTCGCCGGAGAGGGCCGCCGTCGTCGCGACGACCTCCGGGAGGACGGGGCTGAGCGGGAGAAGCTCCTTCCCCCCGCCCGCGCCGACCTCGAGAAAGCGCCACGCCTTCTCTGACTCGCCGAAGGCGACCATCCCCCTACGAGGCCGCCGGCCGGCCGCCGGCCTCGGCCGAGTGGATCGCCACAATGCCGCCCGTGAGATAGAGCCAGCCGGGCCGCTCGAACCCGGCGCGGCGGAGCCGTTCGGCGAGAGCCGGGGCGTCGGGGAAGCCCTCGAGCGAGGCGGGGAGCCAGGCGTAGGGCGCGTAGGGGAACGCCTCCCGCGGCTCCCCCTCGCGCCGCCGGGCCCAGAAGCCGAGAAGCGGCAAGATCCGGCGGAAGTAGAAGAAGTACGGCCCGCGCACCCAGGGCGAGGGTGGCCTCGTCAGCTCGAGCGTGAGGAGCCGGCCCGCGGGCGTCAGCACGCGCCGCATTTCGCGGAGCGCCCGGTCGAGGTCGGCGAAGTTGCGGAGCGCGAAGGCCGAGACGACCACGTCGAACGAGGCGTCGGGGAAGGGGAGGTGGAGGGCGTTCCCCAGGACGAGCTCGATGCGGTCGGCGTAGGGCGAGCGGGCGACCTTGGCGCGGCCCACGGCGAGCATCGCCTCCGCCAGGTCGATGCCGACGATGCGGCCGCCGCGCGAGAGGTCGGGCGCGAGCAAGAGGCACAGGTCGGCCGTGCCCGTGCCGACGTCGAGGACGCGCTCGCGGCCCGAAAGGGCGAGCGCGCGTCGGAACCGGCGCTGCCAGTAGCGGAAGGCGCCGGCCGTCATGACGATGTTCATCGCGTCGTAATGCGGCGCGATGCGGTTGAAGAGATCGCGGATGAACGGTTCCTTGACGGCCGGGTCGATCGGCGCGAGACCTCCCGAGGAAGTCTACACCGCGCGGGACCCCTCGCCCGCCCCGGGCGCCCGGGAGGCCGGGTGAGGGGCGGGGCCGTCGAGGAGGCGACGGAGCTCCTCCTGGCCGCACAGCCAGCGCACTTCGGGCTCGAGCACGATCCCCGCCGTCTCGCGCACGCGCTCGCGGGCGCGCCGCATGAGGGCCACGACTTCGGCCATGCGGGCCTGGCCGAGGTTCACGATGAAGTTCGCGTGCTTCGGCGAGATCTGGGCGTCGCCGAGCCGCTCGCCCTTGAGCCCCGCCTCCTCGATGAGCCGGCCGGCGTGGCGGCCGGGCGGGTTGGTGAAGACGCTCCCCGTGTTGGGGAGCTCGACGGGCTGCGTGGCGTTCCGGTGCGCGAGGTACTCCCGCAGCTCGGCGCGGAGCGACTCGGCCGGCGCCGGTGAGAGCCGCAGGACGGCCGCGACGGCGATCCAGCGCCGCCCCGGGTCGAGGAAGGCCGTGCGCCGGTATGCGAAGCCGAGCTCGTCCGGGCCCGCCTCGACGAGCCGTCCGTCGGGCGTGAGGTAGAGGCAGGACTCGAGGACGTCCTTCATCTCGCCGCGCGGCGTGCCGGCGTTCATGGCGAGGGCGCCGCCCACGCTCCCCGGGATGCCGGCGAGCCCGACGGTGCCGGCGAGCCCGCGCTTCGCCGTCTCCTGGACGAGCCGGGCGAGCGGGAAGCCGGCCCCCACGCGGACGCGCGTCCCCTGGAACTCGATCCAGTTCGCCGCCCGCTGGAGGGTGAGCACCGCGCCGGCGAAGCCTTCGTCGGGGACGAGGAGGTTGCTGCCCAAGCCGATCACGCGCCAGGCGAGCCCCGCCTCCTCGAGCCAGGCCACGGCCCGGCGCAGGTCCTCGAGGTCGGCCGGGACGACGTAGAGGCCGGCCGGCCCGCCGACTTTGAGCGTCGTGTGGCGGGAGAGCGGCTCCCGCGCCGTCACGCGCCCGGCAAGCCGCGGGCCGAGCCGGGCGGCCCAGGCGGCCCAGGCCTCCGGCTCGCCGCCGCCCGCCGCGCTCACGAGGCGCCCGCCGGGGCGCGGGCCGAAAGGAGCGAGACGAGCGTCTCCCCGTCGCGGCGGATGTCGCCCGCGCCCATCACCATCACCACATCCCCCGGCCGGACGAGCTCGGCCACCTCTGCGACGAGCTCGCGCCGGTCGCCGAGAAGCCGCGCGCGGCGGCCAGCGGCGTCGACCGCCTCCAGGATGAGGCGCGCGTCGACGCCCGGCAGGGGGTCCTCGCCGGCTGAGTAGATCGGGACGAGGTAGACGAGGTCGGCGAGCGCGAGGGCCGGGCCGAAGTCGCGCGCGAGGTTCTTCGTGCGGGTGAAGCGGTGCGGCTGGAAGAGGACGACGAGCCGGCCGGGCGTCACCGCCCGCGCCGCCTTCAGCGTCGCGGCCACCTCGGTCGGGTGGTGCGCGTAGTCGTCGATGACCGTCACCCCGCCCACGCGGCCGAGCACCTGGAAGCGGCGCGCGACGCCGGGGAAGCGCGAGAGCCCTTCCATGAACACGTCCGGCCGCTCGCCGAGGAGAAGCCCGGCGCCGAGCGCCCCGAGGGCGTTCGCCACGTTGTGCAGGCCCGGCACGCGAAGGCGGACGCGCCCGAGCCGCCGGCCGGAGAGGACGGCCACGAACTCCGAACCCCAGGGTTCGAGCGCGACCTCGCGCGCGACGAGGTCGGCCGCCGCCTCGACGCCGTAGGTGAGCCGCCGCCGCCCGGGGGCGAGCCCGGCCGCGCGCGGGTCGTCGGCGCAGAGGACGGCCCCGCCCTCGGGCGAGGCGTTCCCGGCGAAGCGGTCGAAGGCGCGCACGAGCTCGACCATGGAGCCGTAGTGGTCGAGGTGGTCGTCGTCGACGTTCGTGACGACGGCGACCGTCGGCCGGATGTGCGTGAAGGACCCGTCGCTCTCGTCGGCCTCGGCCACGATCAGGGGATCGCGGCCGAGCCGGCCGTTTCCGGGGAGCTCGGGCAGGTCGGCGCCGAGCACCACCGTGGGGTCGTGGCCGGCCGCGCGCAGCGCCGTCGCGATCATGCCCGTCGTCGTCGACTTCCCGTGCGTCCCGCACACGGCCACGCCTCGGCGGCCGTCGAAGAGCGAGGCCAGGAGCTCCCCCCTCGGCCGGACGGTGAGGCCCATCGCGCGGGCGGCCAGAAGCTCGGGCTCGTCCTGGCGGATGGCCGAGGAGACGACGACGATCGGCCGCTCGGCCAGGTGGGCCGGGTCGTGGCCGAGGAACACCTCGGCCCCTTGCTGACGCAGGCGCGCGAGCGCCTCGCCGTCCTTCCGGTCGCAGCCCGAGACGCGCTCGCCCATGGCGAGGAGGATCGAGGCCAGGGCGCTCATGCCGGCTCCGCCCATGCCGACGAAGTGCCACCTGCGCCCGGCGTCCGCCTGCAAGCCCCGGCGCCCCTCCGATCGAGACATGTTATGCCCCGCCCCCGATGGCGGGACGGCGGCCGTCCGAAAGAGCCAGGACGGCCTCGGCCAGGTCGTCGGCCGCGTGCGGCCGCGCCAGCCGGCGCGCGCGCTCGCCCATGGCCTCGAGCTCTCCGGGGTCGCCTACGAGCGCGCTCACCTCGCTCGCGAGCCGCTCCGGCGTGAGCTCCGCCTCCGGGATGATGCGGGCGGCACCGGCCCGCCGGAGCGGCTCGGCGTTCAGGTCCTGCCTCTGGCCGACGAGGTGGGGCGAGGGCACGACGAGCGCAGCGCGGCCCACGGCGCACACCTCGGCCATCGTGATGGCGCCGCCTCGGCAGACGACGAGGTCGGCGGCGGCAAGCCGCGTCGCCATGGCGTCCGCATACGGTTCCATGACTAGCTTTTCCTGCATTTCCGGCTCTATCCCCCGAAGCGCCTCTTGGGCGAGCCGCCGCGCCTCCTCATGGTGCAGGCGGCCGGTGACCCAATGGAGGCGGATCCCCGGAAGGCGGAGAAGCCGCGGCAGCGCCCCGGCGATCCGGCGGTTGACGCTCGCCGAGCCACGGCTCCCCATGACGAAGAGGACGAGCCGCTCCTCGGGCGCGAGGCCGAGCGCGCCTCGGGCCGCCTCGCGGTCCGTGCGGAAGAAGTCGGGCCGGACCGGGTTCCCCGTGACGACGGCGCGCGCGCGCCGCGGGAGGTAGCGGGCCGTCTCCTCGTGCGGCAGGGCGATCATCGCGACAAGCGGCGAGAGGCGCCGGTTCGTGAAGCCCGGGAAGACGTTCTGCTCGTGGAGGACGGTCGGGACGCGGGATAGGGCCGCCGCCAGCACGACGGGGCCCGAGGCGTAGCCACCCGTGCCGAAGGCGGCCGTCGGTCGAAAGCGTCGGATGTGGCGGAAGGCTTCGGCGATCCCGGCCCCGGCCGCGGCCAGCGCCCGGAGCCTGTCCACCGGGCCTTTGCCGACGAAGCCCGCCGAGGCGACCGGCGCGAAGGCGAGCCCCGCCCTCTGGGCGAGCTCCTCCTCGAGGCTTCTGGGCGTGCCGAGGTAGAGCACCTCCGCCTCCGGGCGCAGCGCGCGCAGCCGCTCGACGACGGCGAGCGCCGGGTAGACGTGGCCGCCCGTCCCCCCGCCCGTCACGATCACGCGCGCCGCCCGGCCCCGGGAAGCCGCCGCCTCCGCCCCCTCACGCGTGCCTGGCATAGCGCGACACGTTCACCAGAATGC
>JADGHG010000140.1 GCA_019689585.1 Clostridia bacterium
GGCCACACCCGGTGCCGGCCCATGCCCGGCCTCGAGCCCGGCGTCCGCCTCGGCCGCCGGGGGCCTGCCGGCCGAGGCCTCGACCGCCGGCGTGCGGCCGTCGGAGCGCGGCCCGTTCCCAGGGCTCGGGGCCGCCAGCGCGAGCGCGAGGACGACGAGGAGCGACGCGGCCGAGAGGATCCGCCGGGCGACGCGCGACTTCGGCACTCGAGACCGACCTTTCTCGGAGGACGGCGGGCCGCAGGGCGTCTGCCTCGCGGTTTCATCCATTTAGACGCCGCCCTGCGGCTCCCGTTCCCGGACGTGGCGTCCGACGCCAAAACGTATGAGCCCGTCCGGTCCAATAGAGCAGGATTGTCGCGCCGCCTCACGGAAAGCAAGGCGGCGCAGAGGAGGGCGCGTACGCGCATTCGGTGGGCCGGGCGATGGTGCGGGTTCGGGCCTTGGCGAGCGAGCCTCCTCGCCCTGCTGCTCGTTCTTTTGAGCGCGATCGCGCTCGCAGGCGGTTCCGGCGTGCGGGCCGTCGGCGAGGGCGACTGGTCGGCCCTCTCGCCGGCCGAGCGGAGCGAGCTCGCCCCCGTCCTCCAGGTCTACCAGTACATCGTCCACGACTACGCGGGACCGTTCTCCAGCGAGGCCGTCGTCGAGGGCGCCCTGCGCGGCATGGTCGAGGCCCTCGGCGATCCGCACTCGAGCTACTTCACCCCCTCGGAGTCGGCGAGCTTCACCGACACGCTGAGCGGCACGTACGTCGGCGTCGGCGTCGTCATCCAGGCGGCGGAGGACGGGACGGGCGCGCTCGTCGTCGAAGTGCTGCCGGGAGGGCCGGCCGAGGCGGCGGGCGTCGAAGCGGGCGACGTCATCCTGGCCGTCGACGGCGTGCCGCTCTCCGGCGTGCCGATCGACGTCGTCGCCTCGCTTCTCAAAGGCCAATCCGGCACGCGCGTCACGCTCACCCTCCACCGGGGCTCGGGCGATGCGGCGGCGCCGACGCAGGTCGTCGTCACGCGCGGCCCGGTCGAGCTGCCGTCGGTTACGGCGCGCGTGCTCGCGCCGGGCGTCGGGTACATGCGCATCGACCAGTTCAACGCCAACACGGGCGAGCAGTTCCGGAACTCGCTCGCGCATCTCCGCGCCGAGGCCGGGGCGCGGGGCCTCGTCGCGCTCGTTCTCGACCTCCGCGCGAACCCGGGCGGGTACGTGGATGATGCCGTCTCGGTGGCGGGGGCGCTCGTGCCGGAGGGGCCGGTCGTGCGCATCGTCGACGCGGGCGGGGCGGAGGTCGACTACCCGGCCTCGCCCGAGCCGCCGCTCCCCGCGCGCATCGCCGTGCTGGTCGACGGCCTCACGGCCAGCGCCGCCGAGATCGTGGCCGGGGCGCTCCAGGACTCGGGCGCCCTTCTCGTCGGCCAGCGCACGTACGGCAAGGGCTCGGTCCAGTCGCTCATCCCGCTCCGCGACGGCGGCATGCTGAAGCTCACGGCCGCGCACTACTACACGCCCAAAGGGCGCGCCATCGACCACGTGGGGCTCGCGCCCGACGTGCCGCTCGGCCCGGCGCCCCAGCCGACCGACGGCCTCGCGCCCTGGGGCGAAGGCCAGGCCGCCTTCGCCGTGCGCGGCGACTCCGGCCCTTCGGTGCGGGCGCTCCAGGACCGGCTCGCGCTCCTCGGCTACCCGGTCGACGACGGCGCCGGCTTCTTCGGCCCCGGGACGCTCGCGGCGCTCGTCCGCTTCGAGGCCGACCGCGGCCTCGCCCGCGACTACGGCACGTCGGCGGCCGTGCGCCAGGCGCTCGACGAGGCCGTGGGCGACTACCTCGCGCGCGTCACGCAGGGCGACGCCGGGCTCGCCGTGGCCTTCACCTACCTCGTGACCGGCCGGCTTCCCGAGGGCGCCGCGGCGGGCGCGGGCGGCGGTGCCTCGCCCTGACATGGCCACGCCCGCCGCAGCCGGCCTGAGGGACCTCCTCCTCGCGCTCCCCGAGCTCGGCGGCGCGGGGGCGGGCCTCCCGCCCGTGCGCCTTCCGCTCACGGGGAACGTCGGCACCACGCCGCGCCTGCGCGCGCTCATCGACACCCAGGCCGTCCAGAGGCTGCGCGGCATCCGGCAGCTCGGCCTCGCCTACCTCGTCTACCCCGGCGCGACGCACACGCGCTTCGAGCACTCGCTCGGCACCTACGAAGAGGCGCGCGTGCTCCTTTTGCACCTCATCCAGCGGCGCGGACGGACCTTGCTCGACGAGGAGGCCTGCCGCACCTTCCTCTGCGCGGCGCTCCTGCACGACATCGGCCATTACCCGTTCTCGCACACGCTCGAGGACCTGCCCCCCGACCCCGAGGGGCGGGTGACGATCCGGCGTCACGACGAGCGGGCGGCCGAGGTGATCTGCGGCGACCCGGACCTCGTGCGCGTCCTAAGGCGCGACTGGGGGCTCGCCCCCGAGCGCGTGGCGGCCGTGATCGACGAGGGTCATCCGCCCGCCGACGCCGCCGGGCGGCGCCTCGGCGAGCTCCTCGCCGGGCCGCTCAACCCCGACCGGCTCGACTACCTGAAGCGCGACTCGAACCACGTCGGCGTGCCCTATGGCCGAGTGATCGACGAGGAGCGGCTGCTCGAGTCGCTCGACTTCACGCCCGACGGCGAGCGGCTCGCCGTGACGGCGAAGGGCGTCTCCGCCGTCGAGACGGTCATCTTCGCCTCGTACCTCATGTACCGCGAAGTCTACTGGCACCACACGGTGCGCGCCGCGCAGGCCATGCTGCAGCGGGCCATCGCCGACGCCGTGGCGGCGGGGCTCCGGGAGGAGGAGCTCTTCGGCCTCACCGACGAGCAGGCGGTCGCACGGCTGCGCGCCGCACCCGCGGCCTCGACGCGCGACCTCATGACGCGCCTCGGCGCGCCCGGCCGGCCGATCTACCGGCGCGTGGCGACGGCGACCGAGGCGGAGCTCGAGGGCGGCCGGCTCGCGGCCGGCGTGCGCGACCTCCTCGGCGAGGCGCTCCGCTCCGACTACTGGGCCAACCGGCGCCTCGCCGCCCAAGCCGTGCGCGGCTTGCGCGCCCTCGGCCTCGACCTCCCGGACCACGGCCTCTTGCTCGATGTGGCGGGGCGCGGCAAGGAGCTCTTCTTCGAGGTCCCGGTGCTCTCACGGCTCGGCGGCGAGGTGACGGGGACGACGGCCGACGCGCGCATCTCGCTCGTCGCGCCGAACCTCTCGCGCAACTTCGACCGGCAGGCCAAGCGCGCCCAGCTCCTCGCCCCGCCCGAGGTGGTGG
>JADGHG010000141.1 GCA_019689585.1 Clostridia bacterium
GCGGTGAGGGCTTCGAGGCGGGCGTCGGTGCGCTTTCCGGCCTCGGCAAGCTCCTCGAGGCGCGCGGCGAGCGCCTCGAGCCGGGCCTCGGTGCGCTTCTGAATCTCGGCCGTCTCGCGAACGAGGCGAGGAAGCTCGAGCACGTCGTCGACGAGGAGGGCCCGCCGCAGCTCGGCCTTCCACTCGGAGTGCTGCTCCAGAAGGCGCAAGAGGTCGCGGAAGTCCTCCACGGTGAACGCCACGGGCCTCGCTCCCCGAAGGATTTTACAGCTTTCGGATCGGCGGGCGGCGAAGTGGGCGGCCGCCGGAGGCGCCGAGAACCCCGCCCCGCGCGCTGCTGGGCCAGGGCGTCAAGCCGCCTCAGGCGCCGAACCGCGCCGGCGCGAACCGGTCGGCCGGATACTCGGTCCGCCCTTCGAGCGCGAAGTCGGCCAAGATCTCTCCCACGACGGGCGCGAACTTGAATCCGTGGCCCGAAAAGCCGCAGGCCAGGACGACCCGCGGCTCCTCCGGAAGCGGCCCGATGCAGAAGTGCTCGTCGGGCGTGTTCGTGTAGAGGCACGTCTTCGAGCGGACGGGTCCGGGCGCAAGCCCGGGCAGGAGCTCGCGGCGCGCCGCCTCCACGGCCTCTATATCCGCGGGGCGCACAGCCCGCTCGACCGCGTCGGGCGTCGTCGCCTCGCCCCCGTGGTGCCGGCAGAACTTCACGAGCCCTCCCTCGAGCGCGGGCAAGCCGTAGAACTGCTCGCCGTCACGCCGCTGCCAGATGAAGACGGGCAGGCGCCCCGGCCCGAATTCGTCGCCGACTCCGGCCACATCGAACCAGTGCATCACCTGGCGCTCGACCCAGAGCGGGAAGCGACCGGGGAGGAGCTCGGCCGTCCACGGTCCCGCGCACAGGACGACGCGTCGCGCAAGGACCGCGAGGGGCTCCCGCCCCTCGGGAGCCGACCCGGTCGGCCCCGCCGCCGACCCGGCCGGCCCGGCCTCGGGCGCGGGCTCGGCCCAGATCCGGAGGCGCCCGCCATCCGCCTCCTCCCACCCGCGCACGCGGAGCCCGCCCCGCCATTCCGCCCCGTGCGCCTGCGCGTCGTGGAGGAGCGCGGCCAGCGAAGCCTCCGGGTCGAGCGCGCCCGCGCGGGTCTCGAACACGCCGACGGCGTCCGCCGGAGGGGAGAGGGCCGGGAAGCGGCGGCGGAGGGCGGCGGCATCCAGCACCTCGTGCGGGAGCCGCCAGGCCTCGGCGCTCGCGAGCGTCCCGGCCACGACGGGCGAATCGGGCGCGCCGATCATGAGCGCTCCGGTCGGCACGAGAAGCCGCCGGCCCGCCCGCCTCTCAAGCTCCTCCCAGAGTTCGAACGCGCGCTGGGCGAGGGGCACGTAGACGGGGCCCTCGAAGTAGGCCGTGCGGATGATGCGGGATTCGCCATGTGACGAGCCGCGGTCGTGGCCGGGCGAGAACCGCTCGAGGCCGAGGACCGCGACGCCGCGCCGGGCCAGGGCCCAGAGGGCCGCCGCGCCCATGATCCCGAGGCCGACGACGACGACGTCCCACGAGCGTCCCGGCGCGTCGCCAGGCCCCGACCCGGCCCCGGGCGCGCTCGCGGCGTCGGCGCCGACGCGTTCCGCCGTCATCGGGCCCAGGCGGCCCGGGCGGCGCGCACGGCCGCGGCCTCGTCGGCCGGGAGCCCGAGCCGCACGAGGGTCCGCGCGAGCGCGCGGATGCCCCGCTCGAGCTCGGCTTCCCCGACGGCCCCCATGTGCGAGACGCGGATGACGCGCCCGGCGAGGGGCCCGAGGCCGTCCGCGACGACGACGCCCTCGCGCTCCGCAAGCTCCGCCCGCAGCCGGGCGCCGTCGAGCCCTTCGGGCAGACGGAGGGCGGTCACGGTCGGCGAGGCGACCTCGTCGGACGCCAGGGGAGGAAGGCCGAGCGCCCGCCCGGCGGCGCGCACGCCGGCGGCCAGGCGGAGGTGGCGGGCGAAGACGTTCTCCCATCCCTCACGGGCAAGTCGCGCGAGCGCGGCCTCCAGGGCGAAGAAGAGCGACACGGCAGGCGTATACGGCGTTATGGCGCGCTCCCATCCCTCGAGGTACGGTCGCACGTCCCAGTAGTGGCGCGGCATGCGCGAGCGCGAGGCCGCCGCCTTCGCGCGCGGGCCGAGGGCCAGGATCGAGAGGCCGGGCGGCACCATGAAGGCCTTCTGGGACGCGGTGAGGACCGCGTCGACGCCCCAGTCGGCCATGCGGACCGGCATCCCGCCCGCGCCGCTCACGGAGTCGGCGACGAGGAGAGCTCCGTGCCCCTTCACCCTTGCCATGGCGGCGGCGACGCCGGCCAGGTCGAGGGCGGCGCCCGTCGACGTCTCGTTGTGCGTGACCAGCACCCCCCGGATGCGCTCGGACTCGGGCCGCTCGACGTCGGCGAGGAGGCGCTCGGCCACCGCCTCGGGGGAAACCGCTTCGCCCCACGCCACCTCGATCGTCTCGACCTGAAGGCCGAGGTCTTTCGCGCAGGCCGCGAACCGCTCGCCGAAAAAGCCCATCACGAGGACGAGCACCCGCTCCCCGGGCGAGAAGAGGTTGACGACGGCCGCCTCGAATCCGCCTGTCCCCGAGCCGGGGAAGACGACGACGGCGCCCTCGGCCCCGACCCCGAGCGGCTCCCGGAGGCCCTCGAGCACGCGCCGGTACACGGACGCGAACTCCGGTCCGCGGTGGTTCAGCATCGGCCGGGCGAGGGCCTCGCGCACCTCATCCGGCACCGGCGTCGGCCCCGGGGTGAGGAGGAGGCTCTCTTCGGCCCGAGCGCCTCCGGTTGCCGCGGTATCGCTTCCCATCGTCCGGTCTCGCGCTCCCTCCCCCGCGGGATTCGCGCCCCGGGGGCGCCTCCCTGCGCCGGATCCGCTCCCGACGACGAGACTACGCGCCGGCAGCGCCGCGCCCACGCCCGCGCCCCAGGGCCACCCGGAGGAGGCGTCGATCTTCCGACGTCAGGCCGAATGCCAGTGCGGGCGGAGCGTACACGGAGAAAACGGCGGCGGCGACCGCGAGAAGCCTCTCGGGCCACGGCGCCTCGCCCAACGCCCACCTCACCGCCCAACCTGCCGCGAAGGAGAGGCCGGCGCAGCCGAGAAGCAAGGCCGTGCGTGCGTCGAAGGGCGTCGCCGCGAGGAGCCGGCGCACCTGGCGCACGCCCAGCAGATTGGCGACGGCGAGGCCGCATGCGCTCGCGATGCCGGCGCCGA
>JADGHG010000142.1 GCA_019689585.1 Clostridia bacterium
GGCGTCCCGGACGGGCCCGAGCCGCCCGCCCAAAACGCGCGCGTAGTACCCGTCGTCTTCGCCCTTCAGGTCGACGTTCAGGGCGTCGGTGAAGGCGAGGAGCTCCTCCCAGGGCTCGGGCGAGAGGAAGCCGTTCGTCTTGAGGAGCACCCGGAAGCCCTCGCGGCGCGCAAGCCGCGCCACGTCGCGCAGGTACTCGAAGGAGACGGTCGGCTCGGTGTAGGTGAACGAGAGCGAGGCCACGCGCCCGTCCGCCGAGCGCGCCCGGACGGCCCAGGCCACGACCTCCTCCGGCGCGGTGAAGGCCTCGCCCTGGGGCCCCCGCTGCGAGATGGTCCAGTTCTGGCAGTAGTCGCAGTGCATGTTGCAGCCGAAGGTGCCTACGGAGACGGTGAGGCTCCCGGGGAGGTAGTGGAAGAAGGGCTTCTTCTCCACCGGTTCGACCGCCCGCGCGGCAAGCCGCCCGTAGCCCAGGGCCCAGAGCCGGCCGCCCTCGTTCCCGCGCACGGCGCAGTCGCCGACCGCCCCCGGGCGGACGAGGCAGCGCTTCGGGCAGAGGAGGCAGCGCACCGATCCCCCGGGCGCCCGCTCCCAGTACGCCGCCTCGACGGCCGGGGTCCCGGCCGCGCCGGGCCCGCCGCCCCCCGCGCCGGGCCGCGCGCCCCGGGGGTCGGGCAGGCGATAGAATGGCGCTAGCGCCTTCATCGACCCCACAGTACCAGAGGGGGGACGGAGCCCGTGTACCGCAAGATCCTGGTCGCGAACCGCGGCGAGATCGCCGTGCGCGTGATGCGCGCCTGCCGCGAGCTCGGCATCCGCACGGTCGCCATCTACTCCGAGGCCGACCGCGAGGCGCTGCACGTGCAGTACGCCGACGAGGCCTACCCGGTCGGGCCCCCGCCCGCAAAGGAGAGCTACCTCGACGTGGCGGCCATCATCGACGTCGCGAGCCGCGCCGAGGTCGAGGCGATCCACCCGGGCTACGGGTTCCTCTCCGAGAACCCCCATTTCGCCGCCGTCTGCCGCACCTGGGGCATCGACTTCGTCGGCCCCGACCCCGACGCCATCGAGAAGATGGGCGACAAGGCCAAGGCGCGCGAGCTGATGCGGTCCTCGGGCGTGCCCGTCATCCCGGGGAGCGAAGGCACCGTCTCCGGCTTCGAGGAGGCCGAGGCGGTCGCGCGCGAGATCGGCTACCCGGTGCTCGTCAAGGCGGCGGGCGGCGGCGGCGGACGCGGCATCCGCGTCGTCGGCTCGGCCGAGGAGCTCCGCCGGGCGCTCGAAGGCGCCGAGCGCGAGGCCCGCTCCGCCTTCGGCACCGGGGAGCTCTACATCGAGAAGTTCCTGCCGAACCCCCGTCACGTCGAGATCCAGGTCCTGGCCGACCGGCACGGCCACACGCTCTCGCTCTACGAGCGCGACTCCTCGATCCAGCGGCGGAGGCAGAAGATCCTCGAGGAGTCCCCCTGCCCCGTCCTCGCCCCGGAGATGCGGGCGCGCATGTCCGAGGCGGCCGTCTTGGCCGCGGAAGCCGTCGGGTACACGGGGGCCGGCACGGTCGAGTTCCTCCTCGACCCCGAGTCGCAGTCGTTCTACTTCATCGAGATGAACACGCGCATCCAGGTCGAGCACCCGGTGACGGAGGCCATCCTCGGCGTCGACATCGTCAAGGAGCAGATCCGCGTCGCGGCCGGCCAGGCGCTCTCGTTCACGCAGGAGGACCTCGCCGTGCGCGGCGCCGCGATCGAGTTCCGCATCAACGCTGAGGACCCCGAGAACCGCTTCCTGCCTTCGCCCGGCCAGGTGACGCGGCTCCGCTGGCCGCTCGGCCCGGGCGTGCGGGTGGACGAAGGGCTCGTCGAGGGCGGATTCGTGCAGCCGTACTACGACTCGCTCATCGCGAAGCTCGTCGTCTGGGGGGCGGACCGGGAGGAGGCGCTCATGCGCGCGCGGCGGGCCCTGGCCGAGTGCGAGGTCGAAGGGGTGAAGACGACGATCCCGCTCTTCCGCCGCCTCGTCGCCGACCCCGACTTCGTGGCCGGCCGCTACAGCACGCGCTGGCTCGAGGAGTCGTTCCTCGCCCAGCCGGTCGGCTGACTAGGCGCGGTCCTGGTGCGGGTCGAGGGCGTCGCGCAGGGCGTCGCCCACGAGGTTGATCGAGACGAGCGTGAGGAAGATGAAGAAGCCGGGGAAGACGGTCATCCACCACGCCTGCCGGATGTAGCCCTGGCCGTCGTAGAGCATGTTCCCCCAGCTCGGCGTCGGCGGCTGCACGCCGAGCCCCAGGTAGCTGAGGGCCGACTCCGTCAGGATCGCGCCGCCGACCCCGAGGGTGCCGGCGACGATGACGGCCGCAAGCGCGTTCGGGAGAATGTGGCCGAAGATGAGCCGCGCGTCCCCGGCGCCGAGCGCCCGCGCCCCCTCGACGAAGTCCTGGCGCCGGAGCGAGAGGAACTGGCCGCGCACGAGGCGCGCGACGCCCGTCCAGCCGGTGAGCCCGATCACGACCATGATGTTGAAGATGCTCGGGCCGATGACGGCGACGACCGTCACGAGGAGGAAGAGCACCGGGAAGCTGATCACGACGTCGACGAGGCGCATGAGGAGGTTGTCGACGAGCCCGCCGTAGTAGCCGGCGACGGCGCCGATCAGCACCCCGATCGTGAGCGCGATGCCGACGGCCACGAGCCCCACCGAGAGCGAGATGCGGCCGCCGAAGAGGGCGCGCGAGAACTCGTCGCGGCCGTAGTTGTCGGTGCCCATGATGTGCGCCGCGCTCGGCGGCGCGAGCGCGTGGGCGAGGTCGGGCTCGTCCGGGTCGTAGGGGGCGATCCAGGGCGCGAAGACGGCCGAGGCGTAGAGGACGGCGAGCACGACGAGCCCCACGACGGCGAGCTTGTGCCGGCGGAACCGGCGCCACACGGCCTCGGCGTAGCTCTCCGGCTTCGACGGCAAATGGAGCGCCGTCACGAGTACTTCACCCTCGGGTCGACGACGGCGTACAGGATGTCGGCGATGAGATTGCCGAGGACGACGAGCGTGGCCGCGATCATGTTCACGCCCATCACGACCGTGTAGTCCCGCCGGAAGACCGACTCGACCGACAGCCGCCCGATGCCGGGGATCGCGAAGAGGTTCTCCACGATGAAGGCCCCGCCGAAGAGGTCGGGCAGGCTGAGCCCGAGCAGCGTGATGAGCGGGATGAGGGCGTTCTTCAGCATATGCCGCCACACCACGACCGACTCCG
>JADGHG010000143.1 GCA_019689585.1 Clostridia bacterium
CGCCCCGACGGCCTTCGACCTCGTTCGACCGCCTCCCCGCCGCCGCCCGGTCGCGGAGCCGTCGCGAACGCCCCCTTCCCGAGGAGCATGTCCTCCACGGCGCGCCGGAACTGCTGTTCGAAGGGCTCCTCGGGGTTGAGCCGGGTGGCGAGCCCCATCACCATGCCGAGCGCGCGTCCCAGGAAGGCGAAGCGCGCCGGGATCTGCACGGGGAGTTCGTAGAGGGCCGTCTCCACCTGGTGCAGGATGCGGAAGACGTCGAGGCGTCGGGCGTTCAGGGCCTCCTCGAGCGCAGGTTCGAGGAGCCCCCGCAGCCGGTCGCGGATTTGGCGCAGATCGGCGCCCGGCCGGAGGAAGTCGAGCCGCACGAAGGCCTCGGAGACGCCGACCCAGTCGCCGGTGAAGAGCGAGCGCAGGAGGAGCGCCACGCCCTCGCGGTCGGCGGGCCCGAGCCGCCCCATCATGCCGAAGTCGACGAAGACGAGCGTGCCGTCCGGCTGCAGGATAAGGTTGCCCGGGTGCGGATCGGCGTGGAAGAGGCCGTCCCAGAGGAGTTGCCGCAGGTACTCGTGCGTCAGCCGGTCGGCGAGCTCGCGGCCGCGAAGCCCGGCGCGCGCGAGCGCCCCCGGGGCGTCGATCCGCTCGCCTTCGACGAATTCCATCACGAGCACGCCGGGCCGCGTGAGCTCGCGGAACACGGCCGGCGCGCCGATCCCGACCCGCTCGGACACGTTCCGACGGAACTCGAGCGCGCGGTCGGCCTCGTGAAAGGCGTCGAGCTCCTCGCGCGTCGTGGCCTCGAACTCGCCGAAGAGCGCCATGAGGTCGATGCGGCGCCCCCAGGCGGTGTGCCGCGCGACAAACCCCGCCACGGTCCGCAGCGTGCCGAGATCGGTTTCGACAAGCCGCTCGATGCCCGGCCGCCAGATCTTGACGGCCACCATGGGCCCGCGCGTCGCGCTCGCGCCGTCCGGCGACTCCCCTCGCGCATCCGGCTCTTCCGTGGGCGCGTCCGGCGCCTCCGCCCGCGCGCCCGGCGCACCCGCGCGTGCGCCGGCCGCGTCCGCGCGCGCGCCGGGCCCGGGCGAGGCGAGCCATCCGCGATGCACCTGCGCGAGCGACGCGGCCGCCACCGCCGTCGGTTCGATCTCGGCGAAGTCGGGGATCGGCCAGCGCCCGTAGGCGTGCGCGAGCCGCTCGCGCACGCGCGGCCAGGGGGCCGGCGGCACGAGGTCCTGCAGTTCGGCGAGCTCCTGCACGAATTCGCCCGGGAGCACGTCGACACGCGTCGACAGAAACTGACCGACCTTGATGATGAGTCCGGCGAGGCGCAGCGACGCCCGTCGCAGTCGCGCCCCTTCGCGCCGGTAGACGCCCGCCATGAAGGCCTGGCGCTCGGGCGGCGGAAGCCGGCGGGCCCGGCGGCTCGCCCGCCAGAACGACCACCCGACCTGCGCCGCCAGCCAGAGCACGGCGAGCGATCGGAGCCAGCCGCTCACGTGGGACGCGCCCCTCACGGCGTCAGTCTACCGCGCAGGCCGAAGAGGCCGGCGCGCTCCCCGACCGGTGTCGGGAGCGGCGCGCGGCCGCCGAGGCGTCCCGCTCAGCCGGCGAGGTCCCCCGACTGCACCTCCAGAACCTCCGTGCCGTCAGGCAGGATCGTGCCGTCGATCGTCTCGGAGGTGCCGTCCGCGAAGAAGAGGGTGAGCCCCGAGAAGTAGTAGGCGCGGCGGCCGTGGACGAGCACGATCGCCTCTTGGGTTACCTCGCGTCCGTTGTAGAGGGGGTGTTCGGCCGGCACCAGGTAGATGGCGGCCTCGCCCTCGAGCGGGGCATCGAGCGTCCAGCCGGCCGTCGTCGTGGAAAGCGACGACTCCGGCTCCGCGCCCTCCTGGAAGGTGAAGGTCGCCTCGCCGGCGTCGTACCCCCTCCCGTCGGCGCTCGCCTCGCCCGCTTCGAAGGCGACCGCCTCGCCCGACCCCGCGAAGCGGATGCGGAGGTCGGCGCGGCCAGCCCCCCGGACGTTCGACAGGTTGAAGAGGACGAACCGTTCGATCCCGTCCGGCGCGATGCCCCACGCGTCTTGGAACGCGGCGGTCAGGCCCTTCGTCGGGGCGTCCCGCAGCACGGCGCGGACGCTCGCGATCCCGCCGTGGGCCAAGAGCAGGTGGATGGCCACCTGGCCCTCCTGCTCGGCCGGATAGCTGTCGATCGTGTCGATGATGTCCTCCTCCGTCGCGGCGAAGCCCTGCAGATGGCCTGAGGCGGCCTCCTCGGCCACAGCCTCCAGATTCTGCCCGACGATGCGGTTCGCGAGCGGGTGGCCTTCGCCGCCGTAGACGGCGCGCAACTCCTCCTCGATCGCGAGGCCCTCGTCGAACCAGGCGGGGAACGCGGAGGCGCGGCCGGCCAGGACGCGGTGCGAGAACTCGTGCGCCACGGTGAGGCGGTAGTCTCCGCACTCCGCCTCGTCGATCAGCACGGCCACGCCGAAGGCGTCGGAGGCTACCCCGCACGAATATTGGGTCATCTTGTCCGTGTCCGCGTCCTCGCCGAAGACACCCCGGAGAAAGGCCCCGTACGTCTCGCGGGAGCCGAACGCGTGCGCCTCCGCCGGGGCGGCTTCCGGAAAGCCGAGGTCGGCCGCCACCTTCCCGTAGAGGTCGTCGACCGCCGCCTGGATCTCGGGCCGCCTCGGCGCGAGGGCCGGGTCGAGCGAGAGCGCCACGCGGCTCGGCGCAAGGGACACCTCGGAGCTCCCGACGATGGCCGTCTTCGTCGCGTCGTCCCAGGAGACGGGGACGCCGAGGGCCTCGGCCACGGCTCGCAGCGGCACCATCGTGCGGCCGTTCAGGTTCACGGCCGGGACGTCGGGCGTGAGCACCTGCCCGTCGACGACGAGCCGCACGATGGGAAAGCCCTGGTACGTGCCCCAGGGGGCCGTGCCCGCAGCGAGCGCGTAGCCGCCCGCGCCCGCGAGGAGGCTGAGGCCCGCGGCCCACACAACCCACCGCGAGCGGCGCGGCGGGCCTTGCGCGGAACCCCCGCCCGGCGCCGGCCCACCCGGCACCTTTCCGCTGCCCGATCCTCGGCAAGCCGCCTTCTCGTCCACGTGCGGATCCCTCCTCCGCGCCGCCCGGCCGCGCGGGACCGGGCCGCCCTTGGCACAAGCGTACGGGAGGAGGTGGGACAGAGGGTGTCATGGGTCG
>JADGHG010000144.1 GCA_019689585.1 Clostridia bacterium
CCGCGACCCTTCCCGTCCGTCCGGCCGACCGCCGCCCCGCCGTGCCCGGCCGGACCGCCCCCGCCCTCGCCGCGCGAGAGCGCTCGGGACCGCGAACCGCGCGTCCCGAGAGCGAGCTCCTCGAGGAGCGCCGCCGCCCGCCCCTCCGCATCGGGATCCTCGGGGTCGGCCGTCTCCGCCCAGAGAAGCCAGGTGCGGAGCCGGGCCACCTCCTCGCGCGAGCGCTGAAGCCACGGCCGGAGCTCGTCTTGGCGCCGCCGCGCCTTCCGGTATCGCTCAAAGCGCGCCTTGGCGTTCTCGGCCGGGCTCTGGCGCGGATCGAGCTCGACGGCCCGCGGCCGGCCGCCCTCCTTCCAGTCGGGCAGCTCCACGCGCGCCGCGCCGCGCGGGATGGCGTGCGCGTGCGCGAGGATGAGCTCGCCTTCGTGGCGGAGGTCGTCGGCCGCGAGCGCGGCCTGCCACTCCTCCTCCTGACGCGCGAGGCGGCGGGCGGCGCGTTCGAGCTCGTCCCGGAGCCCCTTCCGGAGCCGGCCGAGGAGCGCGCGCCGGGCGCTCCGCCGGGCGGCTTCGGCGAAGACGGCCTCGAGGAGGGCGGAGGGCGACGAGAAGGCTTCCGCCTCCTCGCCCGGACCCGGGGTGAGGGGGAGGGCGGCGAAACGGATCGTCCGCCTCGGCCGGTCCGGCCGAAGGAGGCCGTCCGCGCCCGGGCCGGCCGCGCCGGCTGCGACGATGCGACAGGGCGCGAACCGTTCCGCGCGCACGTCGCGGAGGAGCGCGAGGATCCGGTCCGTCACGGCCGCAAGGGCCTCCGGGGCCGAGAGGGCCGACGGGTGGGCCTCGGGGTCGAGGCCGGCGGCGAGGGCGACCTCGCGGGCGAGGGCCGGGCCGAGACCGGGCACAAGCCGGACGAGAAAGCGCAGAACGGTCGACCGGCCCCGGCCGGCTGCGGGAGCCGGCCCCTCCTCCGAAAGAAGCTGGGCGGCGCGGAGCGAGAGGGCGGGCGCGAGCTCGGCCTCGGGCCGGAGCAGCGGGTCGACCTCCTCCGGCGGCGCGACACCGGCCGCCCCCGCCGGCGGCCCGGGCGGGACGTAGGGAAGGCCGGGCCAGAGGACGCGCGGCGCGGCTTCGCGCGAGCCCGGGTCGGCCGGGAAGCCGGGGTCCGTCCTCCCCGGGCCCGCCGCCAGGCGGCGGAGCGCCTCGACGACGCACCCCGCCTCGTCGACCAGCACCACGTTTCCGACCCGACCGGTCGCCTCGCAGACGACCCGACCGGCCGGCTCCTCGCCCCGCGGCCCCCGACCGAAGGCGAGGGCGAGGACCCGCTCGAGGCCGCGCATCTCGACATCCAGAAGGCGCGCCCCGAGGAGCCGCTGGCGGAAGAGCCGGCCGGCCGCCGAACGGTGGCCCGCGTTCGCGGGCATGGCCGAGACGAGGTGCACGCGGGCCGGGTCGGCGGCCGAGGCCAGGAGGTGGGCGAGACCTCCCCCCGGCCGGTAGAGCTCGAAGATGAGCCCGCGCGGCTCGGCGTCGCGGACGTCCTGGACGCGCGAACCGATGAGGCCCTCGACCTCCCGCCGCACGGCGCGGAGAAGGACGCCGTCGATCGTGCTCACGACGCCACTCTACCGTAGTACCCTCAACGGGAACGCCCGCGCGTCGCCCGAGGGGGGGCCTCCGTGTCGTCGCTCCTCGAGGCGCTTATGGCCTGGATCGTCGAGGTGGCCTCCGCCTGGGGCTACCTCGGCGTCGCGCTCGAGATGGCCCTCGAGAGCGCGAACATCCCGCTCCCGAGCGAGGTCGTGCTCCCCTTCGCCGGGTACCTCGTCGCGATGGGACGGCTGGACTTCTGGGGCGCCGTCCTCGCCGGGCTCGCGGGCGGGCTCGCGGGCTCGCTCGCGTCGTACGCGGCCGGATACTGGGGCGGCCCGCCGTTCGTGCTCTCGGTCGGCCGGCTCGTCGGGCTCCGCGAGGACCACCTCCGCCGCGCCGAGCGCTGGTTCGCGCGCTACGGCGACTGGGCCGTCTGCCTCGCGCGCCTCGTGCCGATCGTGCGGACCTTCATCTCCCTGCCCGCGGGCTTCGGCCGCATGCCGCTCGCGCGCTTTCTTCTCTTCACGGCCATAGGTTCGTTCCCGTGGACGGTCGCGCTCGTGTGGGCGGGTCGGGCGCTCGGCGAGCACTGGGACGCGCTCGAACCGCTCTTCCGGCGTTTCGACTGGCTCGTGCTCGTCGGCGGGGCGGCCGTCCTCCTCGTCCTCCTTGCCCACCGGCTTCGCCGGCGCGTCCTATGATGACCATCCAAAGGGCCGTTCCGGCTAGGAGGTGGCGGGCCTTGCCATGTGGAATCTGGCAGCCATGATCTCTCGGCGGACGCCGGGTCCGTTCCTCCCCAAGCCGTTCGCGCGCGTCCTCTGGAGCCAGGTCCTCTCCCACTTCGGCGACGACTTCGAAGAGGTGGCCGTCGTCGTCTTCGCGCTCCAGGTGTCAGGCGGCAATCCGGCCGCCCTCGGCCTCCTCCTCGCGATGACGATCCTGCCCGTGGCCCTCTTCGGCTGGGCGGCGGCCGGGGTCGTCGACCGCTGGCACAAGCGGCGCTTCATGGTCGCGGCCGACCTCGTGCGCGCCGCGCTCGTCCTCTCCATCCCGCTCGCGAACTCGCTCGCTTGGGCCATGGCGGCCGTCTTCGTCGCCTACCTCATCGAGGTGGCCTACCGCGCGACCGTCCAGGCGGTCGGGCCGGAATTGGCCGGCGACCCGGCGAAGAACGCCGTCGGCATGGCGCGCCTTGGCCAGGGGAACGCGGTCGGCGACATCGTCGCCTACCTCGCCTCGACTGGCTTCATCCTGACGCTCGGGCTGACGGCGGCGTTCGCCCTCGACGCCTTCACGTTCCTCGTCTCGGCGTGGCTCGTCTGGACGACGAAGGCGCCCGAGGACGTGTGGCTTCCGCCTGCGGCGGCCTGGGGGCCCGAGGCGGCTGGCGCGCGGGCCGGGGCCGAGGCGCGGCCGGCTGCCGCGGCGCCCTCGGGGGCTCGCGCGTTCCTCGGCCAGGTGGCGGAGGCGGCCGGCCATATCCGGGCGACGCCGTTTCTGCGGGCGCTCTTCCTCGTGACGGTGCCGGTCGCGCTCGCGACGGCGACCGTCAACGTCCTCCTCGGGCCGTCGGTCGCGGAGCTCTGGGGCCGCCCGACGGCCGAGTACGGCTGGCT
>JADGHG010000145.1 GCA_019689585.1 Clostridia bacterium
ACGGCGTCGCCGATCTCGCGCACGGACGGCGGGTAGCCGCGCTCGCGCAACCGCCGGCGGATGAACTCGAGGATCTGGCGCTGACGCGCCGAAAGCCGTTCCGCCACGACGCCCACCTCCGGCCAGGATCTTCCGAGCCTCACGATACCACGGCCACGCCCGGCTGCAAACAGGCGTTCGCCCCCGTGCGCGCGGGCGGCGGGACGCCGGGCGATCGCCCGCGCCCCGCCGCCCTTCGGCCTCGCCCTCGGCCGGGGAGGCGCGTCAGAAGCTGCTCAGGTACTGCTCGATCTCCCAGGGGTGGACCTGCGTGCGGTAGAGGTCCCACTCGATCTCCTTCGCCTCGAGGAAGCGCTCGAGCACGTGCGGTCCGAGCGCGTCGCAGACGACCGGGTCCGCCTTCAGCTTTTCGATCGCGCGTTCGAGGGAGCTCGGCAGGCTCTCGACCCCGAGCTCCGACCGCTCGGCCTCGCTCATGTGGTAGAGGTTCCGCTCCATGGGCTCGGGCGGCCTGAGACCGCGCCGCACGCCGTCGAGCCCGGCGGCGAGCGTCACCGCGAGCGCGAGGTACGGGTTGCAGCTGGGATCGGGGCTGCGGAGCTCGATGCGCGTCGAGAGCCCGCGCTTGGCCGGCACCCGCACGAGCGGGCTGCGGTTGCCCGAGGACCAGGCGATGTAGCAGGGCGCCTCGTAGCCCGGGACGAGCCGCTTGTAGGAGTTGACGAGCGGGTTCGTCACGGCCGTGAAGCCCTGCGCGTGCGCGAGGATGCCGGCCACGTACTGCCGCGCCACCTGGCTCAGGCCGTCCCGGTCGGCCGGGTCGTAGAAGGCGTTCTCCTCGCCGCGGAAGAGCGACTGGTGGAGGTGCATGCCGGAGCCGTTGATGCCGCGGACCGGTTTGGGCATGAAGGTCGCGTGCAGGCCGTGGCGCTCGGCGACCGTGCGCACGACGAAGCGGAAGGTGGCGATGTTGTCGGCGGTGGCCACGGCCGGGGCGTACTTGAAGTCGATCTCGTGCTGGCCGGGCGCCACCTCGTGGTGCGCCGCCTCGACCTCGAAGCCCATCGCGATGAGCGTCGCGACGATCTCGGCGCGGCAGGCCTCGCCCTTGTCGATCGGCGCGAGGTCGAAATAGCTCGCCTGGTCGGTCGTGACGGTCGTGGCCCGCCCGTTCTCGTCCTTGAGGAACAGGAAGAACTCGGGCTCGGGGCCGCAGTTCATCGTGTAGCCGAGCTCCTCCGCCTGCGCCACGACGCGCTTCAGCACCTGGCGCGGATCGCCCGGGAAGGGCCGCCCGTCCGGGAGGTACACATCGCAGATGAGCCGCGCCGTGGCGCCCGTCCCCTCCTTCCAGGGGAAGATCGCGAAGGTCGTCGGGTCCGGCCGCAAGTACATGTCGGACTCCTGGATGCGGACGAACCCTTCGATGGAGGACCCGTCGAACATGATCTCGTTCGCGAGGGCCTTGTCGAGCTGGGACGCGGGGATCTCGACGTTCTTGATGACGCCGAGGATGTCGGAGAACTGCAGCCGGATGTACTTCACGTCGAGGTCGCGCACAAGGCGCCTCACGTCGTCGGCCGTCCTGGCCTTATCCATCGCCGTCCCTCTCCCTGATGCGGCGGAGGATCGGGTCGTGGCCCCGAAGCGGGTAGAGGCTCGCCGGATCGGGCCGGAAGACGGCGTCCCTGGCCGGCAGCTCCTCGAGCCGGCGCTCGGGCCGCGTCTCGCTGAGCCGCGCCTCGGCCTCGGCGAGCGTGTACCCGCGATGCAGCCAGGCAGCGAGGGCCTTGAGCCGCTCGACCTCCTCGGGCCGGAAGACGCGGTGCCCGCCCGGCGTCCGCTCGGGGCGGACGATCCCCTTTCGCTCGTAGTAGCGGATCTGACGCTCGCTGAGGCCGGTGGCCCGCGCCACCTGCCCGATGGAGACGACGCCCGGCTTCGGCCCCATGCGACGCCCCTCCCCCGCCGGCCGCGCCTCCCGGGACGGCGACGGCCCGCGTGTCAGGTCGGTGTCAGGTTCCGCGGCGAGCCTACGTGGCGCCGGGCGCCAGTGTCAATGTTTTGTCAGGTTTTCGTCAGATCCCGGGAGCCGACAGGTCGGAGGCGCGGATCGTCATGAGCTCCGCCACGGTCGCGCCGGGGTCGTGGACGAGGCGGAGCGCCTGGCGCCGGATGGCGCGCTCGATGAGGTTGCGGACAAGCCGTGCGTTGCCCTGGGCGATCGCGCGCTGACGGTCGGGCGAGCGCAGGATGGAGAAGAGCCGTTCGCGGGCGTCGGGGGCGAGCCGGTACTCGCGCTTCGCCAGCATGAGCTCCGCGATCGCGACGAGCTCCTCGACCGTGTAGTCGGGGAAGTCGATCTGGATGGGAAGGCGCGAGCGCAGCCCCGGGTTGGCGCGCAGGAAGAACTCCATCTCGAGGCTGTAGCCCGCGAGGATGAGGACGAGGTTGTCCCTGTAGTTCTCCATCGCGCGCACGAGGGTGTCGATCGCTTCCTTGCCGAAGTCCTTCTCGCCGCCTCGCGCGAGCGCATAGGCCTCGTCGACGAAGAGGATCCCGTCGAGCGCCCGGCGCACCTGCTCGCGCGTCTTCTGGGCCGTGTGGCCGATGTACTCCCCCACCAGGTCGGCGCGCTCGACCTCGACGAGATGGCCCTTCTGGAGGACGCCGAGCTCGCGGAAGAGCTGGCCGAGGATGCGGGCCACCGTCGTCTTGCCCGTGCCGGGGTTGCCGCGGAAGACCATGTGCAGCGCGAGGGGGTCGGCGGCCAAGCCCGCCTTCTCCCGGCGCTTCCGCACCTCGACGAACGCATGGATCTCGCGCACGAGCTCCTTCACCTGGCGGAGACCGATGAGCCCCTCGAGCTCCTCGAACGCCGCCGGCCGCTCGGCGGAGCCGGCCCCCCGACCGGGCGCCTCGCCCGGCGCAGGGCCTCCCTCGCCGCGGCGGCCGGCCTCCCCGATGCGCACGACAAGCCGCGCCGACGCGACCGACATCGCATCCGCCTCCTCGGTTCGGGACGGCCTCCGGTTCGGGCTTCCGACTGGCCAGTATATGGGCGAGGGGTCGCGTCGGTTAGGGTGGGACAGGAACCCCTCTCCGCACAGACGGGCAGGACGTCGTGGTACGGGAGGCGCCGCCGCGCACTCGGGGAGCAGGACCTCGTGCAGGAACGCAAAGGCCAAGCTCC
>JADGHG010000002.1 GCA_019689585.1 Clostridia bacterium
ACAGGCCCTGCGCCGGTGCCTCGCGCCGGCCGGCGGCGAGCCGCGCCCGCCCGCGCCCTGGCCGCGCGACCCGGGCGTGCGCCTCGCGCCGGAGGACCTCCGCGTCGTGCGGCGGGAGCGGCCGCGCCCGCTCGACCTCGTCCTCCTCATCGACGCCAGCGCCTCGATGGCCGGGGCGCGGATGCGGGCCGCGCAGGAGCTGGCGCTCCGGCTCCTCGTGGGGAGCCGCGACCGGGTGGCGATCGTGAGCTTCCAGGACCGCGGCGCCGCCCTGCGCGTCGCCCTCACGCGCAACCGGGCCGCCCTCGCGCGCGGGGTGGCCGGCGTCCGACCGTGCGGGCTCACGCCACTCGCGGCCGCGCTCGAGGCGGCCGTCGCCTACCTGCGGGTGGCGCACGCCCGGCGCCCGCTCCTCGTCCTCATCACCGACGGCATCCCGACCGTCTCGCGCACGGCGGCCGGACCGCTCGAGGACGCGCTGCGGGCGGCCGAACAGGTGGCGCGCGCGCGCGTCCCCTTCACGTGCGTCGGGCTCGAGCCGAACAAGGGCTACCTCGTCGAACTGGCCGAGCGGGCCGGCGGCACGCTCTACGTCGTCGAGGAGCTCGAAGGGGCGACGCTGGCCGAGATCGTCGAAGGGGAGCGCCGCCGGCGCCGGGCCGCGAGGGCCTGAGCAGCCCGGCAGGATGGCCCGGCCGGGGCGCGAAGCTAGGGCGGCGAGGGGGTTTCCCGTGACCTGGCTCCTCGTCCTCGTGCTCCTCTTCGCCGTCGCCGTCGCGCTCTTCGCGGCCCAGAACGGCCAGACCGTCGAAGTGATGTTCCTCTTCTGGACCCTTCACACCACCCTCGCCGTCGTGATCCTGGGCGCGGCGCTCACGGGGGCCGTGGCCGCCGCCCTGTTCGGGCTTGTGACGCACGTCCGCCTGCGGCTGCGCCTGCGCCGCGCCGAGCAGCAACTCCACAAGCTGCAGGTGCGGCCGCCCGAGGCGGCGCCTCAGGCGGCCGAAGAGGCGCCCGGCGCGCCCGCCGCGCGCGACGGCGAGACGGCGAGCCCCACGGGAACGGTCTCGGGTTGAGCCTCCCGCATCCCGCGGAGCCGCGGCTCTCGGTCTCGGGCCGCCGCTGGCGGCTTGCGCCGCCCGACCCCGAGCGCGCGCTCGCCTTCGCGCGCGAGCTCTCGCTACCGCCCGCCGCCGCGCGCGTCCTCTCGGCGCGCGGCTTCGACCTCGCTTCGGGCGAGGCCTGGCTTGGCGCGCGGGAGGAGGACCTCGTCCACGACCCCTTCCGCCTCGCGGGACTCGCCGAGGCGGCCGGCCGCACGGCGCGCGCGATCTGGGAGGACGAGCGCATCCGCGTCTTCGGCGATTACGACGCCGACGGCGTCACCGCCACGGCCATCCTCGTCGAGAACCTCGCGCGCCTCGGCGCCGAGGTCGACGGGCGGCTGCCCGACCGCGCCCACGGCTACGGCATCCAGCCGGCCGACGTCGAGGCGGCCCAGCGCGACGGCATCGGGCTCGTCATCGCGGTCGACAACGGCATCACCTCGTTTTCGGCCGCGCGCCGCGCCCGCGAGCTCGGGGTCGACCTCGTCGTGCTCGACCACCACCAGCCCGGGCCCGAGCTTCCGCCCGCCCTGGCCGTCGTCGACCCGAAGCGGCCGGGCGAGCCCTACCCGTACCCGCACCTCTCGGGCGCGGGGCTCGCCTTGAAGCTCGTGCAGGCGCTCACCGGGTTCGAACCGGACGCGCCCTGGCGGGACTCGCTCGACCTCGCCGCGATCGGCACGGTCGCGGACGTCGTCCCGCTCACGGGCGAGAACCGCTGGATCGTGCGGGCCGGGCTCCGGCGGATGAACGAGGCCGGCGCAAGGCGGCCGGGCGTGGCGGCGCTCCTCGAGGTGGCGGGATCGGCGGGCCGTCCCGTGCGGGAGCACGAGCTCGGCTTCCTCCTCGCGCCGCGCCTCAACGCGGCCGGACGCATGCAGGACCCCTCGCCGGCCTTCGAGTGCCTCCTCGCCCGCGACCCCGCCCGCGCCCGCGAGCTCGCCCGCATCCTCGACCACGCGAACCGCGACCGCCGGCGGGTCGAGCGCGAGATCTTCGAGGCGGCCAGCCGGCGGGCCGAGGAGGAGGCGCGCCGCGCGCGCGTGATCGTCCTCGGCGACCCCGGCTGGCATCCGGGCGTCGTCGGCATCGTCGCCGGCCGGCTGGCGCGCCGCTTCCACCGGCCGGTCCTGCTCGCGGCCGGCGACGGGGGGCGCTGGCGCGGCTCCGGCCGGAGCATCCCGGCCTTCGACCTGCACGAGGCCCTCTCGGCGCTCTCCCACCACTTCGCCACCTTCGGCGGCCACCGGCAGGCGGCCGGCTTCACGCTCGCGGGCGAGGCCGGAACCGAAGGCGAGGCGCTCCGCCGCCTGCAGGCCGACCTCGACGCCTACGCAGCCGCTCGCCTCACCGACGAGGACCTCGTCCCCGAGCTCGTCGTCGACGCGCGCGCCGAGCTCTCGGACTTCACGCCGGCCCTCGGCGAGTTCCTCGACGCCTTCGGGCCGTACGGCGCCGAGCACCCGAGGCCGCGCTTCCTCGTCGCCGGCCTTTCGGCCGAGGCGCGCAAGGTCGGCCGCGACGGCGCGCACGCGGCCGTCGTCTGCCTCGACCGCCGGGGCTTTCGGGCCGAGGGGATCGCGTTCGGCCTCGGGCCGGTGCTCGCGGGCCGCGGGCCAGGCGGCCGCTGGGACGTCGTGGCCTGGCCGGAGTGGGAGGACTGGCAGGGCGCTCGGCGGCTCAGGCTTCGGGTCGACGACCTGCGCGAGGCGTCGGGGGTCGACGTGGGCGCGAGCGGGGAGGCGCCCCGGCGTGGCCCGCTCGCGCAGGTGCGCGGAGCCGAGCTCGCCGCCCTCGCGGCCGAAGCCGAGCGCCTTGCGCCCGACCGCGAGGCGCTCGTCGGCGCCTTCCTCGCCCTACGCGATCTCGCCCGTCGGGAGGGCCCCCTGCTCGCGGCCGACGCTCCCCTGCGCGCGGCCGAGGCGGCTCGGCTTCCGCGTGAGACGGTCCATCAGGCGCTTCGCGTCTTCACCGAGCTCGGCCTAGCCCATCCCATGCGAAGAGGCGGACAGGACGTGTGGGTGTGGACGCCGCCCGAAGGCGAGCGGCTCGATCTCGCGACGAGCCCGACCTTCGCGCTCGGCCAGGCCGTGCGCGACGCCGTGGCGACGCTCGGGGAGCTCGCCTCGGCCTCGGAGGACGAGTGGCGGCGGGGGCTCGCAGCCGTGCGGGGCGAGCTTCTGCGGCTCGCCGCGGGCGGGGGTGGGCCCGCGGCGCCGGCCCGGCCGGCCGGCGAGCCGGCGTGACGGCGCGCCCGCCGCACGGGCGGCCGCCCGTCGTGACCGAGGTGAAGCGCTCGCTCCTCGGGCCCGTCTACGAATTCCGCGGGCCGCGGCTCTTCTTCGGCGGGCCTTCGGGGGCGAGGCGGCTCGCCTACGGCTACCGCCTCGAGGCGAGCCGCGAGATCGGGGGCGTCGCCCTCCAGGCGGGCGACCCGGCCGTCGGCCTCTTCTGGGAGGACCGCCCGTACAACGTCTACTTCTGGCTCACGCGGGAACTTGCGCCGCGCGGCCTCTACTTCAACGTCGGCGACCGGACCCGCCTCCTCCC
Organism: Clostridia bacterium; assembly: GCA_019689585.1. GTDB lineage: Bacteria > Bacillota > Sulfobacillia > RBS10-35 > JADGHG01 > JADGHG01. The sequence continues at coordinate 3,657 of JADGHG010000002.1, forward strand.
GGACCGCGTCGAGTGGCGCGACCTGGTCGTCGACGTCGTCGTGCCCCTCGCGCGCCTGGGCGAAGGCCGGGGGCTTCGTGCGCCGGGCGAGGGGGCGGCCGGGTGGGACGGCTTCCTGCCCGGCGAGCCGGTCGTCCTCGACGAAGACGAGCTTCCCGACGACCTCCCCCCGGCTTTGCGCCGCGCCATCGACCGCGCCGAGCGCGAGATCCTGGCGCGCCACCGGGAGGTCTGGCGCGAGATCCGCGACTTACTCGCGCCGCTCCGCCCGCCCCTTCGCGGCCTCGCGCCTTCTGGCCGGCCCTCCCCCTAGGCGGCCTCGCCCGGCCCCGGGCCCGGCGGCCGTGCGCCGCGGCCTCGGCCTTCCTTGGGAGCGCTCGGGCGGGCGCTTCCCCGGCGGGCGAGGCGGAGCGCGACGAGCGCAAGCAGGGCGAGGGCGAAGCCCGATGCGGCGTAGGCGAGCGCGGCACGAAGGCGCGAGCCTGGCTCCGCCCGGATCGTCAGAAGCGAACCCTCCGCGACGTCGATCGCGGCGAACGCCTGAAGGCGGCGTCCGCCGATCGTCTCGTCCGCCTGGCGGAAGAGGCCGACAGCCGAAAGCCGCCCGGCCTCGCGGGGGAGAAGCGCCGTGAAGGACGAGGTCGGGTAGAGGACGGGGCGCGTCCACTCGAACGGTCCGGGCTCTGCGAGCCGCCAGCTGAGCGTGACGGTGGCCCTCTCGCCGGGCGGGATCTCGACGGCAAGCCGGACGGCGAGGCTCGCGCCCGGGAGGACGCGCGTGAAGTCGACGGCCGGCGCCGGGCCGGCGGCGTCGAGGCGCGCGAGGTCGCGGGCGTCGCCGGGCACGGGGACGGCCACCTCGCTCGCCGCGCTCGCGCCCTCGTTCTCGAAGGTCGCCGTGTCGAGCGCGCGCCAGCCGTCCGCGGACGGCGCGAGGACCAAGGTCTCCGAGACGACGACGAGCTCCCCGCCGGCACCCGCCTGAACCGGCGCGGCCCGGGCCGGCGCGCCCCCTGTCGAGAAGACGAAGGCGGCCAGCGCGAGGAGCGCGCCCAGCCGACCCGCCCGGCCGCGCCTCACCGACCCGGGCCCGGCGGCTCGAGCTCCTCCCCGCCTCCCGCCGGCTCCTCGGGGCGGCCGAGGCGCCAGCCGACGGCCCGCGCCGCCTCGGGCCGGCCCCCGGCCGCCCGGATGGCCGCCTCCGCGAGCTTCTCGTACTCGGCCCGGAGGGCGAGGTAGTCGGGACGCGCGATCTTCCCCGCCCGGAAGTCGTACTCGAGCTCCGCCCAGGCGGCCAGCGCCCGCGCGGCCTGGTCGGCCTCCCGCTCGCGCGCCCGCGGCCAGAGCGAGTAGAGCGAGGCGAGGATGAGAAGCGCCCCGCCGGCCCAGATCCAGTCGACGAGCGGGTTCACGTAGATGCGGAACCCGGCCGTCGAGAGCCCGTCGTCGTATCCGGCGAGGACGACGTAGAGGTCGCGCGTGAACCCCCGCGCGATCGCGATCTCGGCCGTCGGGCCCATCTGGGCCTGGGCGTCGGCCGGCAGCATCTGCCCGGGCAGGAGCGTGCGCACGAGCCGCCCGTCGCGGAAGACGTCGACGCGCGCCACCGTGCGGAGCCCGTAGGGCGTCGGATCGCGCGACATGCCGTCGAACTGGAACGAGTAGCCCGCCACCTCGGCCGTCCCACCCAAAGGGAGCGCGACCGTGGCCGAGCGCGCGAAGTTGAGGGAGCCCACCACCCCGATCGCGACGAGACCCACCGCCACGTGGACGAGGTAGCCGCCGTACCGGCGCGGATGGCGGGCGAAGAGCCCGATCGCGGCCGCAACGAGTCCCTCGCCTGTGAGCTCGGCCCGCGCGCGGACGGCGAGGGCCACGTCGAAGAGGACGGCCGCGATCGCGAAAAAGGCGAGCGTGAAGCCGAGGAACGCCCCCGGCTGGCGGACGCCCGCCGCGGCGAGAAAGGCCGCGAGGGCGAAGGTCGCGAGCGCCGGGACGGCGAGGTGCGCGCGGATCTCGCGCCAGCTCGCGCGCCGCCAGGCGAGGAGCGGCCCGACCCCCATGAGCGCGAAGAGGACGGCGAAGAGCGGGCCCGTCGTGCGCGTGAAGTAGGGCTCGCCGACGGTCACGGTCGGGCCCCAGATGGGCGAGACGAGCGGGAGCAGGGTGCCGAAGAGCACGGTGAAGGCAAGCGAGAGGAAGACGACGTTGTTGAGGAGGAACGAGCCCTCCTTCGACACGTACGTCTCGAGCGGCCGCTCGTCGCGGAGCGCCTCCCGCCGCGCCGAGAGAAGGAGCACGAGACCGGCCGCGGCGAGGCCCAGGTAGGCGAGGAACCAGGCGCCGATCGGCGACTGGGCGAACGAGTGCACGCTCGTCACGATGCCGCTGCGCGTGAGGAAGGTGCCGAGGATCGTGAGGAGGTAGGTGGCCGCGACCAGCGCCGCGTTCCAGGCCTTGAGGAGCCCGCGTTTCTCCTGGACGACGCTCGTGTGGAGGTAGGCCGTGCCCGTGAGCCAGGGCAGAAGGGCGGCGTTCTCGACCGGGTCGAAGGCCCAGTACCCGCCCCAGCCCAGGACATGGTAGGACCAGTTCGCCCCCATGAGGATGCCGAGCGAGAGGGCGGCCCAGGCGAAAAGCCCCCAGCGGCGCGTGACGCGCACCCACGCCGGGCCCGTCTGCCCGGAGAGAAGCCCGGCCACGGCGAAGGCGAAGGGGACCGAGAACCCGACGAAGCCCGTGTAGAGGGCGAGCGGGTGGAGCAGCATCGAGGGGTCGCGGAGCAGGCTGTTGAGCCCGAGGCCGTCGGGCGGCGCCTCCGGCAGAAGCCGGAAGGGAGGGGCCGCGAACGCGAGGACGAGCGCGAAGAAGAGCGACGTGGCCGAAAGGGCCGAAAGCGCCCAGGGGAGGAGCGGCCGGGCGTCGCGGTCGCGGGGCGGCCGGAGGGCGAGCCAGGCCGTGAAGAAGGTGGCGAGGAGGAGCCAGAGGAGGAGCGAGCCCTCCTGGCCGCCCCAGAAGGCGCCGATCTTGTAGACGAACGGCGTCGTCCGGCTCGAGTGGCCGGCGACGTAGGCGAACTGGAACCGGTCCGAGACGAGCGCGAGGAGGAGGAGGCCGCTCGCGAGAACCGCCCCGAGGAACGCGGCCGTTGCCGCGCCGCGGCCCAGGGAAAGGAGCCGGTCCAGGGCGGCGCCCGACCGGTGCGCGCCGACGGCGTTCGCGAAGAGGCTCGCCGCCGTAGCGGCGGCGACGAGCCAGACGGAAAGCTCTCCGGCAAGTGCCCAGAGGGCCACGGCCAGGCCTCGATCCCGCCCCACACCTTACTACACGCCCGCTTCGCGCGCGGCGGCGGCCGTGCGCGCCACAGCCCGCGCGCGGGCTGGGCGCGCGCCCTCGCGCCGTCTCAGATGAAGTCGCGCAGGCGCGCCGGGAGCGGCCGTGCGGGGACGTCGCCCTCCGCCGTCGGGGCCTCCTGCCCCTCGGCCGCCCCGCCGGATGCAGGCGGCGGGAGGAGCGCCGAGGCCGACCGGGCGCGCCGCCGGAGCCAGAGGGAGAGCGCGGCGAGGCCGGCGAGGAGAGCGAGGGCCGGGACGAGCCACGCGATCGCAGCCGGGCCGCGCCTTGGGGGCGTGAGCAGGATCCAGTCGCCGTACTCGGCGGCCAGGCGCCTCACGATCGCCTCGTCCGTCCAGCCGGCCGCCACCTCGCTCGCGATCTCGGCGCGGATGCGAAGCGCGGCCTGGGAGTCGGACTCGGCCACCGACTCCCCTTCGCAGACGGGGCAGCGTACCCCCCGGGCGATGCGCTCGACGCGGTCGGCGGCGGTCGGCGGCGTGAGCGTGGCCGCGAGCGGCAAGGCGAGCGCGAGGGCGAGGACCAGAAGGAGCGGCAGCGCGGCCGCGAGCCGGTGGGGCGCCGGAGGCCCATCCGAGGGGAAGTCGCGCCCGGGCGCGCGAGCTTGGCCGTTCACGGGGCCAGTATACGCCGGCCGCCCTCACGCCGGCGGGACGAGGTCCGCGTACTGGAAGCGGCCGTCCCGCAAGACCGTCTCGCCCCGCCGGAACGCGACCCTTCTCGCGAAGCCCGGCCCGTCGTAGCAGAAGGTGTGGAACTCGCCGCGCTCGCCCAGAGGATCGCAGCCGGGCGGGAGGTCGCGGAGGAAGGCTTCGTCGTACTCCCGGCCGCAGAAGGAGCCCGCGAGCTGGTCGGTGTCGACGCAGACGACGACGGCGCGGAAGGTCCTCGCCGTCTCCCGCGCCAGCTCCGCCGGCGGACGCCCCCAGAGGGGGAAGAGCGACGCCAGGCCGGCCGACCGGTCGAGCTCCTCGCGGTAGGCGCGCACGTCCTCGAGGTGGACGTCCCCGAAGGCGACATGCCCGATGCCGGCCTCGCGGTAGGCCGCAAGCCGGGCGCGCACGGCCGCCTCGTACTCGGCCCCGCCGCCTTCCCGGGAGAGCCACACGATGTCGAGCGGAAGGCCGAGGGCTTCGGCCTGCGCCGTGAGAAGCTCCATGCGGATCCCGTGCATGGCGCTTCGCCCGTACTCGCGCGTCGCCGTCACCATGAGGCGCGCGACCCGCCAGCGCGGGTCGGCCGCGAGGGCCGAAAGGGCGGCCGCGCTGTCCTTGCCGCCGCTCCAGGAGAGGACGACCGGCCGACGCCCCGCCGTCTCCCTCGCCCTCCCGCCCGACCGAGCCACTTACGCGCGCACGAAGCGGCCGAGGAGTGCCAGAAGCTCGCCGTGCACGCGCGGGTTGGCGGCCACGATCGTGCGCTGGCGGAGCGAGAAGGGTTCGCCCCGCACGTCCGTCACGACCCCGCCCGCCTCCTCCACCATGAGCCAGCCGGCCGCCATGTCCCAGGGCGAGAGCCGCACGTCCCAAGAGGCGCTCAGCCGGCCGAGGGCGACGTAGGCGAGCTGGGTGGCGGCCGAGCCGAGCACGCGGATGTTGCGGCAGGCGCGGACGACCTCGAGGATCGCCTGGGCGTTCCGCTCCCGTTCGGCCTCCGTGCTCGGGAGAGAGGCCCCGACGAGGGCCTCGGCGAGCGGCCGGTCGTCGACGTGGACGCGCTGTGCGGCGGATGCGGCCGGCCCGCCCGGGGCGTCCACGCTCGCACGGAGGTGGCATCCGCGTCCCCGCACGGCCCAGATCGTCTCGCCGGCGTTCGGGTCGTGGAGGACGCCGAGGAGCGGCCGGCCGCGCGCGAGGAGCGCGAGGGCGACGCCGAAGTGCGGGAGCCCGTGGACGAAGTTCGCCGTCCCGTCGATCGGGTCGACGATCCATAGCCGCTCCGCCTCGATCCACTCGCCGACCCGGCGGTCGGCGCCGCCCTCCTCGCCGAAGACGGGGATGCCGCTCGGCGCGAGGAGCCGCCGCAGGCGGGCTTCGCTTAGCTCGTCGACCTCGGTGACGAGGTCGCGGGGATTCGCCTTCGTCCGGACGCCGTCCGCGGGCGTGCCGCCCCAGGGCATGCCGCGGGCTTCCCACGCGAAGCGGCCGGCGTCCTCGGCCGCAGAGACGGCGAGCGCGAGGAGGTCGTCGAGTTCCGACGGCGTCGGATCGCGCACGCCGGCATTGTACCCGCGCGGCCGAGGGGCCTGGAAGGCGGAAAGGTTCTGGGAGGGGCCGACTGTTATACTGTTCACAAAGGTGGGAGGGCCGTGTCGCTCGCGGAACTCGCGGACCGCGTCGCATCCTACCAGAAGAACGCCGACCGCGACCTCATCGAGCGCGCCTACGACTTCAGCCGCCGCGCCCACGAAGGGCAGCGTCGCCTCTCGGGCGAGCCCTACATCGAGCATCCGCTCGCGGTGGCGGCGATCCTCGCCGAGCTCGAGCTCGACGACGTCACGATCGCCGCGGCCCTTCTGCACGATGTGGTCGAGGACACGGGCACGCCGGTCGAGGAGGTCGCGGCCGCCTTCGGCGAGGAGGTGGCCGAGCTCGTCGACGGCGTCACCAAGCTCGAGCGGCTCAACTTCCGTTCGACGGCCGAGGCGCAGGCCGAGAACGTCCGCAAGATGTTCCTCGCCATGGCGAAGGACATCCGCGTCATCCTCATCAAGCTCGCCGACCGACTCCACAACATGCGCACGCTCGGGGCGCTCGCGCCCGACAAGCAGCGGCGCATCGCCGAGGAGACGCTCGACATCTACGCGCCCCTCGCCGCGCGCCTCGGCATCTTCCGCATCAAGTGGGAGCTCGAGGATCTGGCGCTCCGCTACCTCGAGCCCGAGGCCTACCGCGACCTCGCCGAGCGCATCCCGCGCAAGCGGGCCGAACGGGAAGCCTTCGCGCAGGTCATCATCGAGGCGCTCAAGGCGCGCCTCGGCGAAGCCGGCATCCGCGCCGACGTGAGCGGTCGCGCCAAGCATTTCTACAGCATCTACAACAAGATGCGCAAAGGGCGCGACTTGGCCGAGATCTACGACCTCGTGGCGATCCGCGTCATCGTCGACGAGATCCGCGACTGCTACGGGGTGCTCGGCATCGTCCACGCCATGTGGAAGCCGCTTCCCGGCCGCTTCAAGGACTACATCGCCACCCCGAAGCAGAACATGTACCAGAGCCTGCACACGACCGTGATCGGCCCGATGGGCGAGCCCTTCGAGATCCAGATCCGAACGTGGGACATGCATCGCACGGCCGAGTACGGGATCGCCGCGCACTGGCGGTACAAGGAAGGGCGCACCGACCCCGACTTCGACAAGAAGCTCGCTTGGCTGCGCGAAGTCCTCGAATGGCAGCGCGAGACGAAGGACGCCCACGAGTTCATGGAGAGCCTCAAGATCGACCTCTTCTCGGACGAGGTGTTCGTCTTCACGCCGCGGGGCGACGTGATCGGGCTCCCCAACGGGGCCTGTCCCATCGACTTCGCCTACCGCATCCACACCGAGGTCGGGAACCGCTGCGTCGGGGCGCGGGTGAACGGCCGCATGGTCCCGCTCGGCTACGTCCTCAAGACCGGGGACATCGTCGAGATCCTCACGCGGCGCGAGGCGCAGCCCTCGCTCGACTGGCTCTCGCTCGTCAAGACTTCGACGGCCAAGAACCGGATCCGCCAGTGGTTCAAGCGCGCGCGCCGCGAGGAGAACCTCGAGCGCGGCCGCGAGATGGTCGAGCGGGAGCTCGCGCGGCTCGGCCTCACCCCGGCCGACGCCATGAAGGAGGCGCACCTCGAGGAGGTGCGCCGCCGGCTGAACCTGGCCTCGGTCGAGGACCTGTTCGTCAACGTCGGCTACGGCGGGGTGAGCGCCCAGCACGTCGCGAACCGGTTGCGCGAGCTCGCGCGGCGCGCGGGCGAACGCGAAAGGCTCGGGGCGGAGCTCGAGGCGCTCATGGGCAAGTCCGGCCAGCCGGCGCGCGCGGGCGACCGGCGCGGCGAGTGGGGCAAGCCCTCGGGCGGCGTCCGCGTGCGCGGCATCGACAACGTGCTCGTCCGCTTCCCGCGCTGCTGCAGCCCCGTGCCGGGCGATTCGATCGTGGGCTACGTCACGCAGGGCCGGGGCGTCTCGATCCACCACGCCGACTGCCCCAACGTGACGCAGCATCTGCGCGACCCCGCCCGGCTCATCGAGGTGAGCTGGGACGAAGTCCACGCCACGCAGTACCCGGTCGAGCTGACGGTCTACGGCGCCGACCGGCCGGGGCTCCTCTCGGACGTCGCCCAGGCCATCAGCGAGTCGCGCGTCAACATCGTCGCGGCCACGGCCAGGAGCCGGGACGACCGCACCGCCTTCATCGACCTCGTCGTGTCGGTGCGCGACCTCGAGCAGCTCGACGTCATCCAGCGCCGCATCCGGCGCATCCCGGACGTGATCAGCGTCGAGCGGCCCGTGAAGCGGATGGCCCGCTAGGTGCGCGCCGTCGTGCAGGTCTGCCGGCGGGCGGAGGTGCGCGTGGCCGGGGAACGGGTGGCCCAGATCGGGCGGGGCCTCGTGGTCCTGATCGGCGTGGCGCGCGAGGACGACGCGGCCGACGCCGACCAGCTCGCCGACCGCATCGCGCACCTGCGCGTCTTCCCCGACGAGGCCGGGAAGATGAACCGGTCGCTCCTCGACGTCGGCGGCGAGGCGCTCCTCGTCTCGCAGTTCACGCTCCTCGGCGACGCGCGCGGCGGCCGACGGCCCTCGTTCACGGCGGCCGCGGCGGCTCCGCGTGCGCGCGCGCTCTTCGAGGCGGCGGCGTCCGCTCTCGGCGACCGCGGCGTGCCCGTGCAGAAAGGCCGCTTCGGCGAGCACATGGAGGTCGAGCTCGTGAACGAGGGACCCTTGACCATCCTCCTCGACACGAGGAAGGCGTTCTGATGCCGGCCGTCCTCCTCGCGGGGGCGGTGGCCGCGCTCGCGCTCGCCCGGCTCAGGCCGGTCCTCGGGCGGCCTGCGGCGGGGGGCGCGGGGCCGGTCTTCCTTCGCCTCGCGCTCGCCGCCGGGGGGCTCGGGGCGCTTACGCGGCTTCTCGCCTCCCTGTGGTCGCCGGGCGGGTGGGCCGAGGCGGCGCTTCTCGCGGCGGGCGCCGCGCTGATCGGCCTTTTCGCGCCGGCGGCGCTCGGCCTCGCCGGAGCCGCCGGGTCGTCCCGCCGGGCCCTCCTGGGCGCGGCCGCGCTCGCCGCTTCCGCGTCCGGCTGCGGTCTCCTCGCGCTCGCCTTCGTCCGCGTCGATCGGGATGCACTCTCGGCGGCCGGCGTGGAAAGCGGGATCGGGCTCCTTTCGGCGGGCGGCCCGCCGGCCTGGGCGCACCTTTTCGCCGGCGCCGTGGCCGCCATGGCGGCCCTATGCGTCCTCGCCTGCGCCGGGGCGGCCGCGCGGGCATGGTACGGGAGGTACGTGGGGCGGGGGGAGCCCGCTGCCCCGGCCGCCGGGTGGCTTGTGGCCGCAGCCCTCGTGCTGGCCGCGTCGGGGCCGGAGGGCTTCGCTCGCCTCGCGCCCGCCGGCGAGTGGGTCGGGCAGGCGATGGCCTGGCTCCTCGTGTGGCGCGGAGCCGCGCTAGCGCTCGCGGCCGAGGCCGCACCCCTCTTTCCGGGCCGCGCGCCCGGCGAGGCATGGGAGGGATGAGCCGGTGGCGTTCGCGTGGATCGTCGTCCTCGTAACCGCGATCTTCTTTGGGCGCGTCCTGCCGCGCGCCCGCAGGAGCGCCCCGCACAACGCGTTCTGGGCGCTCTCCCTCGCCATGGCCTGCCTCGCGGCCCTCGCGTACGTCGTCGCCGTCTACGCCGGATCGGCTTTCGCCTTCCGCGTCTACTACCTCCTCGGCGCGATGCTGATGGCGGCGTACATGGGGCTCGGGAGCGTCTGGCTCGCGTGGGGCCGACGCCGCCGGCCGGCGGTCCGTGCCGTGACGGGCCTCGTCGTCGCCGTAAGCCTCATCGGAGCGGTGGCGATCTTCCTCGCGCCGATCGACGCCTCTCGCCTGCGCGGGCTCGCGGGCGACCCGGGCACGGGCGTCATCCTCGCTTCGGGCGGGGCGGGCGCCCTTTGGCTCGCGGCGACGATCGCGCTCAACAGCTTCGGAGCGGCCGCGCTCGTCGGCGTGGCGATCCTCTCGGCCTTTCGGGCGCTTGCGGCGCGCAAGGCCGGGACGGCGGCCGACCCCTTCGCCCTGGGCTCGGCCGCCCTCGGCAACAGCTGCATCGCGGTGGGCGGCCTCCTCGAGGCGGCGGCGGGGTCGGCGGCGCGCCTCGGCCTGCCCGGTATCTTCTGGCTCGTCCTCGCCCTCGGCTGGGTCGCGATCTACTGGGGCTTCGAGCTGGTCACCCGGGCGTACGCCGTCTCCGCGCGAGAGACGGCCGAGGCGTCTGCCCCGCGCGGGTAGGCGGAGACCTCCAGCCTGCCGCCACGCCGCTACCCAGGGTGCCGCCTCCTCCGGCGCGTCATCCGCCGCGGATCAGCGTGAATCCGATCGCGCTTTCGCAAGGCAGTCATGACGCCGCGAGGCGACTCGCGGAATCATTCCGTCCGTGGAGGACGTCTATGAACAGGGTCCCCATGCAACGGTTCCTGAGCGCACTGGAGACATCCGGCCTCCGAAGGGATGCCTATCTATAGGTGTGCGCGAGTGTGACAGCCACCTGCATTCTGGCAGCAGCCCTGTTCCCTTGGTTGCGGGACGTAGCTGAAACCGTCATCGACATCGTCGTGCTCATCATTCTTATTTGCTTCCCTGGGGTGTAAATTGGGCGGACGGCGTAGACGGCAACAGCCATCCCGTGGTTCCTCGGTGTTGGCAACAATCCCCACGGGAGGGTGACGGGAAGGGCTGGTCGCGGCCACGGGGGTGCGGGACACGGGGGAGCGGGAGGTTTTGGGGTTGGAGGTCGGGCCCAGCGAGGACGGCGCCTTCAGCGCCGAGTCCATGGCCGAGATCGGCTGCGCCAGGGAGGTGACCGGCCTGCTTCACGAGGCGGCGCAGTAAGGTGGCCAGAACCACGTGGACCCGAATTTACACCACCAGCAGGGACACGACCGTCGGGTACAGCACGGGTTTTGTCGGTAGCACCACGCCCGCAGTCGGTAGTACTCTGCGTGACACCGGTAGCGCTTTCGTCGCGGAGCCGGCGTTCCGCCTGCTGGGGCCGCATTTTGCGGAGCAGCGCGACGGCGCGCTGCCACGCCGCGAGGGCTCGCGTTCGACGCGGAAGCTGACAGATGGGTCCGGCATGGGGCATCCCCAAATGGTGATGAACGACGGGTACTGCCGGCGCTTCGTCGGGTGGGGTTCCATGCGCGTTCCATGGTGTGTGACCCTCCCTGCTGGCAGCCTGTTAGCAGCTGCGCGCAGGCGATGAGTTCCCCCGTCGCGCGACGCTTGTGGCAGTAAGGGTTCGTCCATGCCGCCTGTTTCGTCAGCTGCCCGCAAGCCTTCCGGCACCAGACACCGCCTGCCAGCAGTCTCGCGTCGCCACCAGCCACTAGCGTTTGCGGCCCTCCTGGCAGGTTGCCTACTGGCAGGCGGGGCGGGATGGCCCCCAACAAGCGTGAAAGCGAAAAGGTCTCAAGGCCCGGCAGGAATCGGCAGGGTCCAGCGTGTATTTAGAAAATGCTATCGATAGGCGAAACGGGGGGCTGATCCTGAGGACCGCCCGGATGTGCCGGCCTTCTGTGCCGCCAAAAGGCGGATTCGCGAGCACTATGTCATAGCGCTGCGAGTAGGTGGCCTGAATTATGTATCTGGTATTCATAGACGAATGCGGATATGCAAGAAACTGGCGCAATCGCCAGGCGATTCAGCAGCAGCCCTTCTATGTCCTGGCCGGAGTGGCTATGCATTTTGACCGTATAGCAGACATTTATGAGAGCATTCGCAAAAGTATTCGAGGCTTGAATCTTCCTAAGACAGAGGCTGATATGCTGGGCAGGGGTGAAGAAATCAAAGCTAGCTTAGTCGATAAGGGGGATGGATTCTGGCGACACAACCCTAGGCTTCGCAACGGAATAAGGAAAGGGTATCTCAATCATCAGGATGTCACGTATTTTGTGGTATGCATCAACAAACAACGCCACAAGGCACAATACTCTTCACCAGATGACCCGACAGACCTTGCAGTGAAATTTCTTTTCGAACGCCTTCAGGGTTTTCTAGATGAAAAGCAAACCTTCGCGCTCGTGCTAATCGATGCGAACAAACGTGAGGAACAAAAGCAACGCACCTGGATTGAGGGATTGCTAGCGGCGGGATCGTCGGGTATCGCTTTGAGCAAATTCTACGGGATTTTCTACCATTGGTCGATTCAGTTCAAACGTATTGTAGAAGTTCATTTTGGGGATAGCAAGGATTCTCTTGGCCTTCAAATTGCCGATTTTGTCGCCCGCCACGCGTATTCGTGGCGGAACAGCGACAGAGATGCCAGTTACCCTGGGTGGGATCTGATTGAACCAAGGCTTTACAAATATCCGAATCACGGAGGTTGGGGCTACAAGGAGTTCCCCTAAGGAGGCGTGTGGATCATGACGGAGCCACCCTCAAGTCGCCCGAGGGCTGGCGCTGTGCTTTGCGCCTAGCGATCAGCCTGCGGCCGCGTTCTGGTATTTCGGCATGGAGCATGTCGCGTCTGGAGAGTGGGGACAGCCGTAGCCCGGTTGAGGTCGAGGGCCAGAACATCAAAAGCCAAGTTTACTGTTTTTCCGTCCAGGTCTTGTCCTTTGCGGATACGGAAGGCCGCGGTCTTACGCGAATAAGCTACTCATGAGCGTGGCACTTCAACGGAATTTGTCCCAATTGCCATGAACGACGACATACTTAATCCGCGGTATTTCGGCGTGTTCTTGAGTTCTCCGGGCTCTGTTGCGCCACGCAACCGGCAACAAGGAACGCCCTTGTCCCCTCCCAGCCCTCGAGGAGCAGCACCGCATCGTGGAGCGGGTTGAGGCGTTGATGAGCCGCATCGGGGAGGCAAAGCGCGGGCGCGAGCAGGCCAAGGAGGACACCGAGCGCCTTTGGCAAGCCCTCCTGTCCGAAGTTTCCGCACGGCCCGGCGGCGAGCTACGTGCCGATTGGCGCTGGGTGTTGGTGGGAGGGGCGTGTCAATATGATCGGCGCATGGGACAGCCTGGACGACTGCGTGAAATAACCTTCTACGTCTACAGCATCCGCGCATACGGCACTGAAAAGCGACCTGAAAGAGTAGACGGTAGTCGAATTCGTAGTAGGGAGGTTGCCATAGAATCAGGAGTATGCCTTTTCTCAAAATTGAACCAATGTATGCCGCGAGCCAGGGGGGGCGCTGAGGTGCCTCAAGATGGCGAGCCTATGACATCAACAGAGGTGGTGCTCTGCTTGGATCCCGACCGGCCCTCGCGGAACCTGGCCGACCTCCTGGTCCTGCTCGACGATTCCGACCCGCCTTAGCACACACTGTCCGATGCGGCCGACCTCGTTACGCGCTTCACAACGGAGGAATCATGTCCTGGCACATCGTAGGAAATACGACCACAAATCCCGGCCTGCCACCGATGTCCGGAACCCACTTTGGGCTCATGCCCTTTGTTGAACGCGAAAGGAAGTGACACCGTGGCGGTCCTCGCACTGCAGAAGTTGCCGGTATCGCTGCCGCAGGCGGCTGGCGCGACCGCCCCGTGAGTGGCGGGGGTGCCGGGCCGGACGCGGCACCGCCGCCCCTCTGGCGGCACCGCCCGTTTCTCCTACTCCTCGGCGGGTACGCGCTCTCCGGCGTCGGCGACCACTTCTTCGATCTGGCCGTCGAGTGGCACGTGTATGCGTCGAGCGGCTCGTCCCTCCAGGTGGCCGCCGTCGGGGTGGCCTTCCAGCTCGCGTACACGCTGATCGGCCCGGTGGCGGGCGTCCTCGCCGACCGGTGGGATCGCCGTCGCACGCTCATCGTGTGCGACGCCCTGCGCGGCCTCATCGTCATGGGCGCAGCCGCTGTCGCGTGGCTTGCCGTTCTGCCCTTCTGGGCGGCCGCCAGCACGGTCTTCGTCCTGGAGGCCATCGGGCAGTTCTTCTACGCCTCGCGCCAACCGTTCATCCCCCTCGTCGTGCCCCGCGCGGAGCTCGTCGCGGCCAACGGCGCGCTCTCCGGAGCGGGGCACGCCGCGGGGATCGCCGGCCGCGCGTTCGGTGGCGTCGTCGTGTCGGCGGCGGGGACGGCCGTCGCGATTCTCTCGGACGCGGTGTCCTTCTGGATCTCGGCGGCCTGCGTGTGGCTCATCCGCACGCCTCGGCCCTCGCTGGCGGAGGAGCGCCCGGTCGCTGCACCCTCCGATGCTGCCGGCGAAGGGCAGCGCGGCGGATGGGCTCGCTTCTGGTCGGAGATGAAGGAGGGCTGGGGCGCGATCGCGGGGATTCCGCTGATCCGCACGCTGGTCGTGTACGCCGTGCTCATCAACTTCGCGTACGCCATGATCCAGCCTGTGTTCCCCGCCTATGTGGCGACGCAGCTCCGGCTGGGCGCCTGGGCGCTCGGGCTCATCCAGTCGGCGATCCTCGTCGGCGGCCTCTCCGGCGGCTTGCTGGCCGGAACCGTCAGCCGGCGCGTCCCCGCGGGGCGTGCGGTCATCCTGAGCTTCTCGTCCTTCGCGCTCGTCATGGTCGCGATCGGACTCTCCGGGTCCCTGGAGTTCGCGCTCGCGCTCTGGGCGCTGTTCGGCTTCACCCTGACGGTGCAGGGGGCGGCCACACAGGCGCTCGAGCAGGCGTTAATCCCCCAGGCCGTCATGGGGCGGGCCGTCGCGCTGAGCTCGGCGCTTAGCATGGCCCTCATGCCCTTAGGGACGCTCCTGGGAGGCTATGCGGGGAACCTCGTCGGAGCGGGTGCGGTGCTGACGGCCGTCGGGGTGTTCGAGGCGCTGTTGGCCCTTCTCCTGGCCGGCAATCCGGGCCTCCGGCGCGCGGACGTGCGCGAGGTCGGCCCCGCCGCCTAAGCCTCGACCAGCACGAGGAGCTTCCCGCTATCGCCGCGCCGGCTCCGCGAAGGCCGGGCACAGGGCGAGCCGATTCACGCTACCGAAGCCGCGGCCGAGAAGAACCCCTGGGCCTCGCCCCGGGAGGAACAATCGCCCGGAAGGCGTAGTCTGTTTCCTCGTACTCCCGATGGACAAGGTGCACAGTCTTCAGTAGAGGTGAACAACAAAGGGAGGCGTACCGATGCCACCGGGGCGGCGGGGCGCGCCGACCGACCGATCCGCCCGCACGCGGGCTGACCTGGCGCAGGGCGGAGGCACCGCCCGCAGGCCGGCCAGCGCGGACCGGCCCGACGCACGCGCCCGCGCGGGGGCCGGTCCAGCCGGTCCGCCCTGGGCCGAGGCCCTCTCGGCCCACGTCGAGGCCGAGCGGCGCCGGCGCCATATCCCGGGGCTCGCGCTCGCGGCCACGCAGGATGGGCGGGAGTCGTTCGCCCAGGGCTTCGGGCTCCGCGACCGCGAGGCCGGCCTCCCCGTCACGCCCGACACCGTATTCGGCGTCGGCTCGATCGCGAAGGCGTTCACCTGCGTCGCCATCCTCCAGCTCGCCGAGCGCGGCAAGCTGGCGCTCCTCGACCCGGTCGCGCGCTACCTCCCCGAGTTCCGGACGGCCGACCCCGACTGGACGAAGCGCATGACGATCCACCACTTCATGACGCACACCTCCGGGCTCCCGCCCCTCCCGGCGGTCGATCGCCTGGCCGCGCCCGGCGTCGCGGGCGACCCGAAGGCCGCGTCAGAAGGCGCGGCGACGGCACCGCCGATCGCGACGCCCGAGGAGCTCCTCGCCTTCATCGCGTCGGAGGGCGTCGAGCCCCTCGGCGAGCCCGGGCGCTACTTCAGTTACTCGAACGCGGCGTACGCGCTCCTCGGCCTCGTCGTCGCGCGGGTCGCCGACCTCCCCTACGAGGACTACGTCTTCCTCCGCATCCTGCGGCCGCTCGGCATGGAGCGGACGACGTTCTCGCCCGAGGCGGCCTCCGGCTGGGAGGACGTGGCGGTCCCGTACGCCGGGACGCGAGCCGAAAAGGGCCGGGCCGAGCGGTCTTCGGCCCGCGCGCAGCCGGTCGCGGCCCGCGCCTTTCGACCCGCGCCCGCCCTCTCCGCGGCCGGCTTCCTCCTCTCGACGGCGCGCGACCTCCTCCGCTTCGCCGACATCTTCCGCACGGGCGGCGTCGGCCGGGCGGAAGTCGGCCGCCGGCTCGGCCGCGCCCCGGCCGGCGCGGGACGGCGCATCCTGACCGGCGAATCGGTGCGGCGCATGACTCACCCCCACGCGGCGCTCGCACCCGGACTGGCCTACGGCTACGGCCTCACCGTGCACCGCGGTTATCACGGCCTGACGCTCGTCGGCTATGCGGACGGCCACGCGGTGGGTCCCTCGGGCCAGGCGGCCGCCTTCGAGGTGGCGCCCGAGATCGGGGTGGCGGCCGTCGAGCTCGCCAACCTCCCGCACCCGAGCCCGGGCTTCGCGGCGCACGCCGTCGTGAACGGGGCGCTCGGCCTGCCCCTCGACGCCCGCCGCCTCGCGTTCCCGGAAGCGACCTGCCCGGCCGAGCGGCTTTCGGACTACGCGGGCCGCTTCGCCGCGGCAGACGGCGTCGTCGTCCGCGTCGACGCCACCCGGGCCGGCCTCCGCTTCGAGGTCGAGGGGGAGCGGCTTCGGGCGCGACCCGTCGCTCCCGACGCCTTCGCCGTGCGCCGGGGCGAGGAAGAGGTGTACGCGCGCTTTCTCCGCGACGAGGCGGGCCGCATCTTCGCGCTCCACTGGGGCTTTCGCATCGTCCCACGCGCGCCCGCGCCGCCACGCGCGCCCAGGCCGGCCGCGAAAGCGCGCCCTTCCTCCCGTCCCCAAGGCTAGGCTCCGCACCGGAAGCAGGAAACCGACGCCTCGCGACGAATGGCTCGGCCAACCCGGGCGTGAAGTGGAGCTTCATCCCGTTCATCGCAGGTGCCTAGAGGAAGGGGAGAGTCGGCCATGGTGAAGAAGGACGCGTCGTCGTCGAGCCCTCGGCCGGAAGGCCGGCGCCGGGCGCGCGCCGCGTGGCGTCGGCGCGCCCGCCTCGGGGTGCTTGCCGCGGCCCTGCTCCTCGTCCTCGCGGCCTGCGGCGGCGGTCCGACGGCGCAGGCGCCGAGCGGCTCCGAGGCCGCGCCGTCGGAGGCGGCGCCCGTCGCCGGCGGCACGCTCACGCTCGCCATGACGGACGAGCCCGACACGCTCGACCCGGCCCACACGGTCGCCGGTCCCTCGGAAGGGATCTTCTACTTCATCTACGACACGCTCGTCGCGCGCACGGCCGACGGAGGGTTCGAGGGCGACCTCGCGAGCGACTGGTCCGTCTCGGACGACGCCAAGACCTGGACCTTCCACCTGCGGCCCGGCCTCGTCTTCTCGAACGGCGACCCGCTCGACGCCGACGCCGTCGTCTTCACCTTCCAACGCATCCTCGACCCGGCGACGCAGGCGCCCTCGAAGGGCTTCCTCGGCCCGGTCGAGTCGGTCGAGAAGGTCGACGACTCGACCGTCGTGTTCCACCTCGCGGCGCCCTCGGCGCTGCTTCTCGACAACCTCGCGATCAGCTACTTCGGCATCGTCGACCCCAAGGCCGTCCAGGCCGAAGGGGACGGCTACGGGCGGCAGCCCGTCGGCTCCGGGCCCTTCATGCTGAAGGAGTGGGCGACGGGCGACCACATCACGCTCGTCCCCAACCCGAACCACAAGGAGTTCCGCTCGACCGTCGCGAACAAGGGGCGGCCCTACCTCGACGCCGTCGTCTTCCGCATCATCCCGCAGGTCGAGACGCAGCTCGCGGCGCTCGAGAGCGGCGAGATCGACGCGGCGCTCAGCGTCCAGGGCGACAAGGCCGAGCTCTACCAGGGGAAGCCCGGGTTCCAGGTCGTCGTCAACCCGGCCTCGATCGGGATCGAGTACATCTTCTTCGCGATGGAGAAGCCCGCGAGCGGCGAGAGCGTCTACAAGCCGCCCTTCGACGACATCCGCGTCCGCCAGGCGGTCGGCTACGCGCTCGACGTGCCCGGCATCATCCAGGCGGTCTTGCACGGCTACGCCGTCCGCAACTGCACGCCGATGCCGACGGGCGTCTTCGCCTACGACCCCGACCTGAACCAGACCTACTGCTACGCGCAGGACACGGCCAAGGCGGGCGAGCTCCTCGACGCGGCCGGCTGGACGCTGGGGGCGGACGGCGTGCGGCAGAAGGACGGGAAGCCGCTCCACGTCGAGTTCTGGGCGCTCGACGCCGACAAGGACGTGGCGCAGGTCATCCAGTCGCAGCTTCAGGCGGTCGGCTTCCAGGTCGACGTGAAGGCGCTCGACGTCGCGACGTACGTCTCGACGATCGGCACAAGCGGCATGAACCTGGGCCTTGTGAACGTGGGTTGGTCGGCTCCCAACATCCTCGACATCATGGCGACCCTCGGCTTCGGCTTCGGGCTCTACAACCGCAACGGGCTTCCCGAGGCGCTCGCCAAGGCCGGCGTGACGGTCGACGAGGCCGCGAGGCGGGACGCCTACGTGGCCGCGCAGAAGATCATCCTCGACGACGCCGCGATCATCCCCCTCTACTCGCCGGAGGGGATCTCGATCGCCTCGGACAAGGTGATGAACTTCAAGTTCGGCCCGGATAGCCACATCACGCTGCCCGACGTGTGGCTCAAGCGGTAGGCGGAGGGGGCCTCCGGGCGGGAAGGCGGCCGGCGCGTGGGGCGCTATGTGCTGGCGAGGATCGGGGTCGCCGTGCCGACCCTGGTCCTCGTGTCCTTCTGCGTGTTCCTCATGCTGCGGCTCGTGCCGGGCGACCCGGTGCGGCTCATGTTCGGGATGACGCCGCCGCCCGAGAGCGAGATGGCGCTTCTCCGCCACGAGCTCGGTCTCGATGAGCCGCTCCTCGCCCAGTACGCCGCCTTCCTCGACCGGAGCCTGCACGGCGACCTCGGGGTCAGCTACCGATCGAAGGAGCCGGTGGCGTCGATGATCGCCGACCGGCTGCCGCGCACGCTCCGCCTCATCGGGCTCTCCCTCGTGCTCGCCGCGCTCCTCGGTCTCTCGTTCGGGATCCTGGCGGCGCTCCACTCCGGTCGCTGGCCCGACCTCGCGACGAGCGCGCTCGCCGTGGTCGGCGTCTCGATCCCGCAGTTCTGGCTCGGCCTCATGCTCATCCTCCTCTTCGCCGTCCGCCTCCATTGGCTCCCGGCGGCCGGCTCGGCCACGCCCGCCCACGCCGTCCTGCCCGCCACCACGCTCGCCCTCGGCAACGCGGCCGTGCTCGCGCGGGTGACGCGCTCGGCGATGGTGGAGATCCTGGGCCAGGACTTCGTCCGCACCGCCTGGGCCAAGGGGCTTCCGCCCGCGCGCGTCGTCGGCGTGCACGTCTTGAAGAACGTCCTCATCCCGTTCCTCACGCTGGCCGGGCTACAGCTCGGCGACCTCCTGAGCGGCGCCTTCGTCGTCGAGAACGTCTTCGGCTACGCCGGCATCGGCCAGCTCGGCGTCTACGCGATGGCGCAGCGCGACTTCCCCGTCACCCAGGGCGTGGTGCTGCTCGCGGCCACGGGCTATGTGCTCGTGAACCTGGTCGTCGACGTGCTCTACGGCCTCGTCGACCCGAGGATCCGCTACGATGCGTAGGCGCCTTCCGCCGCAGATCGCCCTCGGCGGCTCGATCGTGGCGCTGGTCCTCCTGACGGCCGCCTTCGCCCCCTGGATCGCCCCCGGCGACCCGACGGCGATGCACCTCGCCGAGGCGCTCAGGCCGCCCGGGCCGGGCCACCCGGCCGGTACCGACAACTTCGGCCGCGACGTGTTCACGCGCATCGTTCAAGGGACGCGCCTCTCGATCGGCGCAAGCCTCGCCGCCGTCGCGATCGCCGGCGTCTTCGGGACGGCGCTCGGGCTCGTCTCGGGGTACCTGGGCGGCTGGGTCGACCTCCTCGTGCAGCGCCTCGTCGACCTCATGCTCGCGTTCCCGGGGCTTCTCCTGGCGCTGGGGATTGTCGCCGTCCTCGGGCCCGGGCTTGCGAACGTGATGCTGGCCGTCGGCATCGCGGGGGTGCCGGGCTTCGCGCGGCTTGTGCGCGGCGAGACGCTCGCCGTCCGCTCGCGCGAATTCGTGCTCGCCGCGAAGAGTGCGGGGGCGCCGGCCTTTCGCATCGTCCTCCGGCACGTCCTGCCGAACGTGGCCTCGCGGGTCGCCGTCGTGGCGACCCTGGCTCTCGCGGGCGCGATCCTCGCGACGGCGTCCTTGAGCTACCTCGGGCTCGGCGCGCAGCCGCCGACGCCGGCCTGGGGCACGATGCTGGCCGACGGCCAGAAGTACATCTTCCAAGCCTGGTGGCTGCCCACGATGCCGGGCCTCGCGATCGCCGTCTCCGTCCTCGGGTTCAACATCCTGGGCGACGGTCTCCAGGACGCGCTCGACCCGCGCATCCGGCGGCTACGGGCGACGGACGGCGGAGGGTCCGGGGAGAGGAGAGGGGACGGTCGTGGACGAGGTGCGGCTTGAGGCGGATGCGATCCTGCGCTTTCGGGCGCCGTTCGACGTGGCGGCCTCGCCGTCCGGCGAGGCGGCCTGCTTCGTGGTGCGCAAGGCGCTCGAAAAGGGCGACGGCTACGAGACGCGCATCTGGATCGTGCGGAGGGACGGCGGGGGCGCGCGGCCGCTCACCGCGGGTCCGCGGGACAGCTGCCCGCGCTGGTCGCCCGACGGCCGCTCGATCGCCTTCCTTTCGGCGCGGGACGGCGAGCCCCAGGTCTACCTCCTGCCGATGGCGGGCGGCGAGGCGTTGCCGCTCAGCCGGGGGCTCCGGGGCGCGACGTCGCTCGCCTGGTCCTCGGACGGCTCGCTCATCGCCGTCCTCGCCCGGGGCGAGCACCCGGCCGCCGGGGAGGCGCTCCTTGCGGCCCTGGCCTGGCGGCCCGAGGGGGCGGAGAAGGTGCCCCTCGTGCACGTGAGCGAGCGCCTCGAGTACCGCTTCGACGGCATGGGCTACCACGACGACGGGCGCAGGCACCTCTTCGCGCTCCCCGTCCCGCGCGACCCGGCGGACGGGCCTCGCGAGGCGGAGCCGGTGACATCCGGCGCCTTCGACGTCGTCGCCTTCGACTGGCGGCCGGGGAGCCGGCGGATCGCCTTCGCGACGAACCGGGAGGACGACGCCGAGCTCGGGTGGCGGAAGGACCTCTGGGAGGTCGAGCTCGGGCCGGACGGGAAGCCTGTCGGCCAGCCGGTCCTCCTCTCGCGCCACACGGGCCCCATCTGGTCTTTGGCCTGGTCGCCTGCGGGCGACCGGCTCGCGTTCCTTGGCGCCGACGGGCGGCACGGGCATGCGACCAAGTGGTCGCTCTTCCAGTACCGGGACGGCCAAGGCATCGCCGACGCGCTCCCCGACTACCCCTGGGGGGTAGGCGACCTCGCGCACGGCGACGTGGGCCTTGGCGGCTTCGGCCCGCCGGCCTGGACCCGCGACGGGCGCTCGGTCGTCTTCACCTCGTTCCGGGACGGCCGCCTCCGGCTCGTCGCCGCGGAGTTCCCGGAGGGCGGCGAGGGCCTTCGCCCCGCCCGCCCGCGCGAGCTCGGGACGGACGACCTGCCCTCGCCGCTCTGGCCTTCGGCCGGCCCGGAGGGCGTCTACTTCGCCGGGGAGGACTGGGATCGGCCGCCCGAAGTCTGGCACCTCCCCTGGCACGGCGAGGCCGAGCCTCTTACGAGCTTGAACCGCGAGGCGGCCGCCGCCCTTCCGCCGCTTCACACGGAGCGGCTTCGCTGGACGAGCGAGGACGGGTGGCCCATCGAAGGCTGGCTCCGCGTCCCCGAGGGCGCCCTGCGGGAGGGCCGGCTCGCGCTCGTCGTCGAGATCCACGGCGGGCCGCACGGGAACTACGCCCCCGCCTTCCGCTTCGCCGACCACCTCCACGCCGCGCGGGGACGCGCCGTCTTCTTCTGCAATCCGCGCGGCAGCTCGGGCTACGGCCAGGCCTTTCAGGCCGCCTGCGTGCGCGACTGGGGCGGCGGCGACTACCGCGACATCCTGGCCGGCGTCGAGCGGGCCCTCGAGGAAGGCTTCGCCGACGCACGGCGCATGGCCGTCACCGGCATCAGCTACGGCGGCTACATGACGGGCTGGGTCGTCACCCACACCGACCGCTTCGCCTGCGCCGTGGCCGAGATGGTGGTCGCGAACCTCGTCAGCATGTACGGGACGAGCGACGTCGGCCCCCACTTCATCCCCTTCGAGGGGGGCGGGACGCCGTGGGACGGCCTCGAGGAGCTCTGGGCGCACTCGCCGCTCCGCTACGCCGAAGCGGCCCGCACGCCGACGCTCGTCGTCACGGGCACGGCCGACTACCGCTGCCCGAGCGCCGAAGGCGAGCAGCTCTACGCTGCCTTGAAGCGCCGGGGCGTACCCTCGGCCATCGCCGTGTTCGAGGAGGCGAGCCATGCCTTCTCGCTCCTCGGGTTGCCCTCGCAGCGCGTCCGCCGCCTCCTGCTCGTCGACGCCTGGATGGCGCGCTGGCTCGACGGGCGGGGCGAGGCGGCCGGCCCGCCCGCCGGGTCGTCCGCGGCCGACCTCTGACCGTGGAGGCGGCCTCCGGGAGGATCGCGGGAGGGCCCGGCGAATCGGGTCGGCGAGCCGCGTCGTTCACTTGGGGTGCACGGAGTGCATGGCGATTGCAACGGGAGGGGGACGCCGGATGGCAGAGGGCAAGGCGGCCGGCTGGGAGCCGGAGTACGAGGCGTACGGGGAGAAGCTGCTTCGGGCGTACGGGACGCCGGCGGCCTCGGTCGCCGTCGCCGAGGAGGGGCGGCTCGTCTACCACCGCGGCTTCGGCCACCGCGACGCCGAGGGCCGGCTGCCCGTCACGCCCGATACCGTGTTCGGCATCGGCTCGATCACGAAGTCGTTCACGGCCGTCGCCATCCTGAAGCTCCAGGAGGCGGGCCTCCTCTCGGTCGAGGATCCGGTCGTGCGCTACCTGCCGGAGTTCCGGACGCCGGACGAGGCCCAGACGAAAGCCATCACGATCCACCACTTCCTCACCCACACCTCGGGGCTGCCGCCCTTGCCGTCTTTGCAGCTCGCGCTTCTGCGCAGCTTCCGCGAGGACCCCGACGTGAAGGACCAGGAGGGCGAGGAGGTGGTCGAGAAGCTGCGCACGGCCAAGCCGATCGACACCTACGAGCAGCTCCTCGCCTTCATCGCCGAGACGCCCTTCGAGCTCCTCGGCCCGCCCGGCCGTTACTTCAGCTACTCGAACGACGCCTACGCGCTGCTCGGCGCGATCGTCGAGCGCGTCTCGGGCGAGCGCTACGAGGACTACGTGACGCGCCACATCCTCGCCCCCTGCGGGATGGACTCGTCGACGTTCGACGTCCCGAGCCGGGAGCGCTTCCCCGACCTCGCCGACCTCTTCGCCGAGAAGCGGAAGGACGGCGAGCCCTACGTCGCCCACTCGCCGGTCTGGTGGCAGGCGCCCAGCATGACGGCGGCCGGGTTCCTGCGCTCGAGCGCGCGCGACATGCTGCGCTACCTCGACATCTTCCGCACCGGCGGCCTTGCGGGCGAAGGCCGCGTGCTGAGCGAGGGCAGCGTGCGCCTCATGACGGCACCCCACGCCCGCTGCGGTCAGAACATGTACTACGGCTACGGGCTCATGATCACCCCGGGCTACGACGGCGTGACGCTCGTCGAGCACGGCGGGAACATCAAGGGCGCCGCCGCCTGGGCCTCGGTCGTGCCCGAGCGCGGCTGGACCGGCATCGCGCTCACGAACCTCGTGAGCTCGCCGGCCGACCAGCTCATCCTCTCCGTCTGGAACGCCCGGCTCGGCCTCCCGCTCGATCGGCGCCACGAGGTCTTCGAGGACTACGCGCTCCCGGCCGACCGCCTCGCCGAGTACGAGGGCCGCTTCGTCTCGGGCGAGGGCGCCGCCGTGGACGTGCGCGCCCAGGGGGGCGGGCTCGAGTTCACGATCGGCAAGGACACGTACCGGGCGCGGCCGGTCGGCCCCGACCGCTTCGCCGTGCGCGTGAAGGAGCTCGAGGCTCCGGTCGCGTTCCTGCGCCGGGAGGACGGGCGCATCTGGGCCATGGCCTTCAGCTTCCGCATCGTGCGGCGCGCCGGGGACGAGGCGGCGAGGGCGGAGAAGGCCGGCGCCTGACGGCCCGCGTTGCCCGCGCCAGGGCCCGTCCCTATACTGGATGGAAGTCCTGGGCGCCCCGAGCCGGGCGCCCGCGCGCTCCGCGGGGGTGGCCCGAAGCGATGGCCGTCGGCATCCGGAGGCCGCGCGGCACGGCCGACATCCTGCCGCCCGAGACGGCGAGGTGGCAGCGGGCCGAGGCGGTGGCGCGCGAGGTCTGCCGGCTCTACGGCTACGAGGAGATCCGGCTCCCGACCTTCGAGCACACCGAGCTCTTCCACCGCGGCGTCGGCGACACGTCGGACATCGTCGAGAAGGAGACGTACACCTTCGTCGACCGCGGCGGGCGCAGCCTCACGCTGCGGCCGGAAGGCACGGCCGGCGTCGTCCGCGCCTACCTCGAGAACGGCCTGGGGAGCCGGCCCCAACCGGTGAAGCTCTACTACCTCTCGCTCTCGGCCTTCCGCTACGAGAACCCGCAGGCCGGACGCCTGCGCGAGCACCACCAGTTCGGGGTCGAGGCGCTCGGGAGCGACGACCCCCGCCTGGACGCCGAGGTGATCGCGTTGGGCGCCGACTTCCTCCGCCGCGCGGGCGTGCGGGAGACGGGCCTGGCCTTGAACAGCATCGGCTGCCCCGTCTGCCGGCCCGCGTACCGCGAGGCGCTCGTGGCGTACTTCGCGCCGCTTGCGGGGAAGCTCTGCGCCGACTGCCAAAGGCGGCTTCAGCGCAACCCCCTCCGCCTTCTCGACTGCAAGGAGGACCGCGAGCTGGCCCTCGCGGCGCCCCGCGCCCTCGACTACCTCTGCGCCGACTGCCGCGAGCACTTCGAGGGCGTGACGCGCGCCCTCGCCGCGCTCGGGCGCGAGTTCGCCATCGACCCCACGCTCGTCCGCGGCATCGACTACTACACGCGCACCGTGTTCGAGTTCACGCACGGGGCGCTCGGCGCGCAGGCGAGCCTCTTCGGCGGAGGGCGCTACGACGGGCTCGCCGAGGCGATCGGCGGGCCGCCCGTGCCGGGCGTCGGCTTCGGCCTCGGCATGGAGCGGCTCCTGCAGGCGGTCGCGGCCGAGACCGGGCCGGGCGGCGAGGAGCGCGCGCCCGAGGCCCGGCTCGACGTCTTCGTCGCGGCCCTCGGGGCCGGGCGCGAGCCGGCCTTCCGACTGCTCGCGCGGCTTCGCGAGCTCGGCCTGGTGGCCGACACGGACTACCTCGGCCGCTCGCTCAAGGCGCAGCTCCGCGCCGCCGGCCGCGAGGGCGCGCGCTTCGTCGCGATCGTGGGCGAGGCCGAGGCGGAGGTCGGCCAGGTGACGCTGAAGGCGATGGATGCGGGCGGCGCCCAGTGGCAGGTGGCCTTCGCGGACGCGCCCGCGGCCCTTCGCGCCGCCCTCGCCGGGGGCCGGGCGGAGGCGCAGGCGGGCGCGCCGCGCGACGGGGAGGTCGAGGCGTGACGGAACGGGTTGTGGACGTGGCGGGGCTCCCCGGGGAGCCGCTTCCCCTCGCCAGGCCGCGGGAGGTCGAGGCCGAGACGAGCGCCGCGCGCGCGGGCGGGCCGGCCCCCGACTGGCAGCGGAGCGACTTCTGCGGCACGCTCCGGGCGGCCGACGAAGGGAAGGTCGTCGTGCTCGACGGGTGGGTGCAGCGCATCCGCGACCACGGCCAGCTCGTCTTCCTCGACCTGCGCGACCGGACGGGCGTCGTGCAGGTGACGTGCGACGCCTCCCGCACGCCCGAGGTGCACGCGGTCGTCCGGGACCTGAAGCCCGAGTCCGTGGTGGCCGTCCGCGGCCGCGTGCGCCGGCGCGCGCCCGGCGCCGAGAACCCGCGCATGGCAACGGGCGAGATCGAGGTCGAGCCGGAACGGCTCCTCGTCCTCGCGGCCGCGAAGACGCCGCCCTTTCCCATCGGCGCGCACGCGCCCGGCGAGGTCGACGAGCGGCTCCGACTGCGCCATCGCTACCTCGACCTGCGTCGGCCCGAGATGTTCGCCCACCTCGTGCTGCGGCACCGCTTCGTCAAGGCGGCCCGCGACTTCTTCGACGCCCGCGGCTTCCTCGAGATCGAGACGCCGATGCTCACGCGCTCGACGCCCGAAGGGGCGCGCGACTTCCTCGTCCCGAGCCGGCTCGAGCCGGGGAGCTTCTACGCGCTCCCGCAGTCGCCGCAGCTCTTCAAGCAGCTCCTCATGGTGGCGGGCGTCGAGCGCTACGTCCAGTTCGTCCGCTGCTTCCGCGACGAGGACCTGCGGGCCGACCGCCAACCCGAGCACACGCAGATCGACGTCGAGATGAGCTTCGTCACCCAGGAGGACGTCCTCGCCACGATGGAGGCGATGATGATCCACGCGCTCGGCGCCGTCGGGCGCCGGCCGCCCGGGCCGTTCCGGCGCATGAGCTACCGCGAGGCGATCGACCGCTACGGGAGCGACAAGCCCGACCTCCGCTTCGGGCTCGCGATCGCGGACCTCGGCCCCGCCGCGGCCGGCCTGCCGTTCCCTCCGTTCGCGAAGGCGCTCGGCGAGGGCGGCTCCGTGCGCGCGCTGGTCGTCCCGGGCGGCGCGCGGCTTTCGCGCCGGGAGATCGAGGGGCTGGCCGAGGAGGCGCGCGAGCGAGGCGCCTCGGGCCTCGTCTGGCTCGCGGGCGGGCCCGACGGATGGCGCGGTCCCCTGGCGCGGCCGCTCGCCGAGGCGGGCGACGACGCCGCGGCGCGGTTCCTCGCCGCCCTCCGGGAGGGGCTCGCCGGGCCCGACGGCGAGGCCGCGGGCGGGCTGGAAGGCTCGCTCGCCCTCCTCGTCGCGGGGCCGGCCGAGGCGGCGAGCGCCGCCCTCGGCCACATCCGGCTGCGGCTCGCCGAGCGGCTCTCGCTCGTCCCCGACGGCCGGGATGCCTTCGTCTGGGTGACCGACTTCCCGATGTTCGAGTGGAACGAGGAGGAGTCGCGCTGGGACGCCAAGCACCACCCGTTCACCGCGCCCCACGAGGAGGACCTGGACGCCCTTCTCACGGACCCGGGCCGCGTGCGGGCGCACGCCTACGACCTCGTGTGGAACGGCGTCGAGCTCGGCAGCGGCAGCCTGCGCATCCACCGGCGCGACGTCCAGGAGCGGGTCTTCCGCGCGATCGGGCTCGGCGACGAGGAGGCGCGCGAGAAGTTCGGCTTCCTCCTCGAGGCCTTCGAGTACGGCGTGCCGCCGCACGGCGGCATGGCGCTCGGCCTCGACCGCATCGCGATGCTGGTCGCGGGGGCGGCGACGATCCGCGAGGTGATCGCCTTCCCGAAGTCGGCGAGCGGCGCCGACCCGCTCACGGGTGCGCCGGCGGCGGTCGACCCGAGCCAGCTCCTTCCGCTGGGCATCGAGGTGCGCCGGGGCGCGCCGAAGGCGTAGGCGGCGGTTGTGGCCTCGCTTCGGCGCGGGTAGACTCGTTGCGACGGGCGTCCCTGCCGTGTGCGTGACGATCCGATTTTTGTTTTGAACCAACACCGACATCCGGGGAGCCCGATCCTCGCCCGGCGTGTGCAGGCCAGGGCGGGCGCGAGAGGCGGTCCGGGGGCTCGCCCCGGCGGACGCCGCCGCGGGCCGGGCCTGGAAGCCTGAGACGGGCGATAGGGCGCCCACCTGCCAAGGGCAGGTTTGAAACAATCGGCGCACGGCATGGCGGGGTACCTACGGACGCGCCCGGAGACCGGGCGCGTTTCGTCGTCCGGGGGCCCGCGACGGGGCCGCAGCCGGCCGCGGGCGACCTCCGGGCCGGTCGGCCGGGGAAGGCGAGGTGGGCCCGCTGACGCCGGCCACGCGCGCCTTGGACGCCCTCGGCGTGCCGTATCGCGTCCGGACCTACGAGGCCCGCGAGCACACGGCCGCCGCCGTCGCCCATGCGCTCGGCATCGAGCCGGGCCGCATCTTCAAGACGCTCCTCGTCGCGCTTCTGGGCGACGGGCACGGCCTCTTTCTCGTCCCGGGCGACCGCGAGCTCGACCTCCGCCGCGCGGCGGAGGCGGCGGGGGCGAAGCGAGCCGAGCTCGCCCGGCGCGAGGACGTCCCGCGCCTCACGGGATACGTGCCCGGCGGCGTCTCGCCCCTCGGCACGCGCCGGCCGCTCCCCGTGTGGGTCGACCGCTCGGCCCTCGCCTGGGACGAGATCAGCGTGAGCGCCGGCCGCCGCGGCGCGCAGATCCAGATCGCGCCCGAGGCGCTCATCGGCGCGACGGGCGCGCGCCTCGCCGAGCTCGCCTCTAGCGCGGGGGACCGACCGCGATGATCTCGGGGCTCGACCGGTAGGTGTCGACGCCGAGGTCCCGCGTGACGGCGCCCTCCGGGTAGTGGACGGTGATCCAGGTGTGCACGCGCGCCCCGTCCTGGCCGGGCGCCACCGTCTTGCGGATCCCGGGCGGGAGGGACGGGTCGCGCGTGAAGACCGTCCGCTTAGGGTAGGTGGCGAGGAGTTCGTGCCGCCAGGTGACGGCGGGCGGCTTGCGCGCGCCGTAGATGCTGATCGTGAGCCAGCGGTTCTGCGCCGAGGCGCGCAGGAGAAGCGGCCGGCCGGTGTCGTTCCGGAAGCGGAAGTCGAGGCCGCCCGAATCGGTCACGGTCGCGTCCTGGCCCGGCGGCAGGTAGGGCACCGTGAGGCCGTGGGGGTGCCGCTCGACGACGGCCAGGTCGGCGAGGACGACGGCGTTGTAGAGCGTCGAGGCCGGTTGGCAGACGCCGCCCCCGATCGAGGGCACGATGCGGTCGCCGACGAACATGCGGCCCCAGCCGAAACCGCCCGCCTCCGTGAAGGGGCCGACCGTGCGGTTGTACGAGAAGACCTCGCCCGGCTCGACGACCCGGCCGTTCAGCTTCTTCGCGGCGAGCGCGATGTTGTCGGCCTGCGAGTCGCTCGCGTGGTCGAAGTTGGTGCTGTAGCTGGCCATGAGGTAGGCGAGGCCGAGCTCCGCCGCCTGGCGCGCCAGCTTGGCGTCGTCGGGGAGGAAGACGCCGTGCGCCTCCCGGGGCATCTCCGACGGAAGGATGGGCGCGGCCGAGGTGCCGACGGCCGGGTCGTCGACGCCCGTCGCCGCCGGCCGGCCGGTCGCGAGGCGCACCCCGGGAAGGAGCGCGGCGTCGAAGGGCGCCCGCGCCGACCCCGAGGGCGGGAGCTCGGACGGCGCCTCCGACTCGGACTCCGACTCGGAGGCGCCGAGCTCTTGCGCCCCCGGATGCCAGATCTCGCCAGAGATCGCGAACGCGGCCACGACCGCGAGGTAGATCGCGATCGAGACGGCGATGCGGGCGAAGGCCCAGCGCATCGGTCGTCGCCTCCGGTCGCCATAGTCTTGGGGTGGCGACCGCGCTTCGATGCACCGTCATGCGCGCGAGAAGAAGGCGGTCGCCCACACGCTCGCGGCGAAGCCGACGGCGTCGCCGAAGAGGCAGAACGCGAGCGCGGGGCCGCTCCGGCGGATCCCCACCGACCCGAGGTAGACGCTCAGCACGTAGAGCGTCGTCTCGCTCGAGCCTTGCATCACCGAAGCCAGGCGGCCGGTGGGCGAGTCGGGCCCGTACTCGTTTAGGAGGTTGACGAGGAGGCCGAGGGCGGCCGAGCCCGAGAGCGGCCGCACGAGGAGCAGCGGCACGACGGCCGGCGGCACGCCGAGGGCCGAAAGCGGCTGCGCCGCGAGGCCCGAGGCGTAGGCGAGGGCGCCGCTTTCGCGGAAGGCGCCGATCGCGACGTAGACGGCCAGGATGTAGGGGAAGATCCGGAAGACGAGGAGGAGCCCCTCGCGCGCCCCCTCGAGGAAGGCCTCGAAGACGTCGACGCCGCGCGCAAGGCCGAGCCCGAGGGCCGCGGCCACGAAGGCGGGCAGGACCCAGGCCGCGAGGCTACCCACGGCCCGCCCGCGCGAGGTAGCGCCGCCAGGCGGCCGTCGCGAGGAGCACCGCCGCCATCGCCAGGCCGGTCGCGCAGGCGGCGGGGGCCACGACCCACGCCGGCTCGCGCGAGCCCGCGGCCGCCCGGATCGCGACCGTCGTCGCCGGCACGAGGGAGAGGGCTGCGCTGTTGAGCGCGAGGAACGTCACCATGGCGGGCGAGGCGCGGTCGGGGTCGGGGTTTGCGGCCTGGAGCTCCCGCATCGCCTGGAGGCCGAAGGGCGTGGCGGCGTTGCCGAGCCCGAGCATGTTCGCCGCCATGTTCATCACGATGGCGCCCGTCGCCGGATGGCCCGCCGGGAGCTCGGGGAAGAGCCGCCGGATGAAGGGCCGGAGCGCCCGGCCGAGGAGCTCGATGAGGCCCGCGCGCTCGGCGATGCGGCTCACCCCGAACCAGACGCTGACGACGCCCGCGAGTTGCAGCGCGGCGCGCACGGCGTTCGCGCCTTCGCCGGCCAAGGCGCCCGTCACGGCCTCGAGGCGCCCCGTGGCGGCCCCCGCGACGAGCCCGCCGAGGAGGAGGACGACCCAGATCGCATTGACCACGCCGAGCCCCCCGTCGGCGGCTCCGCCCGGCCCCGCCCGGCCTCGTCGCCCGCGGCCCGCCCTAGCGCACGAGGCGGAGGACGATCGCCGTCACCCCGGCCGCGATGAGCGGGCCGGTGGGCACGCCGCGCAGGATGGCCGTCCCCACGACCGTGCCGACGACGAGCGGCACGAGCACCTGCGGGTGCGCGTCCATGAAGCGGACGCCGTGCAGCGCCACCCAGCTGCCGGCGGCGCTTACGGCGACCGCCGTGAGGCCGCCCCAGCCGAAGAGGTCGCGGGCGAACTGCCGCCAGCTCACCTGTTCGAGCGCCACGGGCACGAGGACGGCGAGGACGAGGAACACGTAGCCGATCGGCAGCCCGTAGCGGCCGAGCCAGAGAAGCGCGAAGTCGACGTGCAGAAGGCGGAGCGCGATGAGGATGGCGGCCGCGCCCGCGACGACGGCGTTCCGCGCGAGAAGGCCGAGGACGAGGACGGCGACGAGCACCGCCAGGCCCGCGCCCACCGGCTCGCCTCCCACCGCTGACGGGTATTCTGCGGCGGGAGGGTTCATCACCGGGCGTGCGGAAGCCCCCGGGCCGGGGAGGGTCGCGAGGTGGGGGAGATCCGGGTCGGCACCTGCGCCTGGAGCGACCACGAGAACTTCTACCCCGCGGGGCTCCCGCCGGCCGAGCGCATCCGCTACTACGCCCGCCACTTCCCCGTCGTCGAGGTCGACAGCACGTACTACCACATGCCGTCCGAGCGGAACTTCCGGCTCTGGGCCGAGAGGACGCCGCCGGGCTTCGTCTTCGACGTCAAGGCCTACCGCGCCATGACGCGCCACGACCGCGGCCGCGCGGGGCCCCCCGACCCCATGCCGCTCGAGGAGGTCTTCCTCCGCTTCGCCGAGGCGCTCTCGCCCCTTCAGGCGGCCGGCAAGCTCGGGGCGCTCCTTCTGCAGTTCCCGCCCTGGTTCCGGCAGAGCGAGGCGAACTTCGACTACCTCCTCTTCTGCCGGCGCATGCTCGCGGGGCTCTGCCTCGCCGTCGAGTTCCGCCACCGCAGCTGGTTCGAGGGCGAGGAGCGCGAACGGACGCTCGCCTTCCTCGCCGAGCACGGCTTCGTCCACGTCGTCGCGGACGAGCCGCAGGTCGGGTCGGGGTCGGTGCCGCTCGTCGTCGCCGTCACGAACCCGGAGCTCGCCGTCGTCCGCCTGCACGGGCGCAACGCCGACACCTGGTACCTGGGCGGGAGGACGAGCGGGGAGCGGTTCCGGTACAAATACGGGGGCGACGAGCTCGGCGAGTGGGCCCGCACGGCCCGCGGGCTGGCCGGGAAGGCGCGGGAGGTGCACGTGCTCTTCAACAACAACTTCGGCGACTACGCGGTCGTGAACGCGCGCGAGCTGCGCGACCTGCTCGGGCTGCCCGCGCCCGGCGGGCCGGTCGCGGGCTGATGTTCGCGCCCGGGCTCGGCGCGACGATCGACCGGCTCTCGCAGGGCTTCTCCGGGGTGCTCGCGCTCTACGCCCGCGACCTCCGCGACGGCGACGAGCTCCAGGTCGACGCCGACCGCGTGTGCGAGACGGCGAGCGTCATCAAGGTGCCGATCCTCGTCGCCCTCTCGGAGCTCGTCGAGGCCGGCCGGCTGGGCTGGGAGACGACCGTGGCGGTCCGCCCCGAGAACCGCACGACCGGGTCGGGGGTGCTCGCGGACCTCGAGGACGGGCTGCGCCTTCGCATCTCTGACCTCGCGTCCCTCATGATCGTCGTGAGCGACAACGTGGCGACGAACGAGCTCATCGACCGGGTCGGCCTCGAGGCGGTGAACGCCGCCATGGAGCGGCGCGGGCTCAGGCAGACCCGCCTCCACAAGAAGCTCTTCTGGAACCTGCCGGGGCCGCTCGGGACGACGACGCCGCGCGAGATGGCGGAGCTCATGGTCGCGATCCGCGACGGCCGCTGCGTCTCGCCCGCCGCCGACGCGCGCATGCTCGCCATCCTGCGCCGCCAGCACTTCAACGCCGCCACGCTGCGCCGCTTCCCGTACGCGCTCGTCGCCGAGGAGGACGCGGGCCTTCGCCCCGCGGTCGCCGTGGCCTCGAAGAGCGGCTCGCTCCCGGGCGTCCGCAACGACGTGGCCCTCGTCTCCACGCCCGCGGGCGACTACGTCGTCAGCATGTTCACGGCCGGCTGCCGCGACCCGCGCTACCACGTCGACAACGAGGCGCTTCTGCTCCTGCCCCGCGTCTCGCGCGCCATCCTCGACGCCTTCCTGGCCGGGGGCCGGGGCTAGTGCGGATCGGTCTCGTCGGGCGTCCGCTGGCAGGCAAGTCGACGCTCTTCCACCTGCTCACGGGCCTCCCGCCCCGGCCGCCCGGATCGCGCGAGGCCGAGGTCGGCACGGCGGCCGTGCCCGACCCGCGGCTTCCGGCGCTCGCCGCCCTCTTCCGGCCGCGCAAGGTGACGCCGGGCACGCTCGAGGTCGTCGACGCGCCCGGCCTCCGCCCGGGCGGCGGCTCGGGCGAGGACGGCCCCCGCCGCGAGGACTTCTTCGAGACGGTGCGCCGCACCGACGCCCTCCTGGTCGTGCTCGCGCTCCATCCGGCCGCGGGGGGGCCCGAGGGCCCCGACCCTGTGGGGGAACTGCGCGGGATCGAGGAAGAGCTCCTCTTGGCCGACCTCGAGCGGGTCGAGCGCATCGCGGCCCGGCTCCGCAAGAACCATCGTCGTTCGGCCGAGGAGGAGCGCACCCTCGCGCTCCTTACCCGCTGCGAGGAGGCGCTCGGCGAGGAGCGGCCGATCCGGAGCCTCGGGCTCGCCCCCGAGGAGTCGCAGCTCCTGCGCGGGTTCGCGCTCCTCTCCGAGAAGCCTCTCGTCGTCGCGCCGAACGTGGCTGAAGCGGACGTGCGCGAGGGAGAGGTGCGGGTGCCCGAGGCGCTCGCCGCCGACTGCCGGGAGCGCGGGCTCCCCCTCGTCCCCTTCTGCGGGCCGCTCGAAGCCGAGATCGCGCGGCTCCCCGCGGACGAGCGGGAGGCCTTCCTCTCGGCCTACGGCCTCTCCGAGCCCGGCGTGGCGCGGGTCGCGCGGGCGGCGCAGGCTGCGCTCGGGCTCATCGCCTTCCTCACGGTCGGGGAGGACGAGGTGCGCGCCTGGCCCGTCCCCCGCGGCACCCGGGCGCACGAGGCGGCGGGCCGCATCCACTCCGACATCCAGCGCGGCTTCATCCGGGCGGAGGTCGTGCCCTGGCAGGAGCTCGTGCGGCTCGGCTCGCTCAAGGCCTGCCGCGAGGCCGGCGTGCTGCGGCTCGAAGGCCGCGACTACGTCGTCGCGGACGGCGACGTGATCCACTTCCGCTTCCACGTGTGAGAGCCTTCAGGAAGGGGCGCCGGGCCGTGGCGGGGAGTCTGCGCGTAGCCGTCCTCCAGTTCCCGCTCCCCGACGCCGGGCCGGCGGGGGGCCGGGCCGCGTGGGCGGAGGCGCTCGAGGCGCGCGCGCAGGCCGTGGCCCAGGCCGGGGCGGGGCTCGCCGTCTTCCCGCCCGGCGCGGGCGCAGGGCCGGAGGGCGTGGCCGCCTTCGCAGTCTGGACGCGCGCCGGCCGAAGCCCGGGGCGGAGCCGCCGCGCCTTTCCGCCCGCCGACGCCTGGGTCGCCTACTGCGCCCTGGGGTCGGTCCTCGCGCGCCGAGCCCGCGCCTTCCTCGTCCCGGGGAGCGTCGTCGTCCCGCACGAGGGCGGCTCGGCGCACGCAGCCGGCCTCTTCTCGCCCGAGGGCGACCTCGTCCTCGCCCAGTCGCAGGGCACATGGCCGGCCGAGGCGATCGCCGCCGGCTGGCGCCCGGCCGACGAGCTCCGGCTGGCCGAGGCCGCCGGCTTTCGCGTGGCCATCCTCCTCGGGTGGGATGCGGTGATGCCGGAGTCGCACCGGATCGCCGAGCGGCTCGGCGCGACCCTCACGCTCGCGCTCACCGCCTGGCCGTGGCCGTACAACCCCTGGCGGCAGCTCGCGGGCGCCTGGGCCGGGGTCCAGGAGACGCAGGTGCCGTGCGCCGAGGCCTGCCTCGTCGGCCCGGTGCGCGGCCGCCTCTTCGCCGGCCGGAGCGCCGTCTACGCGCCCTGCGAGGCCACCCCCGGCGAGACGGGCTGGCTCGCGCGCCTCACCGATGCGAGGGGCGAAGGCCTGGCTCTCGCCGAGCTCGACCCGCAGGCGGTCGCCCGCGTGCGCGAGGCGTACCCGATCGCCGCGTTCCTGAACCAGCCCCTCTACGCGCGCCATTTCCCCCGCATCTACGGAGGCCTCGCCGCCGAAGCCGGCGGGGCCGGAGGCGGGACGGCCGAGGCGGCGCCCGGCCCGACGGAGGGCCGGTCGCGCCGGGGCGGCCGACCGGGCGCATGACGGCCCGAGCGCTCAAGGGCGCGCTCGCCGTCCTGGCCCGGCTCGCCGCCTGGCGGGGTCGGGCCGAGGCTGCGCGCCGGGAGGCACGGCGGCTCCTTGCGACGCTCGGCGAGCCGCTTGCCCGCGAGGCGGAGGAGCGGCGCGGGCGCTACCTGGCCTGGCGTGCGGGAGGCGAAGGAGGAGGCCGGCGAGCGACGATCCGGGTGGCGGCCGTGCAGATGGAGCTCCGGCCCGAGCCGAGCCCGCGCGCCTTCGCCCGCCACGTCTTCTCGCTCCTTCGCAAGGCGGCCGAATGCGGAGCCGAGCTCGTCGCCTTCCCGGAGGACGCCGCGACCGGGCTCGTCGCGCTCCTTCCCGGCTTCGCCCTCCTTTCGCGGCCCGGCACGGCCACGGGCGGCCCGGCGGCACGGGGCCTCCCCGTCGCCGAGGTCTTCCGCCTCCTGGGCGCGGCCGTCGGGGCCACCTACCGGGCCGTCTTCGCCACCTTCGCCGAGGGTTTCGGCCTCTTCCTCGTCGCCGGGACGGCCAACCTCCCCGAGCCCGACGGGCGCGTCCAGAACGTGGCGCACGTCTTCGCGCCCGACGGACGGCTCCTCGCCCGCCAGCCCAAGCTCCACCTCTTCCCCTACGAAGCGGCCTGGGGGATCGCCCCGGGCTCGGACCTCCTCGCCTTCCCGACCCCCTGGGGCCCCATGGCGAGCCCCGTCTGCATGGATGCCACCTACTTCGAGACGGCCCGCATCGCGCGCGCCCTGGGCGCGGAGGTCGTCATCCTCCCCATCGCCGACCCGGGCCCGGCCCACCTCTGGAAGGGCCGGCGCGGCCTCTGGGCCCGCTGCCAGGAAGGCGGCTTCTACGGCGTGCAGAGCGCGCTCGTCGGCCGCTTCCTCGGCCTCGCGCTCTCCGGTCGCAGCGCCGTCTTCGCCCCGCTCGAGCTCTCGCCCCGGGGCGACGGGGTCCTGGCCGAGGCGGACGACCCCGCGTCCGAGACGGTCGTCTGGGCCGATCTCGATCTGGAGGCGCTCCGCTCGTGGCGGGCCGAGCAGCCGGACGTGCGCGCGCCGGGGTTCTGGCGCCGCCTCGCCGACGGGTCGATCTGGCGGGGGAGGGGGAGGGCGACGTGAACCGGCTCCTCGCCGTCTTCCTCCTCACGTTCCTCATCCACCTCGTCGACGCGCTCTCGTACGCCGTGCGGCCGGCCGGGGTGAGGACCGGCCGGCTCGCGACGGCGCTCTCCCTCTTCAACGTCATCGCGCTCGCCGCGCGCACGGCCAACCTCATCCAGGCGCCGCTCCTCGGCAGCCTCGTCGACCAGGCGGTCCTCCGCGGGACGAGCGCGCGCCTCGCCGACGACTTCCGCCTCGTGCTCGCCGCCGCCACGCTCGGCGCGGTCGTAGGCGCGGGGGCCGTGCCGACGTTCGTCCGCGTCTTCAGCCGCGCCATCCTCGCCTTCGAGCGGGCGGGGTCGGTCCTCGGCCTTCTCGCGCGCGCCCTCTCCCCGCGCGCGCTTCTCTCCGTCTCGCACGACGTGCGGCCGCCCGGCCTCGAGCTCGGCCGCCGCCTCGACTTCCGCGGCGTGCCGTACGGGTTCCTGGTGCTGAACGTCGCCATCACGGCCATCTACACGACGGGCGTGCTCTCGGCCCTCTACGCCGGCGCGCTCGTGCCCGACTACCGCACGACGGCGACCCAACTCTCGGGCGTCATCAACGGGTTCGCGACGGTGCTCTTCGTGCTCGCCGTCGACCCGGTCGCCGCGCTCGTCACCGACCAGGTCCTGGCCGGGCGCCGGCCGAGAGGCCAGGTGAACGCCGTCGCGGCGCTCCTCTCGGGGACGAAGGTGCTCGGCACGCTCCTCGCCCAGCTCCTCTTCGCCCCGGCCGCCGACCTAGTGGTGGCGGTGACGGGCTGGATCGTGCGCTAGGGCCGCCCGGACGGCGCTCGCAACGACATGTAGACTTCGGCATGGGGAGGGGCGGCCCGTGTACCGCGACCTGCGCGAGTTCCTCGCGGCGCTCGAGGCTCAGGGCGAGCTCGTGCGCGTGCGCGAGCCCGTCGACACCTACCTCGAGATGAGCGCCTTCGCCGACCGGGCCGTGAAGTCGGGCGGCCCGGCGCTCCTCTTCGAGCGGCCCGACCCGGGCCGGCTCCGGCGCCAGGGCATCGTCGACGAGGTGCGGGCGTCGGCCGAGGCGGGGCCCGTCGCCCCGCGGCCTTCGGCCGAAGCCCGGCCGGCCTGGCCGCCCTTGCGGCCGGACCCGGCGGCGGCGGCCATGCCGGTCGTCATGAACCTCTTCGGCAGTGAGCGGCGCACGGCGATGGCGCTCGGCGTCGAGGACCTCGCCGCCGCCCAGGCCAAGGTGGCGGAGCTCGTCGAGCTCGCGAAGGGCCCCGGCCCCGAGGGCGGGAGCCTCCTCTCGAAGCTCTCGCTCCTCCCGAAGCTGCGCGAGCTCGCCGCCATCGCCCCGCGGGTCGTCCGCACGGGGCCGGTGCACGAGCTCGTCGAGGAAGGCGAGGACGTCGACCTCGCGCGCCTGCCCGTCATCACCGCCTGGCCGGCCGACGCCGGCCCCTTCATCTCCCTCGCCTACGTGATCACGAAGGACCCCGAGACGGGGGAGCGCAACGCCGGCATCTACCGCATGCAGGTCCTCGACGGCCGCACGACCGGCATGCACTGGCAGCTCCACCACGGCGGCGCCAGCCACTTCCGCAAGGCCCAGGCCCTCGGCCGGCGGCTCGAGGCGGTGGCCGTCCTGGGCGGCGACCCGGCGATCACGTACGCCGCGAGCGCGCCCCTGCCCGAGGGGATCGACGAGCTCCTCTTCGCCGGCCTCCTGCGCGGACAAGCCGTCGAGCTCGTCAAGGCGCGCACGGTCGACCTCGAGGTGCCCGCGCACGCGGAGATCGCGATCGAGGGGTACGTCGACCCGGCCGAGCCGCCCGTCCGCGAAGGCCCCTACGGCGACCACACCGGCTTCTACTCTCTCGCGGAGCCGTACCCGGCCTTCCACGTGACGGCCGTCACGAGAAGGCGCGACGCGATCTACCCGACGACGATCGTCGGGCGGCCGCCGATGGAGGACTACTTCCTCGGCCACGCCTCCGAGCGCCTCTTCCTCCCGCTCGTGCGGCTCATCCAGAACGAGGTCGTCGACTACCACATGCCGCCCGAAGGCGTCTTCAACAACCTCCTCTTCGTCGCCATCGACAAGCGCTACCCCGGCCAGGCCTTCAAGGTGGCGGCCGGGCTCTGGGGCATGGGGCAGATGAGCCTCCAGAAGGTGATCGTCGTCGTCGACGCGGACGTCGACGTCCACGACCCGAAGGAGGCCTGGTGGGCCGCGCTCAACCACATCGACCCCGAGCGCGACGTGCGCTTTTTCCCGGGGCCCGTCGACGTCCTCGACCACGCGTCCCGGCGGCTCGGCTTCGGCACGAAGATGGT
This sequence comes from Clostridia bacterium, assembly GCA_019689585.1. Taxonomy (GTDB): domain Bacteria; phylum Bacillota; class Sulfobacillia; order RBS10-35; family JADGHG01; genus JADGHG01. Next base: position 41,515 of record JADGHG010000002.1, read on the forward strand.
CATCGACGGCACGCGCAAGCTGCCCGAGGAAGGCCACGACCGGCCGTGGCCGGCCCGGATCCGCATGGATCCGGCCGTCGAGCGCGAGGTGCGGGAGAGGTGGCGCGCCCTTGGGCTCCCTTGAGGCGCGGGGGGGCGGATCCCCGAGTGCCTGGGGCGAGCGCCTTCTCGCGCGCGCGGCTCTCAAGGCCCGCGCGCTCTGGGACACGACGGTGCCGCTCCACGCCGTCTTCGGCCTCACGACCACCATTGCCGCGAGCGTCGTCGCCGTCTCGGGCTGGCCCTCGGGGGCGCAGCTCGCCTGGATCGTCGTGGCGCTCGTCTTCGGGCGCGCGGCCGGCTTCGGCCTGAACCGGGTGATCGACGCCCAGCTCGACGCGAAGAACCCCCGCACGCGCAACCGGCCGATCCCGACGGGCCGGCTCACGCGGGCCGAGACGCTCGCCTTCAGCCTCGCCTGCCTCGCGGTCCTGGCCCTCGCCGCGTGGGAGCTGAACCCGCTCACGCTCTACTTCTTCCCGCTGGCCGTAGCCGGGCTCGTCGTCTACCCGTACGGCAAGTACCACACCTGGGCCTGCCACTACTGGCAGGTGTGGCCCCAGTTCTGCGGCCCCTTCGGCGCGTGGCTCGCCCTGCGCGGCGACTTCGCGCCGGCGGGGGTCGCCTTCGCGCTCGGCTACGCGCTCTGGGTGGCGGCCTCGGACATGCTCTTCCACGCCGGCGACCGGTCCTTCCAGAGGGCGGCCGGGGTCCACTCGGCGCCGGCCGACCTCGGGCTCGCGCGGGCCTTGCGGCTTGCCGGCGCGACGCACGCCGCGGCGCTCTCCCTGATCGCGCTGGCGGGCCTGCTCCTCGGCCTCGCCCCGGGCTACTTCCTCGTCCTCTCGCTCTGCCTGCCCCTCGTCGCGAACCAGTACCGGCTCGTCCTCCCGCCCCGGGGCGCCGGGGCGGGCGCGTCCGGCGGCCGGGCCGAGCCGGCTGTGCCCATCGAGCGCGCCATGCTGGCCTTCAACACGAACGCGGTCGCGGGGCCGCTCCTTCTCCTCGCGGCCGTCCTGGGGGTGGCGGCGTGACGGCCGACGGCGCCGGCGGGGCCGCGAGGGACGCGTCCCGCCGCTTCGTGGTGGCCGTGACGGGCGCGAGCGGCGGGCCGTACGCCGTGCGCGTCGTGCGCGCGCTCCTCGCCCAGAGGGCGCGCGTCGACCTCGTCGTCTCCCCGGCCGGCCGCGTGGTGCTGGCCGACGAGACGGGCTGGCGGCCGGAGGGCGACGGCTTCGCGCCCGAGGTGACGGACCCGGTGAGCGGCTGGGTGCGGCCGCGGCGCCTCGTCGGCGGCTACCAGGCCGGATTCTGGGGCGAGGGCGAGCTCCACCTCTACGACGTCCGCGACGTCGCGAGCGACATCGCGAGCGGCAGCACGCCGGTCGACGGCATGGCCGTCGTGCCGTGCTCGATGTCGACGGTGGCCGCCCTCGCGACGGGCCAGTCGGCGAACCTCATCGAACGGGCCGCGGACGTCTGCCTGAAGGAAGGCCGGCGGCTCGTCGTCGTCCCGCGCGAGACGCCGCTCCACGCCCTGCACCTGAAGAACCTCCTCCGCCTCGCCGAGCTCGGCGTGCGCGTCGTCCCCGCCATGCCGGGCTTCTACCACCGGCCGACGACCGTCGCCGAGCTCGTCGACTTCGTCGCCGGCCGCTGCCTTCAGGCGCTCGGCGTCGCGGCCGGCCTCTCGCCCAGCTGGCAGGGGCGGCCCGAGCCGTGACGCACGAGGCCCCGCCGGGCGCATAGCCGGGCCGCCTCCCGGCATAGCCGTCTCCCGCGGGGCGAGCGCCCGCTCGGCCGAGGCGCGCCCCGCCCGGCGGGGTGAGGCCATGCGGAAGCCGCGGCCGACGGAGCGCGAGGGCGGGCTGGCGCTTCTCGCCTTCGGGCTTGCCCTACTTGTCGTGGCGCTCCTTTCCTGGGCGCTCGTCCTTCGCTCCGCCCTCGGCCAGGCCCGGGCCGAAGCCCGCGACATGGCGCTCCAGCTGCGCGTCCTCTCGGCCGCGGCGCAGGACGCCCGCACGCCCGAACTGCTACTCCACCGCTTCCTCGTCGCGTGGGTCGTCGGCAGCGGCGCCGAGGTCGACCTCTACCTCGCGCCGGAGCTCCAGGCGGCCTGGCGCCGGAGCCTCGCCCTCGCCGGCTGGCGTCCGGGTCCGCGGGGCCTCGCGATCGACCACTACCGGCTCGACGAATCGCAGCCGCTCGCAGACGGCGCCCGCTACCGCGTCACCTTCTTCGCGGGACCCGCGGAGTCGGAACCGGCCTACACGATGACGCTCACCGTGCGCGGCCGCCCGGGCGCATACGCCGTGACGTCGCTCGCGATCGCGGGCGCGTCGGAGGCGCCGCCCAGGGAACCTTCGGAGGCGGCGCCGGGGCTGCCGCCCGGCTCAGGCTGAAGAGGGGAACCGACGGCAGCGCGTCGGCCGAAGACGCGTCCCGCGCCCGGCCGCTCGAGCCGCCCGCCGAAGGGGGGCCGTCACCCGGCGGTATAATACGTAACGAACGGCGGGTCGAGCGGGGGGTCGCCCCATGGCTCTCCTCTTCGGGGCTGCGATGGCCACCGTGCTCTTGGGCCTGCTCGCGGCCGACGCGGTCTGGCACGAGGTGCGCCACACGCGCCGGAGCCTCGCCTACCTGGCCTGGGAGGCGGCCGGGTCTACCGCGGCCGCGCTCGCCGTCAACATCCTCCTCCTGCGCGCCTTCGAGCTCTGGGCCCGCGTCGTCCTCTTCTTCCTGATCGCGGCCTTCCTCTTCCTCGCCGCCGCCTACCTCACCGTCGAATCGTGGCGACGCGCGAAGATCCGCCGCTTCGACGCCCCCATGCAGGACCTGCGCCGGCGGCTCGGCGAGGCGCAGGAAGCCTTCGACCGCCTCACGTGGGAGATCCAGAGGCTCGAGCGCGAGAAGCGGGTCGAGCCGCGCGCCCAGGCGGACCCCGAGGAGAACTGGCGCCGCATCGTCCAGGGCTGGGAGAGCGCGCCCGGGCTCGCCCGCATCCGCTCGCTCAAGACGCACGAGTGGCGGGAGGAGGCGCGCGCCCTCGACGACCTCAAGCTCGAGGCGCGCCGGCGGGAGCTGGCGGGCGAACTCGCGGCCGCGCGCGACCCCGCCCGGCGCGACCAGGTCGAGGCCCAGCTCGCGATCGTGGAGCTCGAGCGCGTGCGTCGGCGCAGCCCGCGCGAGAGCCAGGCGGCCGAGGCGGCCGAGAGCCCGCTCGAGGCGGCCAAGCGGCGCCGCGACGAGCTGGAGCAGGAAGTGCGGCGCATCCAGGTCGAACTGCGGGAGTTGATGCGCCAGCGCGAGGCCGTCCTGCGCGAACGCGTCCTCCTCGACTGAGGCCGCGAGGCGCACGGGGCCGGGGAAGGGGGAGCGAGGGTGAGCCACGTCAGCCAGTACACGACGGACATCGTGTTTCGCACGGTGGCCGAGGGCGGGGCGCTCGAGGAGGACCCCGCCTGGGAGGTCCTGCAGGCGGCCGTGCAGGCGGCCGCCGAGACCCACGGCGGCCGCATCGACAAGACGGTGCGCGACGTGTTCGGCCGTCCCCAGCCGGTCGACCTGGCGCTGCACGTCGGCCACCTGCGGGGCGGCATCGGCATGGTCGTCGACCGGCGCACGGGGCAGCTCTCGTTCCTCTTCGACGACTACGGGCACGTCGAGGAGTACCGCGAGCTCCGCGACGAGATCCTCCAGAACTACGCGGCCATCGCCGTCTCGCGCGCGCTCCGGGCGCTGAACTACGAGGTCGACGTCGACCAGACGGGCCGGGGCGAAGACCGCCGCGTGCTCGTGCGGGGGGTGCTCGCCTGATGCGCGAAGTGCGCGTGCGGATCGGCAAGGGCGGCCGCGTCGAGACCGACTTCCACGGCTTCCTCGACGACGACTGCCTCGAGGAGGCGGACCGGCTGGCCGCGCTGCTTTCGGGCCTCGGCCTCGAGATGAACTTGCGGGAGCGGGCGATGAAGACGATGGCGGCACGGCTGGGCGAAGCGGGCGTCGACGCGGGCGAGGTCGGCGCGAAGCCGCAAGAGGGGACGCGCGCGCGCGAGGGCCGGGTCGGCGGATGACGCGCCGGCCGGCCGCCCCGATCGGCCGGAAGCCCAAGACGGTTCGCGCCCCCGGGCCTGGGGTGGCCGACGCGTCCCCGGCCAGGCGGCCGCTCGCCCGGCGGGCGGAGGCCGGGGCGGCGCGCTTGCCCCGCCGTCTCCTCGACGTCGACGTATTCGCGCAGCGGTTGGAGATCGTCGAGCGGTACGGCGACGGCGCCGCAGACGAGCTCGCGCGGGAGCTCGCGCGGCTCGGGCTCGCCACGGCCCTCGCCTTCCGCTCGCCCTGCGGATGACGCCGGAGGCCGGCCCGGGCGGGCGCGACCCGGCCGAGCGGGCGCCCTTCGGCAGGACGCGGCCGGCCGGCCCCCAACGGGCCGCCCTCGACGCCGAGCGCGGGCCGTCGGCCGGGACGCCATCGGCCTCGGTCTCGGCGGGGCTCGACGAGCGCTGGCTCGAGCAGGCGATGCTCAAGCGGCGCGCGAACTACTCGCCCGTCATCTGCTTCGAGACGGCCGACCCCCGCCGCCTCCTCCAGCTCAAGGAGTACGTCCGCACGCACGAGGACCTGCGCCAGGCGGAGCATGTGTTCCTCTTCGACCTCTGGCAGGGGCTCTCGCGCATGGACGCCTCGGGCCGCTTCGCGCCCTACCGGAAGGCGGTGGCGGAGTCGCCGCTGCAGCGCTACGGGACGGCGGACGGGGCCGGCGTGCAGCTTGCGAGCTTGAAGCAGGCGCTCCGCGAGATCGACGGGTTCCTGCGCCGGCATCGCACGGTCGCCATCCTCCAGAACCTGGCCGAGAACCGCGAGTGGGAGACGGGTCTGCAGGGCGCGCTCCGCTCCTGGGCGATCGACGAGGACGTGCTCGCGCACGCCTCGACCGTCTTCGTCCAGACGGCCGACGCCTCGGCGCTCCTCGACGCCTACACGCGCGAGCTCGTCGTCGTCGTCGAGGTCGACCCGAGCAGCGACGCCGAGCGCGCCTTCCTCATCGGCAAGGCGGCGGCCGAGCTCGAGGTGGCGCTCTCCGGCGACCGGCTGGGCGAGCTCGTCGCCGCCACGGCCGGCCTCAACCTGCACCAGGTCGAGAGCATCCTGCTCGAGTCGTACCACGCCACGCGGGACTTCGACCTCACGCGCGTCAAGGACCTGAAGAGCGACCTCGTGCGACGCTCGCGCGTCCTCGACGTCGCCGAGCCCAACGCCTCCTTCCGCGACATCGGCGGGTACGAGGCCGTGAAGCGCTTCGTCGCGCGCGACATCGTGCGCGTCCTGAAGGAGGCCGGTCGCGCCCAGGCGTTCGGCGTGCCGCTGCCGCGCGGGATCCTCCTCTTCGGGCCGCCCGGCACGGGCAAGTCGCTCTTCGCCCGCGCCCTCGCGCACGAGGTGCACCTGCCGTTCATGCACCTGCACACGGAGAACATCTACTCCAAGTGGTTCGGCGAGTCGGGGCAGAACATGCGGCAGGCGCTCACCCTCATCGACAAGATGTCGCCCGCCGTCGTCTTCGTCGACGAGATCGACCGCTTCGGCCGGCGCTCGGGGGCCATGCGGGACTCGGCCGGCGAGGAGAGCCAGCGCGTGTTCTCGCAGTTCCTCGAGTGGCTCGGCCACCCCGAGCGCGAGGCCATCGTCGTCGGCACGACGAACGTGCCCGACCACCTCGACGAGGCCTTCATCCGGACGGGCCGCTTCGACTACAAGGTGCCGTTCCTCTACCCGGGCGCCGAGGCCCGGCTCGCGATCCTCAAGGTGCACCTCGGCCTCGTGCCGGGCACGCGCCGCCGCAGGCCGCCGCTCCTCGTCGACGAGGCCGAGCTCGTCGAGCATCTCGCGCGCGAGGTCGTGCCGAAGACGCGATTCTTCACGGGCGCCGAGCTCGAGGAGCTCGTGACGCGCGCCAAGCGGCGGGCGTTCGCCTCGGACGCGCAGGGCGTGGCGCCCGACGACTTCATCTCGGCGGCCGAGAGTTTCCGCGTGCCGGTGGACGAGCGGCGGGCGAACCTCCGATACTACCTGGAGCAGGTGCGACGCTTCACCGACGACCGCGCCTTCGTCGAGGAGCTCGAGGAGGAGGCGCGAGAGGGAGACTGATGGCGACCTACCCCGAGCTTCTCTTCTCGCTCGTCCTCATCTTCGTCGCGGCCAAGCTCTTCACGAACGGCATCGAGTGGCTCGGTCGGCGCCTCGACCTCTCCCACGGCGCGACGGGGAGCCTCATGGCCGCCCTCGGCACGGCGCTTCCCGAGGCGATCATCCCGATCTGGGCCATCGCCTTCGGCTCGGGGGAAGTGAAAGAGGAGATCGGCGTGGGCGCGATCCTGGGGGCCCCGCTTTTGCTCGCCACGCTCGGTTTCCTCATCAGCGGGGCGGCGGCGTGGTTCTACTCGGCGCGCAAGCGGCGCGGCTTCTTCGTCGAGGTCGACCCGGGCACGCTCGGGCGCGACCTGCCGTTTTTCGTGATCGTGTACTCGCTCGCCGCCGTCGCCGGGCTCGTCCCGGGCTTGCGGCCGCTGCAGCTCTCGATCGCCGCGCTCCTCGTGCTTCTCTATGCGGGATTCGTCCTTGTGACGCTGCGGGCGCAAGGCGGCGCGGCGCTGGCAGAGGCCGCCACGGCCCCGGCCGGCGCGGGCGCGGGCGCGGCGCCGGCCGGCACAGCCGCGGCGCCGGCCGCGACGCCCGTCGCGGCGCCGAGCGGCGGGGAAGAGGGGCTGGGTCGGGCGGCGTCGCAGCATGCCGAGGCCGGACGAGGCGAGGTCGAGGTGGACAGGCTCTACTTCCAGCGGCGGCGCGAGGTGCCGGCGACGGCCATGGTGCTCCTGCAGGTGGCCGTCGGGCTCGGCGCCATGATCTTCGCCGCCAACGTCTTCGTCGACGCCGTCACGCAGGTCGCGAAGGCGCTCGGCGTCTCGGCCTTCATCCTGTCCGTGATCATCACGCCCATCGCCACGGAGCTCCCGGAGACCTTCAACAGCGTCATCTGGCTCGGCCAGCGCAAGGACACGCTCGCGATCGGGAACATCACAGGGGCGATGGTGCTGCAATCCTCGCTCATCCCCGCGATCGGGATCGCGTTCACGCCCTGGCGGCTCGCCGCCGACCAGCTCTGGGCCGTGGGCCTCGCCGTGGCGGCCGCCGCGATCGTGCTGCTCACGTACTATCTCGCGCGGCGCAAGGTGATGCCGCAGGTGCTGGTCTTGAACGGGCTCTTGTACGCGCTGTACATCGCCGTCGTGGCGTAGGCGGGCTCGCGAGGCAGGGGGATACCTGCGCGGGAATTCCAAGCGCGATCGAGGCCCTTGCCTGGTATCGGTCGCGTCAGCCCGCCTTGACGATCTGCGCGAGCTCGCGGTACCACCTGAGCTTCTCGGCGTACGGAAGCCCGCTCCGGCCGCTCGGCGAAGGGAGCACGAAATCGCGTACCCCCGCCACCACGGAGCCGGGCTGGAGGCCGTAGGCGATCGCCTTTGTGTCGCGGCCCCCCCGGAACGCAGCGTACACCGCCTTCGCGGTATAGGCGGCCACGGCGGGACGGTAGATGGCGAGGATCTGCCGTAGGCGCTCGCGGCCCTGGGCGAGGTCGCGGGCCGTGAGATCCGACATGCCCGGCGTGGGGCGCTTCACGATGTCGGTGAGGCCGATGCCGAGCGAGAGAAGCTCGGCATCGCGCTCGGGGCCCCAGCGGCCCGGCGTGAGGCCGGCGTCCGCCAGAAGACGCCAGAAGGCGTTGGACGGGGCGGCGTAGTAGTGACCCGCCTGCGACGAGGCCATCCCGGGGTTCGAGCCGACGACGAGAAGCGAGAGGCCCGGCCGCACGAAGTCGGGCAAGGCCCCCGGCGGAAGAGTCTCGCCCGGCAGAGCGCTCCTTGGCCCCGCGCCGGCTCGGCCCGTCACGGGGGCGCCTGTCGAGGCCCGAGCGCCTTCCATCCCGACATCCCCATCCTCGACGCCGCCTTGCCGCGACCATAGCACGTCGCAGCCCGCGCGCCCCGCGGTGCCGTAGAATGTGGGGGGCCTGCGCATCCGAGGCGACCCTCGCGCGCTCGTGCGGCGGGGGCTCGCGGCGGAGCGTCCCTTCTTGGCATCGAAGCGGGCGAATAGCTCAGCGGCCAGAGCGCCTGGTTTACACCCAGGAGGTCACAGGTTCGAATCCTGTTTCGCCCACCACGCCAAGCCCGCCATTACCGAGAGCCCTGAAACGCTTGCGATCGACGCCTCCGGCCCGCCGGGTCACCCGCCCGTCGACGCGGCCTCGGCCGGGCCGGCCGCCTCGCCGAAGGGAGCGCGCACGACCCAAGAGGCCGCCAGAAGGAGTGCTGCGCCGATCGCCCAGAAGACGGACGCCTCGCCGGCCGCATTCCCGACGAGGCCGACGGCCGCCGGGATGCCGAGCTGGCCGAGCCGGTTTCCGGAGAGCCTCAAGCCGAGGGCCGCGCCGCGCTCGTCCGCGGGTGCGCGGCTCGCGACCCAGCTCATCGTGAGCGGCTGGCCGAGGCCGAGCCCGAGCCCGGCCAGAGCCATGAGGGCGCCCAGGACGGGCGACGGCGCAAGCGGCAGGGCGGCGACGGCGAAAGCGGGGACGATGGTCGACCAGAAGAGCAGGCGGGCGCGCGTCATACGGCGCAAAAGCCAGGCCATGAAGAGGCGGGAGACGAGCGAGGCGCCTCCGCGGATCGAGAGGAGGAGCCCGACGGTCGCGACCGACAGCCCGCGCGCCTCCCCGAGGACCGGGAGGTACGCGCTCAGGACGTCGATGCTCGACAGCACGGTGAGGCTCGCGAACATCGCGGGCGGCATGCCCGGCCGCAGGAGGAGGCGCGCGGTGCGCCGGGCGCTCGCGCCGACGGCTGCGAAGGAGCGCGCGGCGATCGACGGGGCCGGCCGCCGCACGACTGGGCCGGTTCCGCGTCCATCCACAGGGGGCTCGGGGCCAGCGGCTCGAGGTCCGGTCGCGCGGGCAAAGCCGAGCGCCGCGCGCGCGCCGAGGCCCAGGGCGGAGAGGGAGGCCAAGAGCGCGAGCCCGCCGGCCAGGAAGAACCCGGGACCGAGATGCCGCGCCGCCGATGTCCCGACGACGGCGCCCGCCAGGGCCGGGCCGGCCAGCTGACCGAGCGACGCCATCACCGTGTAGGCGCCGACCCGCTCGTCGCGCTGGGCGTCGGCCGTGCGGTTGGCGATGAGCGTCTGGCTCGCCACGACGGCGAGGAGGTGTCCGAGGCCGAGAAGCGCCTGCGTGGCGGCGAGAGCCGGCACGGAGGTCGCGACCGACGGCGCGAGCGCACCCACGACCGCGAGGGCGGTGCCGCAGACGATGAAGGGCGGCTCGCCCATCCGGTCGACCCAGCGGCCGGCGGGAAGCGCGAGGAAGAGCGACAAGAGCGCGAAGGATGAGGCCACGGCGCCGACCCCGGCCGGGCTGGCGCCGAGAGCGAGCGCCTGGTAGGCGGCGAGCGGCCGGACGGCGTACACGGCCGCGTGGAGGCAGGCGTTGGCGACGAGGACCTTCGTGAACCACGAGGGGTAGGACCAAAGGGCGCGAACGCGCACGGCGCGCCGCGCGGCGGTCACGGGCGATGGCGGCATCAGGCCCGATGCTCGCACACCGCTCGGGCGCCCGCAAGCGAAAGGCGCAGGAGGCGGCCGAGGGCGCGGGGCCGTACGTCGCTGCGGAACTCGCCGCGCCCGGGAGCCGCGCGCCGCGGGGCGGGGCGTGTCCGCGGCGTGGGGCCGACGCCGGCGCGCGGACCCGGCCGCGGGCCGCGCTGCCCGCTTGTGGGGACGCGGGGGTGCGGACCCGGCCGCGGCACGGGGCCGGCGACGGCGCGCGGACCCGGCCGCGGCATGGGGCGCGCCGCTCCGGTCGCGGCCATAGCGCTGTGATACCGCCTTATCGGCGGCAGCGCCCGCCCGGCCGGCCGCGGTAGTGAAGCGCCACATCACTATCGGTGCCCCGGCGGGGCTAACTCGGGACCGGAGGTTCCCCATAAGATCAATCCGCTTCGCTATGGTTGCGGGCCGCGACCGCCGGTGGGGCGATAGTGAGGTTTCACCTCACTATCCGACCCCGGACGCTCGCTCGGACCCCCGTGCGGCCCCTTCGGCCGACCGGGGTGAGCGCACCGGAGGCGCCGGCTGGGCCGGCCGTACGGCCGCGCCCGCGATGGCCCGCTGACCGTGGCCGGCCGCCCGCTCCTCAGGCGCCAGCCGCCCGCTGCTCAGGCGCCGGCCGCCCGCTCCTCAGGCGCCAGCCGCCTGCTGCTCAGGCGCCGGCCGTCCGGTGATCAGGCGTCGGCCGTCCGGTGATCAGCTGCCGGCCGCGTCCGGCGCGAGGCTCAGTTCGGCGGCTGCCTGACGCACGAGCTCCGCGAAGCGCGACACCGCCGCGTCGTCCAGGCGGTCGTCGGGGCCCCCGAGGCTGACGGATGCGACCACCTCGCCGCGCGTTCCGAAGACCGGCGCGGCGACGGCCGTCACGCCCGGCGTCAGGTGGCCGCGCGAGACGTCGTACCCGCGCTCGCGGATGCGCGCGAGCTCGGCCCGCAAGGCCTCGGGGTCGACGAGCGTGCGCGGGGTCATGGCCTCGAGCGGCCCGGCCAGGTATGCCTCGCGCTCGGGCTCGGGGAGATGGGCCAGGATGACGCGCTGAGAGGCGCCGGCGTGGAGCGGCGCGACAGCGCCGAGCTCCATCGTGAGGCGCAACGGATGGCGCTGGCTCTCGACCTTCTCGACGGCAACAGCCGAACGGCCCTGGCGCACGTTGAAGAACGCGCTCTCCCCGCTCTCCGCCGCGAGCCGCGTGAGCACTCCCCGGACGGCTGGGAAGCCGAGCTCCTCGCGAGCCGCCTGCCCGACCATCCAGGCGGCCAGGCCGAGCCGATACGCGCGCGCCGACCTGTCTCGCACGAGAAAGCCCCTCTCGGCCAAGGCGGCGAGCAGCCGGTGAGCGTTGCTCTTCGGAAGGCCGAAGGCCGCCGCCGCGCGGCTCGGGGTCCAGGCCCCCCCGTTCCGCGCGATCGCCAGAAGCAGCTCGAGGGCTTCGTCGACCGTCTTGAGCGGGGACGGTCGCGGCATCTCCGCCGTCCGCCGTCCGCGTGGGACGCGAGCCACGCTCCGCGCCTCCCCCCGTCCTTCGCGCTCACCGCACCGGGGCGCGGCGTCCGCGAGCCTCTCGCCGCCACCGGCCGGCTCCCCGCACCGCGTTTCCATATACCGCCGCGCCGCCTCCTTCGGCGCCCGGGGAGACCGCTCCTTTGCCCGCGCCCGGCTCGTCCTCGCTTCGTCGATCGCCCGGCGCGGGCCGCCAGGGCCGATCGCGCGGCGCGGGCCGCCAGGGCCGATC
>JADGHG010000146.1 GCA_019689585.1 Clostridia bacterium
GTGTGTCTCGTGGGGTCGGTGATGTTTATAAGAGAGACGCCGGCACCCGGGCGCCCGCCGCCGCCGAGCCCGGCCTCGGCGGCCTGCGGGAGGCCGTCTCGCGCCTCATCGAGGCCGTGCCGGGGCCGGTCGTCCTCTGCCTCGATGACCTGCACTGGGCCGACGAGGCCACGCTGCGCTGGCTCGCCTCCCACCTCCGCCGCGAGCCGAGCCGGGTCAAGGCGCTCCTCGCCGTCCGCAACGACGAGCCGCTCGGGGCGGCGGGCGAGCTCCTCGCGCGGCTCGAACGCGAGGGTCGCCTCGCGCGCCTTTCGCTCGGCCCGCTCTCCCCACCCGCCTCGGCCGGCATCGTGGCCGAGCTCCTCGGCCGCCCCGAACCCGAGCTCGCCCGGCGCCTCCACGCCCAGAGCGGCGGGAACCCCCTCTACCTGACGGAGCTCTTGCGCGTCGTGCGCGAGCGCCCGGCGGGAGATGCCGCGGCCGGGCCGGAGGCGCTTCCCCTGCCCTCGACGGTGCTCGCCGCCATGCGCGAGCGCATCGCCCGGCTGCCCGTCTCGGCGGCCGCGCTCGCCGAGGCGGCCGCCGTCTTCCCCGAGCCGGAGCCGCTCTCGGTCGTGGCCGAGGTGGCGGACCTCCCCGAGGCGCGAGCCCTCGCGGCGCTCGACGCGCTTCTCGAGGCCCACATCCTCCGCGAGGAGGGGGAGGCGCCGCCCAGGCTCTCGTTCCGCCACCCGCTCCTCCGCCGCGCCATCCGCGCGGGGTGCAGCGAGAGCCGCTGGGTGGCGCTGAACCAGAGGGCCTTCCGCTGCCTCGCCGCCGCCGAGGCGCGCGAGCCGGACGGCCGCTCGCGCGCGCACGGGCGGCTCGAGGCCCTCGCGCGCACGGCGACGGAGGGCTGCCTCTGGGAGGAAGGCCTGCGCGCGAGCCTCGCGGCGGCCGAACGGGCCGAGGAGTCGCAGGCGGCGGGCCTCGTGCTCCGGCTCCTCGAGCAGGCGCTCCGCAACCTGCGCGCGCTCCCCCCGACGAGCGAGCGCGAGGAGCTCGCGGCCGACCTCCACCTGCGGCTCTGGGAGGCGAGCCTCGCGGGCGCCCCCGACGCGGCCGACCGCTACGCGGCCCTCGCCGCGCGCGCGATCTCCCGCACCCCGCGGAAAGGCGACGCGGCCTTCGTCTCGGCCCGCGCCAGCACGTTCCTCCTGCGGGGGCGGCTCCGCCAGGCGGCCGGGGCCTTGGCCCGTCTGGCGCAGGCGGCCGAGCACAAGGCGCCCCCCAGGCTGCGGGCCCTCGCCCACATGCGACTCGGCCAGATCTACGCCCTCCAGGGCCACTTCCGGAAGGCCCGCTCGGAACTCGCAGCGAGCCTCCGGCTCTTCGGCCGGGAAACGGCCGGCGACGTCCCGTACGGGGCGCGCTCGGCCCTTGCGGCCGTCGTCGGCTCGACCGGCCGCTTCGAGGAGGCCTTCCGCCTTCTCGACGCCATCCTGGCGGCGCAGGGAACCCAGAGCGCGGCGGGCCTCTACGCGCTTCTCCAGATCGGCACCATGGCCCACATGCGCGGGGACTGGCGGCGGGCCCTCTCGGCGTTGCGCCGCGTCCTCGCCCTCGCGAGGCGGCGTGGCGAGCCGAGCTTCGTCTACCTTGCGCGGCTCTTCCTCGCGCTCCCCTTGGGACGGCTCGCCGACCCGGAGGCGGGCGCCCGGGCCCAGAGCGAGGCCATCGCGCTCGGCGAGCGCGTGGGGGTCGGGCTCCTCGCCGACCGGGGCCACGCCTGGCTCGCCGAGCTCCTCTGGGAGGCGGGCGACCGTGAGGGCGCCGTCCAGGCGGCGCGGCGCGGACTTGCCATCGCGCGAAGGGACGCCGCCCCCTTCGGCGAGGCCCTCAACCTGAGGTGGCTCGGCCGGGCCGCGGTCGAGGGCGGCTCGGCCCGCGCCGGCCTGGAGCGCCTCTCTGAGTCTCGTCGCATCTTCGTCGCGATCGGGGCGCTCCCCGAGGTGGCGCGCGGCGAGGCGGCCCTGGCCGCAGCCCTTCTGCGCTCGGGCGACCCCTCGGCAGCCGCCCGACGGGCCCGGCGGGCCGGGGCGCTCTTCGCGCGCCTCGGCATGCGCTGGGACCTCGACCGCCTCGCAGCCGTTCCCGACTTCGCGCCGCTCGTCCCCGACGGGCGGCTGGCCGTCCCGCCCGCCGGCCGCGAGGCGGGGTCCCCGCCCGGCGAGGCACGCGCGGGCGGCCTGGGTCTCGCCTAGACCCGTCGCGCCGGCCGGGGCAGAAGCCCCGCCACGACGGCCACCCCGCGCACGAGGTGAAAGAGCATGAAGGCGAGCGCGAGGGCGGGCACGAAGGCCAGCCGTCCGCCCTGTCCCGCTCGGGCCGCCTGCGGCTCGCCCTCGGGCGGGGTGGGAGCCGGCCGCCGCGACGCGTCGAGCGCTGCCAGGAGGCTCGCCGCCGCGTGCAAGGCGAGGAGCGCCAGCCCGGGAAGCGGGCCGATCCAGGGCAGGGCGGCCCAGAGGAGCGCAAGCGCCAAGGCGTAGGCCGGCGGCGCGAAATGATAGAACCGCATGGCGCCCGGCGCGCGCCGGGCCGCGCGCGGGTTCCAGAGCCCGTCGCCCCAGGCTTTCCGAAGGAGCCCCGCGAGCGTCGGCCGCGCGACGTAGACGCTCTCGATCGCGGGGTCGAGCCAGAGCCGCCCCCCCGCCCGCCTGAGCCGAGCGTGGAAGGCGAGGTCCTCGCCGCGGTCGAGGTCCTCGTCGAACCGCCCGACGACGTCGAACACCCAGCGGCGGTACGCGGCGTAGGGGACGGTGTCGGCCCAGCCGAAGCCCCGGCCCGTGCGGAAGCGCGATCCGCCCACGCCGAAGGGGTGGGCGAGGAGCGCGGCGTTCACGCGGCCCCAGAAGCCTTCGCCGACCGTGACGATGCGGCCGCCCACGCCCCAGGCCTCGGGCCGCGCCGCGAGGACCGCCAGCGTCCGCGCGAGGAAGTCGGGCGCGACCCGCGCGTGCGCGTCGAGCCGCAGCACCGCGGGGGCGCGCGCGGCGCCCACGCCGCGGTTCCAGCCGGGGGCGAGCGTCTTCCGCCGGTTCTCGAGGACGGCCAGGGCGGGGCCGCCCTCGCG
>JADGHG010000003.1 GCA_019689585.1 Clostridia bacterium
ACAAGGTGCCGCGCATCTACGAGTTCCGCGCCGAGCTGCCGAAGAGCATGGTCGGCAAGGTGCTGCGCCGCGTTCTCCTGGAGGAGGAGAAGGCGCGGCGGGCCGAGGGGCGCGCCTCGTCGGGCTGAGGCGGACCCGGTGCGCGGCGGCGCGGGGCGCCCGGCCGCCCGGCCGCAGGGCAGGGCCCGGGCGCCCTGGCGTTCGCGGGGCCACGCCGGGTGCCTGCCCCGGTCAGCGCCGCGGACGCGGCCTGAGCGCGCCGAGGATGAGCCGGTCGCGCAGCCGCGTGGGAAGGCGGCGGAGGAGGAGCGTCTCCCGCGCGCGCGCCGGCGGGGCCACGAGGTAGCGGGCGCGCGGCCTGGGGCTCGTGAGGGCGTGGACGACGGCCTCCGCGACCCGCTCCGGCGCAATGCCGCGCTCGCCCGCGCGGAGCGCCGCGCGCATCGTCCGCTCGATCATCTCCCGGTAGGGGGCGACGGCCTCGGGCGGCGCCGCTTCGAACCAGCGGCGCGCGCGCTCGACCGACTTCGACCAGATGGGCGTCGCGACCGACCCCGGCTCGACGATCGAGACGGCGACCCCGAAGGGCGCGAGCTCGACGCGGAGCGTGTCCGCCATCGCCTCCAGCGCGAACTTCGAAATCGAGTAGGGGCCGAGGAAGGGGAGCGCGACGAGGCCCGACATCGAGCCCATGAGGACGATCCGGCCCCGCGTGCGGCGGAGGAGCGGGAGGAAGGCCTGCGTCACGAGGAGCTGGCCCGTGACGTTGACGTCCAGCTGGTCGCGGAACTCGGCGGCCGGGACGAGCTCGAGCGGGCCGCCGACCGCGACGCCGGCGTTGTTCACGAGCGCGAACGCGGCCGGGCCGCCGCCCAAAGACCGGCCGTCGCGCGCGTCGCCGAGGGCCGCCTCGACCGCGCGCGCCGCTTCGCGCACCGCGGCCTCGTCGCGCACGTCGGCCACGACCGGCTCGAAGCCGTCGGCCCGCACCGCCTCCGCCGCCTCTTGCGAGCGGACGCCGGCGAAGACGCGGAAACCGCGCGCGCCGAGCGCAAGGGCCACGGCGCGCCCGATGCCGCTTCCCGCACCTGTCACGAAGGCTGCGCGCACGTCCTCTCCCCTCGACCCCCGATGCCGGCCGGGCCGGGCTAGCCGTCGCCCGACGACGCGCCCGCCCAGGCCGGCTCGCCGCCCGCGACGACGAGCGAGCGGTCGACGTCGGCGATCCTCGCGCGCCCGGCCAAGCCGAGCGTCAGGTCGAGGTCGGCGAGGAGGTTGCGCAGGAGCCTTCGCACCCCCGCCTCGCCCGCGACCGCCATGGCGTAGAGATAGGGCCGGCCGACCCCCACGGCGCGCGCCCCGAGGGCGAGCGCCTTCAAGACGTCGGCGCCCCGGCGGATTCCCCCGTCGAAGAGCACGACTGCCCGTCCGCCCACGCGTTCGGCCACGGCGGGCAGGGCGTCGAGGGCGGCGAGGGCGCCGTCGACCTGGCGACCGCCGTGGTTGCTCACGACGACGCCGTCGGCCCCGAGGGCGACGGCGCGCTCGGCGTCGTCGGGGTGGAGGACGCCCTTCACGAGGAGCGGCCGGCGCCAGCGTTCGCGCACGAAGGCGAGGTCGTCCCACGTGAAGGCGGGGTTGACGTACACGGAGAGGAACTCGGCGACGGCGGCCTTCGGATCCTCCTCGGGCGGCTTGGCGAGACGGGCGCGGAAGGCGGGGTCGCCGAGGTAGTTCGCGAGGCCTTCGCCCGTGAGGAACGGCAGGTAGCCGAGGCGGAGGTCGCGCTCGCGCCAGCCGAGCATCGTCGTGTCGACGGTGACGACGAGCGCCTCGTAGCTGGCCTTCTCGGCCCGCGCAAGGAGGCTCGCCGTCACCTCGCGGTCGCGCGCCGGGTAGAGCTGGAACCAGAGCGGCGCCTCGCCCGCCTCCGCCGCCACCTCTTCCAGTGGCTTGGACGAGACGGTGCTGAGGGCGAACGCGAGTCCGAGCGCCTTCGCCGCCCGGGCCGCGGCGAGTTCCGCGTCCGGGTGCACGATCGACTGGACGCCGACCGGCGAGAGGTACACGGGGGCCGGCCAAGGCCGGCCGAAGACGTCGACCGAGAGGTCGCGCCGGGAGACGTCGTTCAACATGCGCGGAACGATGCGCCAGCGGCGGAACGCCGCCCGGTTGGCCCAGGCGGTCGCCTCGCGCCCGGCCGCCCCTTCGACGTAGCCCCAGGCCCCCTCGTCGAGCACCGCCTCGGCGGCCTGGCGCCACTCGCGCGGCGAGACCGGCCAGCGGCCGTCGGCCAGCGCGCCCGGCCGCGCCACCCCCTCCGGGGCCCGGTTTCCGCCGAGGTAGATCTCCGTCTGCGCCTCGAGGCCGAAGTCCGCCATGCGACCGCACCTCCGCCCGCCGGAAGCTTCCAGACCGGATCTTCGCGGGCGGTGCCCGCGCCACCTCTCGCGCGGCCGGCGGGCGCAGGCGGCGCGCTGCGACACGCCCGGCGCTGGCGCCCGGGGCGAGGCTTTGGGTACGCTCGGGCCGTGGCCCGTCCGCGGCCGCTCGGCCCGGGGGGTGCGAGGGAGGCGCGACCGTGAAGCAGTACCTCGACCTCTGCCGGCGCATCCTCTCCGAGGGCGTGCCCTCGGACGACCGGACGGGGACCGGCACGCTGGCCGTCTTCGGCCATCAGATGCGATTCGACCTCGCCGCCGGCTTCCCGCTCGTGACGACGAAGCGCATCAACATCCGCGCCGTCATCCACGAGCTCCTCTGGTTTCTCAAAGGCGACACGAACGTGCGCTACCTCCACGAGCGCGACGTCCACATCTGGGACCCCTGGGCCGGCGAGGACGGCGACCTGGGTCCGATCTACGGCAAGCAGTGGCGCCGTTGGGAGGCCGGAGGGCGCACGATCGACCAGCTCGGCTGGGTCGTCGACGAGATCCGGAGGCGGCCGGACTCGCGCCGCCTCGTCGTCTCGGCCTGGAACCCGGCCGACCTCGACCGCATGGCGCTCCCCCCCTGCCATACGCTCTTCCAGTTCCGCGTGCTCGCCGGCCGGCTCCACTGCCAGCTCTACCAGCGGAGCGCCGACGTCTTCCTCGGCCTCCCGTTCAACATCGCGAGCTACGCGCTCCTCACCATGATGGTCGCGCAGGTGACGGGGTACGAGCCGGGCGAGCTCGTCCACACGATCGGCGACGCCCACATCTACCGGAACCACCTGGAGCAGGTGAAGCTCCAGCTCACGCGCGAACCGCGCCCCTTGCCGCGCATGATCCTGAACCCGGAGGTGCGGGATCTCGACGCGTTCCGCTTCGAGGACTTCACGCTCGTCGGCTACGACCCCCATCCGCATATCAAAGGCGAGATCTCCGTGTGACCCGGCCGCCGCGAGGTGGAGCTCACGCGGATCGGGCTCATCCGCCGCGCGCCCTGCCCGGCCGACGCCCGCTGCCCCTTCGCCCCCGAACGGCCAGGCCGCCCGCGCCTTCCGCGTCCGGCGGCTTCGACGTCGCCCGCAGGAAGCCGACGAGCCCCGCCAGGATGGCGGCGCCGCCCGCCGCCTCGGCCGCGGTCGGCAGCTCGCCCAGGACGAGCCAGGCGAGGAGCGTGGCGCCCACCGGTTCGCCCAGGTTGGTGACCGAGACGGTCGCAGCCGGCACGTGCTCGAGCGCCCAGTTGAAGAGCGTGTGTCCGAAGAGCGTCGGCACGACGGCCAGCGCCAAGAAGATCGCCCACTCGCGCGGGGGGTACGGGACGAGCGGCACGCCCGCCACCCGGGCGCCGAGCCCGAGGGCGACGGCCGCGAACGCGTACACCCAGGTCGTATAGGTCGCGTTGTCGAGGCGGCTCCGCAACCGGCGGCCGACCAGCATGTAGCCGGCGAGGCACGCGGCCCCGAGGAGCGCCAGGCCATCTCCGTAGAGGGCCGTCCCGCCGAGCGCGTAGTCTCCGCCGCCCACGATCGCCGTCCCCAAAAGCGCTACGCCCGCCGCGAGGTAGGCGGCGCGGGAAAGGGGCTCGTCCCCGAGCGGCACGGCCGCCGCCGCCACGAGGAGCGGGTGGCTCGAGACGAGCACGAGGGAGCTCGCGACGGTCGTGTAGCGGAGCGACGCGATCCAGCTCGTGAAGTGAAGGGCGAGCAAGAGGCCGCTCGCCGCCATGAGGGCCACATCGCGCGCCGCGGGCCACCGCGCGCGGGCCGCGGCCGGCCGCCCCGCGCGGGCGACCCCCGCCCCGCCGGCCGCCCGAGTGCGACCCCGGATCCCGGTGCCCGCGGCACTCGCGAGGACGGTCAGCGGCACCGCGAGCGCCAGCCGGTAAAAGGAGAGGACCACGGGCGGCGCGGACGAGAACCGGACGAAGATGCTCGCGAAGGAGACGGCGACGACGGCCGTCGCGAGCGCGAGAAGCACGCGGAGCGGCACGATCGCCATCCCCCCGCAGGCCGCGCCGCGCCGGCGCCTCACGCGGGTGCGGCGCGGCGCGGCATCTCCAGGCTAGCCGAGGCTTCCGTCCGCCGAAAGCCGCACCTCGCGGGTGGCGACGGCCTCGCGAAAGGCGCGGTCGTGCGAGGCGAAGACGACCGTGCCGCGGAACGCCCGCAGCGCCCGCTCGAGGGCCTCCCGGCCGGGGAGGTCCAGGTGGTTGGTCGGCTCGTCGAGGAGCAGGAGATCCGGGACCGAGACGAGTGCGAGGCAGAGGGCGAGCCGCGTGCGCTCGCCGGGGCTCAGGGTCGCCGCCGGCCTCAGGGCGGCCTCGCCGGGGACGCCTAGGGCGGCGAGAAGCGTGCGGGCCGTGGCGGCGTCCGGCGCCCCCGCGGCGAGCACCTGCGCGACGGCGCTGCGGCCGGGGTCCACGGCGCCCTCTTGCCGGAAGTGCAAGACGCGCGCGGACGGCACGACGCGCACGCGCCCCGAGAGTCTTCCCGACCACGCCTCGCCGCCCTCGCCGTGCCCACCGCCCGACCGGAGGCGCTGCCCTCCGCCTTCGAGGAGCGCGCGGGGCGCGCCGGAAGCTACGGCGGCCAGGATGCGGATCAGCGTCGTCTTCCCGCTCCCGTTCGGCCCGACCAGCGCGAGCCGTTCGCCGCGCCGGATCTCGAGGCGCTCGACCCGGAGAGCCGGCCGGTCCGGACGCGCGCCCGAGGCCCGGCCGTCGTGCCCGCTCCGGGCGTCGCCCGCGTCGCGCGCGTCACACCCGCCGGCGGCTTCCGCGGTGTCGCCGTCCCCGTACCGGAACGTCACGCCCTCCAGCTGCGCGATCACCGGCGGCAGACTTCGCGCCGGGAGGAAGGAGAGGTCGAGGGGCGGCACCCGCCAGGGCTTCTCGACGCGCCCCGCCTCGTGGCGCGCAAGGCGCGTCTCGATCGCCTTCGCCCTGTCCATGGCCTTGGCGGCCCGCTTCTTCAGGTACGGGTTCCGCTCCCCGGCCTGGCGGTGGGCCCGCTCGGCCCAGACCGCCTGGCGGCGGGCCGCCTCGAGCAGCCGGCGCCGCTCGGCCTCCCACGCCTCGTACCGCTCGGCCTGCTGCCGGCGCTCCGCCTCCCGCTGGGCGCGGTAGGCCGAGTAGTTGCCCGGGTACTCCCGCACCCGACCCCGGTCGATCGCCAGGATGCGGCCGCAGACCGCGTCGAGGAGCGCGCGGTCGTGGGAGGCCAGCACGATCGTGCCGCGGAAGGCGAGAAGCCGCCGCGCGACCCAGTCCTGCACCTCCTCGTCCAGGTGGTTCGTCGGCTCGTCGAGGAGGAGGAGCGCCGGCTCCGCGGAGAGCAGCCGGCCCAAGCGGCGGCGCATCCGCTCGCCGGAACTCTCCCCCGCCCTCCCCTCCGCCGCGCCGGGACACTCGTCCGGCGCGGGCTCCTGCCGGAAGAACGCGATCGTAGGCCGACCGCCCACCCAGTGGAGGCAGCGCGGGGGCGCCTCGAGTTCGCCCGCGAGGACGCGCAGGAGCGTCGTCTTGCCGGCGCCGTTCGGGCCGATCAGCCCCACCCGGTCGCCCGCCGCGAGGTGGAAGGAGACGTCGCGGAGAAGCGGCTCGTCGCCGAAGGAAACGGAAAGGCCGCGCACGCGCAGCATCGCTCGTCCTCCCTGGGATGCGGGATGTCAGCGGACGGCGACGCGGCGCCTCACTCGCAGCCTCCCCTCGCTACGCTGCTCTCTCACACCGACTGTAGCACGGCGTCCTCGGCCGCGGCGGGGAACACGCACACGAATCGGCTCCCCGGGCCGCCTTCGCGGCCCTCCACCCACACGCGGCCGTCGTGGCGCAGGACGACGTGCTTGACGATCGCGAGACCCAGACCCGTGCCGCCGGTCTCGCGGCTGCGCCCCTTGTCGACGCGGTAGAAGCGCTCGAAGATGCGGGTGCGGTCGGCGGGCGGGACGCCGATGCCCGTGTCCTCGACGACGAGCCTCGCCCACGGGCGCCCGTCCAGCTCGACGACGTCCGTGCGCAGGCTGACCCGTCCGCCGGGCGGCGTGTACCTGGCCGCGTTGCTGAGGAGGTTGCCGATCACCTGCTGGATCTGGTCCGGGTCGCCCAGGGTGGGCGCCCGCTCGAGCCGGAGGTCGACCGCGAGGTTCCGTTCGCGGAAGAGGGGCTGCATGCGCTCGTGCGCCTCCTGCACCTCAGCCGCGAGGTCGAGCGGCACCTGGTGGAACGGCGTCTCGAAACTCTCCAGGCGCGCGAGCGTCATCATGTCGTCGAGCAGCCGCACCATGAGCTGCACGTTGCGCACGATGTTCGCGAGGTAGCGCTGGCGCGGGTCGTCCTCGGGCCACTCCTCGGCCAGCGTGTCCGCGTACCCCTGGATCGCGGTGAGCGGCGTGCGGAGCTCGTGCGAGGCATTGGCCACGAACTCGCGGCGCATCCGCTCGACCGCCCGGAGCTCCGTGACGTCGCGCAGCACCACGAGCAGGAACGGCCGATCGTCGCCCTTCGGCGTCCCGAGAGGTCGGATGCGCACTTCGTAGGTGCGGCTGCCGTCGTCGCGGACGTACTCCACCACGCGCGGCTTCCCGTCGCGGCGGGCGTCGCCGAGGGCCCGGTCGACGTCGGCCCGCCGGAACACCTCGATGGCGTACTTGCCCGTGACCACGGGGGCGAGAGGGCTCCAGGCCTCGCGTACGCTGTGGTTCGCGTAGATCACGCGCCCCAGAGGGTCGAGGAGGATCACGCCGTCGTCGAGCCCGTCCAGCGTCCGCCGCATGCTCTCGAGGTCCTCGCGCGTCTCGTCCCAGTACAGGAGGAGCCCGCGCACGACCGCGGAGAGCTCGCGCGCGAGCCGCCCCGCGCCCGGTTTCTCCTCCCCCTCGGCGTCCAGGAAGGCGCGCCCGCGTTCGACAGCGAACGACGCGACGGAATGGATGGGCCACCAGCGGCCCCGCTCCGCGCGAACGCCGCAGGCGTACGCCAGCGCGGCGACCGCGAGAGCCCCCGCCGCGGCGACCGCGATCCCGAGGGCGCTCACGGTTCCTCGGACCTCAGCCGGTAGCCGACGCCGCGCACGGTCTCGATCAGGCCCTCGATGCCGGCCGCCGCCAGCTTCGAGCGGATATGACGGACGTGCACGTCCACCGTGCGCTCCTCCCCGACGAAGTCCGACCCCCAGACGCGGTCGAGGATCTGGGCCCGGGACAAGACGGCCCCGGGGCGCTCCGCAAGCACGTGCAGAAGCCCGAACTCCATGGCGGTGAGCGGCACGACGTCGCCGTCCACCTGCGCCAGCATCCGCACCGGGTCGAGCGACAGGCGTCCCACGCGCACCACGCCCGCGGACGGAGGGCGCGTGACGCGCCGGAGCACCGCCCGCACGCGAGCCACGAGCTCACGGGGGCGGAAGGGTTTCACGACGTAGTCGTCGGCGCCCAGTTCCAGGCCGGCCACCTGATCCGCCTCGTCGGAGAGCGCCGTGAGGATCACGATGCCGACCGCCTCGCCCCGCTCGCGCAGGCGTCGGCAGAGGTCGAACCCATGCCCGTCGGGAAGCATGAGGTCGAGGACGACGAGCTCCGGGCCCCACCGGGACACCAGCTCCCAGCCCTCCCGGGCGTCGCCCGCCGCCTTCACCTGGTAGCTGGCGCGCGTGAGGTGGTGACTCACGAGCTCCCGGATGTCCGCGTCGTCCTCGATCAAGAGGATCCTGCCGGGCATGCGCGCTCACCCCTTTGGAATGCCGACGACAGCTCATGTTCATTAAGCCATGAGCCCTATCGTCGGATCCCGACCTGCGTGCTCCCGGCCCTCATCAGGTTCTCATCCCAGGACGGTATCCTTACGGGTTGGTGAGCCTCATGCCCCTCGGGAGGATCCTCGTCGTCGAGGACGAGCCCTCGCTGGCCCGCTACCTCCAGATGGAGCTGGAGCACGAAGGCTACCGGTGCCGAATGGCCCATTCCGGCCCTCTGGCGCTGCAGCTCGCGCAGGCCGAAGCCTTCGACCTCGTGCTTCTCGACCTGATGCTGCCGGACCTCGACGGCCTGGAGGTCTGCCGGCGCCTCCGCCGCGCGAGCGATGTGCCGATCATCATGATCACCGCACGAGACGCCGTCGCCGACAGGATCGCGGGTCTCGACACCGGAGCCGACGACTACCTCACCAAACCCTTCGCCATCGAGGAGCTGCTGGCCCGCATGCGCGCCGTGGTGCGCCGCCGCGAGCGAAGCGCGCCTTCGACCGAGACGGCTGTGCTCGCGGTCGGCGCTCTCCGACTGAGCCCCGCCACCCGCGAGGTTCGCTGCGCCGAAAGAGTCATCGCCCTGACGAAACGCGAGTTCGATCTGCTCGAATACCTCATGGAGAACGCCGGTCGGGTCTGCAACCGGGACCAGATCATGGCCGCCGTCTGGGGATACGATTCCGAGGCGGAGACGAACGTCGTGGACGTCTACGTCCGTTACCTCCGGAGGAAACTGGGCCGGTGCGCCGGGTTCCTGCGGACGGTGCGGGGCGTCGGTTACCTCTTGCGAGAAGACGGTGCATGAACCGCCTGAGCCTGCGCCTCAGCGCGGCCATCGCCGCCGTCTTCCTGCTGGCCCTCCTTTTGTCCGGCCTTCTGACGTACGCGGGCGTCAAGCGGCAGATGGAGCTCGCCGCCCGCACCCAGGCGGAGGCCGTGGTCCAGACGCTGCGACGTACGTATGCAGAACCGGAGGACGGCCAGCGGGACCAGCACGCCGACCCGGCCGACGGAGACTTCCTCGCCGGGGTGCCTCCGGGCATCGAGATCGTCATCCGCGACGGATCGGGACGGGTCGTGAACGCGACATCGCCCGGGGCGGTCCGGCTGCTCCCCGGCACGGGGATCCAAAGCGCCGGCGAATCCTTGTACTGGGTGATCCGGAAACCGCTCGACCGCGACGGCCGGCTCATCGTCACGGTCGGTGTGCCCTTCGGCGGTGCGTGGGAGTTCCTCGAGCTGCTGCGCGCGCGCCTTCTCATGATCGGCGCCGGGAGCGGCCTCGCCGTGCTGGCCGTCGTCTTCCTCCTGGTCCGGGCCAAACTGCGCCCCCTGCGCGAGCTCGCACAGGCGGCCCGCCAACTGGGGCAGGGCGACTGGGGTCGCCGGTTCGACGCGCGCGGGTCGCCGGAAGAGGTCGCGGCTCTGGGTCAGTCGTTTAACGACATGGCCGACCGCCTGGAGGCCGCGTTCGAACGGCAGCGCACGTTCGTGGCCGACGCCGCCCACGAGCTGCGGACTCCGGTCGCCATCCTGGACGGGTACACGCGCATGCTCCAGCGTTGGGGGAAGTCCGATCCCCGCGTGCTCGACGAATCGCTGGACGCCATGTCCACCGAGACGGCATACATGGCGAAGCTCGTGCAGAAACTGCTCGCCGCAAGCCGCGACGGCCGGTCGGCGGCCGAGCCCCCGACCGCCTTCCACCTGGACGACCTGCTCGCGCAGGTCGTCTCTGCGACGCGACTCCTGGGCCGCGAGCGGGACGTCGCGGTGCGGCTCGGGACGATCAAGCCTCTCACGGTCAAGGGGGACCCGGACGCCATGCGGGAGGCCTTGCTCGCGGTGATCGAGAACGCCATCAAATTCACCAAGCCCGGAACCGCGGTGGAGGTGTCCTGCGAAGCGTCGGGCGACGCCGCCCGGGTCGTCGTCCGCGACCAGGGGCCTGGTATTGCACCCGAAGCCCTGCCTCACATCTTCGAGCGCTTCTTCAAGGCGGACCGCGCCCGCGCCCGCCACATCGAGGGCACGGGTCTGGGTCTGTCCATCGCCAGCGATCTGATGAAGTCCCAAGGCGGCCGCGTGTACGTGCTCGAGACGTCCCCTACGGGCACGGCCTTCGCCTTGGAACTGCCGCTCTTCTCATGATGCTCTCAGTTTCTTTTCACAGGCGTTTCATCTGGCCGGACTACGCTTGAGCAAAGGGGAGGAGGTGAATACACGGTGAAGTGGAGCAGGTGGGCAACAGCGCTCGCCGTGGTCGGCATTGTATCCCTCGCGGGGTTCGCCGGCGGCCGGCTGGCGTTCGCGGCGCAGTCTCCGGCTCCGTCGGTCGATGCTGCGTCCCATGCCCAGGGGGATACGGACAACGTCGAGCAGCAGGTCGGC
This sequence comes from Clostridia bacterium, assembly GCA_019689585.1. Classification (GTDB taxonomy): domain Bacteria; phylum Bacillota; class Sulfobacillia; order RBS10-35; family JADGHG01; genus JADGHG01. The sequence goes on from JADGHG010000003.1 coordinate 10,565, forward strand.
GACCAGAGCGGTCCCGATGGTCAGCAGGACGGCGAGGAAGCGGGGAGCGCCGACGAGGCGAACGACGGTTCGGACGCGTCGGACGCCGCGGTCGGCGACGTCTCCGGCCAGGTCGTTGGTGCGGACGAGGCAGACCAGGGCGAGGGTCGCTGACGCGGGCAGGCGCCTCTCTTCCCGAGAGGCGCCTGCGCGTTTCCGCCGCGGGTCGCCGCACCCTGCGCAGCCTCAAGACCCGCGTCTTTCTCACCACGGTCTAATGAACGGCGGCGTACACCGCGCTAGCCTGGGACATGGAGTGACGCGATGCGACGCGCTTCGACCGAGCGGAGACGCGCGGCGGCGATAGTGACACTCGCCGTGGGCCTCATTCTCGTGGCCTGCGCCCCCGTGTCGCAGCCGGCGACCTCGCCGCTTGCGAAGAGCGAGTACACGCTGACCCCCTCCGAAGGCGTCGCCTCGGAGGCCTCCCCGTTCACGCTGGGCACGCCGTTCAGCCCCAGTGAACCGGCGCATCCGGGACCTTTGCCCGGCGACCTCCTCATCGCGGACCGCTTCAACCGGCGCCTAGTCATCGTCTCGCCGGCGAAGAAGATCCTGTGGGACTACACCTTCCCCGCCTCCGTGGACGGCGGTGTCGGCAAGCGCGGCCCCGACGACGCCTTCCTCACGCCCGGCGACAAGACGATCATCACGAACGAGGAAGACAATCACACGATCGAGGAGGTCGACCTCGCCACCAAGAAGATCGTGTGGTCCTACGGGCATCCCGGCGTACCCGGAAGCAAGCCGGGATTCCTCAACACGCCGGACGACGCCTATCGGCTGCCGAACGGCTGGACCACCGTGGCCGACATCGGCAACTGCCGGATCCTCACGATCGCCCCCGACGGAACCGTCGTGAAGCAGTACGGTCGGACGCTGGTCTGCCGCCACGGTCCGCCGCGGACCTACGCGAGCCCGAACGGCGACACGCCTCTTCCCGACGGCGGCATGCTGGTCACGGAGATCGGCGGCAGCCACGCGATCCGCCTCGACGCCCAAGGGCGCGTCGTCTGGGATCTCAAGCTACCCATCCGCTACCCCTCGGACGCGCAACTCCTCCCGGATGGGAACGTGCTCGTCGTCTCCTACACGAGCCCCGGCACAGTCCTCAAGATCTCGCCCGAGGGGAAGGTGCTCTGGAAGTACGGACCCACAAGCGGCGAGGGCCGCCTGGACAAGCCCTCCCTGGCCATCGAACTGCCCAACGGCAACATCGCGGTCAACGACGACGCCAATCACCGCGTGGTCGTGATCGACCCGAGGACGAACGACATCGTCTGGCAGTTCGGGGTCACCGGCGTCCCGGGGGACGACGCGACGCACCTGAACACCCCCGACGGCATGGACTTCGTCCCGTTCGCCGTCGGCGACGCCCTCTACTTCGCGAGCCACCACTGATCCCCGGTCGCAGGCGCCCCGTCCGGGCTCGGGCAGCCGGCGGCAGGATCTCGGCGGCCGCGCCCCGAACCGCCCCGGCGTGCATCTTTCGTGACCCGAAAGGAGTCTGTGCCATGGCGGAGCGCCCGCGGCGATCGCAGGTCCCCGTGGAGGAGACCTGGAACCTGCACGACATCTACCCGAGCGACGAGGCCTGGGAGGCGGACCTCGCCCGAGTGCCCGAGGCGGCCGCGGCGGTCCGCGCGTACCAGGGCCACCTGCACGAGGGCGGCGCCACGCTCCTCGCCTGCCTTCGCGCGCGCGACGCCTTCCTCGAGCTGGCCGCGAAGGTGGGAGCATACGCGCGCCTTCACCAGTCGGCGGACGGGACCGACCCGAACAACCAGTCGATGAGCGAACGGGCGGGGTCGGCGCTCGCCCGGGCCGAGGCGGAGGTGGCCTTCCTCACACCCGAGCTCCTCGCGCTCCCCGAAGGCACGATCGAGCGCTACCTGCGAGAGGAGCCCGGCCTCTCCACCTACCGGCGCCAGCTCGAGCGCGTCGCGCGCCGGCGGCCGCACACGCTGGGCGCGGAGGCCGAGGAGGCGATCGCCTCGCTGGGCGAGGCGCTCGCCGCGCCGTCTGCGATCTACCAGCGCGCGACGTCGGCCGACCTGGACTTCCCAAGCGTCCGCGACGCGCGCGGCGAGGAGGTCGCCGTCTCGCTCGCGGGGGCCCAGCGGCTCCTCGCCTCGACCGATCGCGACCTCCGCCGCCGCGTGCACGAGGCTCTCGGCGCGGGGCTGCGCCGTCACCACCACACGCTGGCCACGGCGCTCGCGTCGGTCGTGAAGCGCAACGTGACCATGGCGCGGCTTCGCCGCTTCGCCTCGGCCGAGCAGATGATCCTCCACGGCCAGGAGGTGCCGTACGAGGTCTACACGAACGTCCTCGACGTCATCCACGACGAGATCGCGCCTCACGTGCGGCGGCTGATGAGGCTCCGGAAGCGCGTCCTCGGGCTCGACGAGCTGCGCAGCTACGACCTCGCCGTGCCGCTCGACCCCGGGTTCGACCCGCAGTACACGTGGGAGGACGCGGAGCGCCTCATCCGCGAAGGCCTGGCGCCGCTCGGGGAGGAGTACGGCGAGATCCTGCGCAGGGCCTTCCACGAGCGCTGGGTCGACCGGGCGGACAACGTCGGCAAACCGCACGGCGCCTTCTGCAGCAGCGTCTACGGGGTGCACCCGTACATCCTCATGACCTGGACCGGGAGGCTGCGCAACGTCTTCACGCTCGCCCACGAGCTCGGCCACGCCGCGCACGGGATGCTCGCCGCCCGCAACCAGGTGGTGAGCAACGTCTGGACGACGCTCTTCTTCGTCGAGGCGCCGTCCACGTGCAACGAAGTGTTCCTGGGCACGCACCTCCTCGCGACCGCGCGCGATCCGCGCCTGCGGCGCCACGTGATCCAGCAGTTCATGGGGACGTTCCTCCACAACATGGTGACCCACCTCCTGCAGGGGCACCTCGAGCGGCGGCTCTACCGGCTCGCCGAGGCCGGAAGGCCGCTCACGCTGGCGACGATCACCGAGGCCCAGGCCGAGGTCTACGAGCGCTTCTACCAGGGCACGGTGGTCTTCGACGAGGTCGACCACCTCGACTGGATGACGGTGCCCCACTACTACCGCGGGCTCTACCCGTACACGTACGCGGCCGGGCTCACCTGCGGCGTCGCGGTCGCACGGGCGGCGCAGCGCGAGGGGCGGCCGGCCGTGGAGCGGTGGCTCGAGGCGCTCAAAGCCGGCGGGACGCTTCCGCCGCTCGAGCTCATGACGACGGCCGGCGTCGACATGACGACGCCGGCGCCCATGCGGGAGGCGGTCGCGTTCTTCGGGGAGCTCGTCGCGGAGCTCGAGAAGAGCTTCTGATGGGACTGCCGGATGTCCCGGCACGTCAAGCACGGCGGGTCAAACGCGCCCTTGGAGCGCTCCGGACCCTCCCTGCTATACGTTGCCTCACCTCTTTCGCGACCGTCGCGTGCGGCGTTGCGCATCCGTACAGCGCAGCCCCGAGTGCGCGGCCATCCGAGCGGCGGGCCGCCCACGTCGGGTTGCCAGAATGTCGTCCTACTGCGCGTACCACAAGTTCCATCGGTCACGTTCCTTCGTGACAAACATCTCCTCACCCATCAGGCTGTTGCTGGGGGCGGCGTTCGGATATTGCACGAACACGACCCACGTGCTGTGTGCGACGTCGGCTCCACACCATGTAACGACAAATTGCCCCCAAACGCCCGCCTCTCCGGCCTGCTCCAGCCGAACGACCTTGAACGTGTTAAACATCGATTCGGAGGAAACGAACTCCGATTCGAGCTCCCGGACAGCTGCAATCGCCTTCGGCAATTGTCGAGCAATCTCGTCATGGTCCCTGCTTCCGGTCGTCGCAAGCCGATCCGCCCGGGGACACGCATCCCACGGCTCAATGCCTGGTGTATACGTGACAACGAGGGGAAGATCGCCCTGCGAAACGAGGCCCTGGCAAGCGCCGAGGAGTCCGGCTGCACCTATGGCCGCCACGGCGGCCGCTACCCGCCACCGCACCGGGTGTCATCCCCTTCCACCCACCACAACATGTACGTAGCCCTTCAGATATGAGGACTAAAGATCTGGCGCATAGTCGACTATCTCACTCGAGAGAATTTCTTTCCACCGTGCTACTTCCTTCACACGTATCTCTGCCTGCCGAATCAGATCAGCTGTCACCTTCCTTCGCGCACGGTATTTCAGAATCCCGGGCCCAAGCGCAATCGCAGTAAGCCCAAGGGCGGCCGGGTGTGACAATGAGCCAGTAGGATGGAACGCTGTTCCAACCACTGCTGCTATGCTGCAAGCAAGTATAAAAAGGCTTCGCGCCAGTGTTCGTAAGGTAACGGTGTCATCGGCAGAACCACTGCAACCGCATGGTACAGGGGTCCCTCTTCTCAAGACCATCGACGTTGCCACAACGAAACAAATTGCAAGGGCTATTCCGAGCATCGGGCCGACCACACTTGAGCCTGCGAAAAGAATGACGAGTCCTACCAACATCTCAAACCAAGGCAATGCGAGCCCGATTGGCCGCGTGAAGCTAGCCGGCAGGATTCCGTAAGCGGACACAACTGACCGAGACGACGGATAGTCCGCCAACTTCATCCCGGCCGAACACACAAACATCGTCCCCAGCCAAGCACGGATGATCGACAAGAGGTCAATATTCACAACCAACGACCTACCTCTTGACCCACAATTTCGTGACACGAAAGCCACCATCCGGTAATCTCAGCCCGACTGTACCTACAGTCATGCCCGGAACAAGTGCTGTGCGCCCGCCCTGCAGAGGGATATCGCCTTCACCCACGACCTCGAGCACCGGAGACAGCTCAACCTTAACCGGTCCTCGCCTCGTCATCAAGTTCAGGTGGTCGGAGCCGACATGCTCGATAACCCCGTCACGACGGCCGATGTTGACCCACACCCACTGACTCCGGGCGCGGAGGCTGCCGTCTGGTAACGGCGTTCCCCGCACGTCAAGCCAGTCACCGATTTGAACTACCTGGTGGTTTCGAAAGACCTCCTTCCACACCACGGTGTCGGGCTGAAATCGAACAGCTCGAACGCCTGCACCGGACTCGAGGATGACTCCGGTTTCCGTGCGGTCTACAACACGTCCTGACGCAAACCCCGGGTCTGGGCCCACAACCTGATCCACAGTGGGTCGAAGTGCAGTCCGTCGCGGTGGGTGGGTGCCGATCGCCTGTAAGACCCCTGGGTACAGAAAGTCGACTACAAGAACGAGGGCTCCCCCCAGGATCGTCAGAAACGAACGACGGCTGATAGGCTCCATGCCAGCGCCTCCGTGTTGGCAACCGCTCCAGTCTAGCAGCACAGCTGTGTAGGCTTAGTCGCAGCGTTCATATTGGTTATTCGCCCTTGGTGCAGGGGAGCAAAGACGGTAAACATAGCCTTCGTGAAATCTACCATCGCCGTGCTACTGGGGCCGGTGTCCACCCGCACGGCGGCGACCCAGTTCACACAATCGGTGGTGAACACCATTTGGTCTCCACAACTTGGACACAACCCGCAGGATTTCGCCTGTCCGCACTCCCATGCGAACCCGCGGTTTCCGGAGTTGCATGTGCAGCACGCCCCGACTCCACATGCGTTCCCTTCGCCACATGGCGTTGAGCAGTCACTCCCCTGGCAACAGCACGCGTCGCAGTCGCAAGTATCCGGGTAGCAGCAGAACCACGTTGCGTCGCCGCAGCACGGCTCGCTCATGTTTCCCCTCCTCGCCCGTTCCGTCCCGCATGATAGCCGCTACTACCATACACTGCCGGGCCAAGAATTGCAACCCGGATAGGAACAGGTGTCGTAAACGGCAGCCAAGGCTCGCCACGCTACGGCGACATGCCGGAGCATCAGTGGACCTGAGAGCTCGCGTCCGGCGACCCGGTCGAGTACGCCGCCCGGAGCAGTTCGATGGCGGAGGGATGCGCCCCGCCAACCACAGGACGGGGCGAGCAGCTTGCCGACATGCCGGGGGCTTCGCCGCCCGTCGCGGTCATGCCCCCGTCTCCGAAAACCGGCTCGCCGGTGCCCAAGCGGCGAGCCCGGCCGGGCGACGATGATCCCGCTCCCGCATCGCAGTCCGTCAGCCGCCCGGGTGGCGGCCGGGGCGATCGTCCTCGCCGCCGCCAGCGCCTCGGGAACCCATGCCGCCACCGGGCGCCGGAGGAGCGAGCTCCCTCGCCGGTGCGGAGGGCTGCATCGCGGGCGTAGGCGACCGCATGACGGGCGCGGAAGGCCGCACGGCCGACGCCGCCTCCGCACCCGCGCGCCTGGGCTCGGTCTCCTGGTCAGTCTCGCGGTAGAACTCGTCACGCCGGAGCGGGACCTCCGGCAGGAGGAGGACGCCGAGGAGCGCGACGGCCGCGAAGGCGAGCGCGGTCCAGAAGATCCCGCTCATGGAGGCGGCGAGCGTCTCGCGCACCGCGTGGATGAAGCCTTGGTAGAGTGCTTCGCCGTGCGGCCCGAAGGCGGCGAACCGGGCGTGCACGGCCGCCTGCCCCTGGGCGCTCACGAGCCCCTGCGGGTCGCGGAAGGCCTGGGCCTGGGCGGGCGGCATCTTGGCGAGGAGCGCCTTCAGCTCCGCGGGGAGGTGGCGGGGCAGCTCAGCCGCGAAGCGGTTCGCGAGCACCGTCCCGAGGATCGGCGCCGCGACGGCGCCTCCCAGCGAGTTCGCCGCCTGCTGGGTCGCGTTGACCGTCCCGAGCATGCGGTAGGGGAACGCGTTCTGGATCACGGTGCCCATCACGGGCATGAGGCTCCCGATGCCGAGCCCGAGGACGACCATGTCGCGCACGACCGTGAGCTGCGCCGTCCTGGCGTCGAGCCGGGTGAGGAGGTAGGCTCCGGCGACGAGGAGACACCCGCCCGCGACCGTGAGCGCCTTGTAGCGGCCCGTGCGGGACATCACCTGGCCGGCCACGATGCTGGCCGCGATGAAGGAGAGCATCATCGGCGTGAGGATGTAGCCGGCGCTCTCGGCCGAGATGCCGAGCGCCCCCTGCACGAAGAGCGGCAGGAAGAGCATGGCGCCGAACATCGTCATGGAGACGGCGAGGCTGATCACCATCACGGACGAGAAGATCGGGTTCGCGAAGATCCGCATGTCGATGACGGGCTCCGGCGCGCGCCGCTCGTTCCACACGAAGAGCGCGAGCATGAGGGCGGAGCCGGAGAAGAGCCCGATCACGCGCCAGTCGCTCCACGCGTAGGTCGTCCCGCCCCAGGTGACGCCGAGGAGCATCGGCACGAGCGCGGCGACGAGGAGCAGGCTGCCGAGGAAGTCTACGTGGCGGCGCGTCTCGGTGCGGACCGTGGGAAGCGCGTAGACGACCATGGCGAGCGCCAGGGCGGCAACGGGCATGTTGACGTAGAAGACCCACCGCCAGCCCAGGTGGTCCGTGATCCAGCCGCCCACCCCGGGCCCGATGATCGTGGCGAGCCCGAACACGCCCATCGTGAGCCCGATCCAGCGCCCGCGTTCGCGCGGGTTGAAGATGTCGCCGATCGTCGCGCGCGGCATGCTCATCATGGCGCCGCCGCCCACGCCCTGGACGAGGCGCGCGGCGACGAGCATCGCCATCGAGTGGGCGCGCCCGGCCAGCGCCGCGCCGAGGAGGAAGACGAGGAGGCCGAAGACGTAGAACGGCTTCCGCCCGTACATGTCGGACAGCTTGCCGTAGAGCGGGATCGTCACGGAAGAGGCGAGGATGTAGGCCGTGAACGCCCAGGCGTAGAGGTTGAAGCCCTGGAGTGCGCTGATGATCGTCGGCATGGCGGTCGAGACGGTCGTCTGGTTGAGGGACGAGAAGAACATGCAGATCATGACCGCGGCCAGCGCCCACCAGCGGCGCTCGCCCGTGATCCGGTTCGTCGTCTGCACCTGCGACCGGCGGGGACCGCGGTTCGAGCCAGCGCGCGCCATGCGACTGATTCTACGCGCGAAGGGCCCTCCGGGCAACGATCGCGTCAGCCCGCGCCGCGGCGGCGGCTGCGGCGCGGCCGGCGGGCGTCCCGGGCCTCGGCCGACGGCGCGCGGGGGCGAAGCGTCATTCGATCGCCACGGGCTCGAGCGCCTCGGCCGGCTCGAAGCCGAAGACGCGCGAGTAGAAGTAGAGCTCGGCCTCGAGCGCCCGCCGGATGTGCTCCGCCCGGCGGAACCCGTGACCCTCGCCCGGGAAGGCGAGGTAGGCCACGGGCACGCCCTTCGCCCGGAGCGCCGCGACCATCCGCTCCGCCTGGTCGGGCGGGACCACACGATCCTCCAGTCCCTGGAAGAAGATGACGGGGCAGCGGATGCGGTCGGCGAAGTGGATGGGCGAGCGCGCCAGGTAGAGATCGCGTCGCTCGGGGTAGGGCCCGATGAGACCGTCGAGGTAGCGGGACTCGAACTTGTGGGTGTCGCGCGCGAGGGCTTCGACGTCGCTCACGCCGAAGTGGCTCGCCCCCGCGTGGAAGACGTCGCGGAACGCGAGGGCGCAGAGCGTCGTGTAGCCTCCTGCGCTCCCGCCCCGGATGGCGAGGCGTTGAGCGTCGACCTCGCCGCGCCCGGCGAGGTGCAGGGCGGCGGCGCAGCAGTCGTCGACGTCGGCCACGCCCCAGCGGCCCTTGAGCGCATCGCGGTACGCCCGGCCGTAGCCTGTGCTTCCCCGGTAGTCGACGTCCACCACGGCGAAGCCGCGGCTCGTCCAGTACTGGATGCCGAGGTTGAACGCGGTCGAGGTCGCGCCCGTCGGCCCGCCGTGGCTTACGACGAGAAGCGGCGGCCGCTCGCCGGCGGGAGGCGCGAAGTCGCGGTTCCGCGGCCGGTAGAAGAGGCCGTGGGCCGTCTCGCCCCCCGTCGTCGGGAAGGCGATCGGCTCCGGGACGGACACGTACCCGGGGCCGAGCTCCACCTCGAGCTCGCGCCGGAGCTCGCGGAACGCCGGCCGCCCACCCGCGAGGTCGAGCTCGACCACGGCCAGCGGGCGGTCCGGGGCCGAGCCGAGGAACCACACGCGGTCGCCCCGCACCTGCACGGCGGCGATGGCCGTGTAGGGGAGCGCAAGGGGCGCGAGCGCCCAGCCGCCCGCGGCCGGCAGGCCGCCGGTCGCCCGCTCCGGGGCGAGGATGGCGAGCCGGTCGACGCCGTCCTTGCGGTAGCAGGCGACGACGCTGCCGTCGGGCCGGAGGCCGTAGGTCGAGAGGCCGAACGCCCAGGCCGGCACGCCGAATTCGGCTTCCATCGGGAAGAGTGGCTCCACCGGACCCACCTGCGGCGCGCCGTCCGCGCCGCCCGCTGCGCTGCCCGCGACCGCCGCGCCCGGGAGCCGCACCCGGGCGCGGTAGTGGTTCCACCAGCCGGTCCGGTCGGAGACGAAGTGCAGGTGGCCGTCCTCCGACCACTCGGGCTGAAAGACCGACTCGCCGGGCCCCCCCGCGACGAGCGCCGCGGGTCCGAGACCGCCGTCCTCGGCGAAGGCCGCGACCCAGAGCTCCGTGCCGTCCCAGGGCATGCGCGGGTGGTCCCAGCTGAGCCAGGCAAGCAGCCGGCCGTCGGGCGAGATGCGCGGCGAGGAGAAGAAGTCGTGGCCCGAGACGAGGACGCGCTGGCCCGGCACGTCGTCGGGGGCCCCAAGGCCGTCGCCCGCGGCCGCCGAACCATCGCCTGGAAGCGCGATCGCCACGATCGCGTTCTCGCAGTCGCGGTCGGAGCGGCGGTGGTCCTCGCGCACGGCGAGGATCCGGCCGCGGCGCTCGTCCATGCGCATGTCGGCGTAGCGCAGGGGCAGCTCCGGCGTGATCGGCCGGGGTTCGGCAGGCGCGCCCTCGACCGGCCGGCCGTGCGCCGGCACGCGGTAGAGCCTCTGGTCAGCGAAGTTGACGAAGTACGCGACGCCGCGGTGGACGAGGGCGGCGCCCCCGCCGTACTCGTGCACGCGCGTGCGGACGTTGAAGGGCCGGGGCGTCACATCGAGCGCCTCCGCCTCGCGCGACGGAGCCCCCTCGCCTCGCGGGGCCGCGCGCACGAGCACGCTCCGCCCCTCCTCCCACGGCCGCCCCTCGATCCAGTAGACGTCCTCCCCGTCGACGAGGAGCTCGGAGAGGCGACGCGCGCCCTTCGTGAGAAGCTCGGCCGTGACGGGCGAGACCCAGGAGCCGTAGGGCGCCGTCCGCAGCTCTGCCGTACCGCCTTCCGGCAAGGTCGGTCCCTTCTCCGCACGTGACGATTGCGCGCGCGGGTCGCCGCATCCTGCCCCGGGCCGCCGTCTTGGTCCACCGCGCGTCACGAGGCGCGGCGCCTCCGGCCGGAGGGCGCGCCGCTGCCGAGCCCCTTGCGCCTCACCGCCCCGGGCGCGGATACTGGCTCGGTGAACCTCGGGCGGGGGGCCGCACCGTGCGCGCGATCGAGGTCGAGGGGCTCGTCAAGACGTACGGCCCGGTGAGGGCCGTCGACGGCATCTCCTTCTCCGTCGAAGCCGGCGAGATCTTCGGGCTCCTCGGACCGAACGGCGCCGGCAAGACGACGACCCTCGAGATCCTCGAGGGGCTGCGCCGCCCCGACGCCGGGCGCGTCGCGGTCGCCGGCGTCGACGTGATCCGGGCGCCGCAGGCCGTCAAGCGCCGGATCGGCGTGCAGCTCCAGGCGACGGCCCTCTTCGACCTCCTCACAGCGCGCGAGACGGTCGCGCTCTATGCGCGCTTCGCCGGGCGCGACCGGCCCGAGGTCGTCGACGGCCTCTTGCGCGAGCTGGCGCTCGAGGAGAAGGCGGACACCTACGCGAAGAACCTCTCGGGCGGCCAGCGCCAGCGGCTGTCTGTCGCCCTCGCGCTCGCCAACGACCCGGAGATCGTCTTCCTCGACGAGCCGACGACGGGCATGGATCCGCAGGCGCGGCGCGGCCTCTGGGACACGGTGCGGCGCATGCAGGCGCGCGGCAAGACCGTCGTCCTCTCCACCCACTACATGGACGAGGCCGAGGCCCTCTGCGACCGGCTCGTCGTCATCGACCACGGGCGGATCATCGCGCAGGGCTCGCCCAGCTCGCTCGTCCGCGAGAACTTCTCGCACTCGTTCGTCGACGTGCAGCTCGAGCGGACGCTCTCGCCGGAAGGGGCGGGCGAGCTCCTGGGCCTCCTCGGCCAGCGTCGCGAAGCGCAGGCGGCGCCGGACTCCGGCTTCACGTTCGCGGTCGACGACGTGCCGCGGGCGATGGAGGCGCTCTTCGCCTGGTCGGCGCAGGCGGGCGTGGCGATCCGCGACGTCACCGTGCGGCGCCCCTCGCTGGAGGACCTCTTCCTCAAGCTCACGGGAAGGAGCCTGCGCGAGTGAAGGTCTGGACGGCGTTCTTCGTCGCCTCGTTCAAGCAGACGGTCCGCAACCGCCAGAACCTCTTCTGGAGCCTCTTCTTCCCGGTCGTGTTCATGGTGTTCGTCGGGTTCCTCGGCAACGCCTCGAACCAGACGATCGCCGTGGCCGTCTTCGACGAGGACCGGACGCCGCTTTCGGCGCAGGTGGTGAAGGCGCTCGAATCCGTGCCCGCCTTCCAGGTGCGCCGGGAGCCGTCGCTCGAGCAGGCCCGAAGCGACCTGGAAGAGGCCCGCCTCCAGGCGGTGATCACCGTGCCGCGCGGTTTCGGGGCCGCGCTCGCGCCCTGGCTCGCCCCCGCCGGGAGAGCCGCGGGCTCGGGGGGTGAGACGGCCTCCTCCGGTCCCCCGCCCGCGGCGAGCGGGTCCGCTGGCGCGGCCACGGGGGCGAGGGCGGCGTCGCCGATCGCGCCGGCGCCGGAGCCGGCGCGCCGCCTCCACCCCAGGCCGAGCTCGAGGTCCTGTATGCGTCGCGCAACTACATCCAGGCGCAGGAGACGCAGAGCCTCGTCGAGTCCGTGGTCGAGCACGTGGGCCTCGCCCTCACGGGCCGGGGCTCGCCCATCCGGGCCGCCTCGCAGGCTATCGGGGCGCGCGTGGCCTCCTTCCTCGACTTCCTCGTGCCGGGGCTTCTCGCGATGATGCTGATGAACAGCGCCGTCTTCGCCATCGCGATCACAGTGACGCGCTGGCGCGACCGCGGGGTGCTGAAGCGGCTGCGGGCCTCGGGACTGAGCCCGGCCACGATCATGACCACCTGGCTCGCGAACCAGTCGCTCACCGGCATCGCCTCGGCGGCCATCCTCCTCGCGCTCGCGATCTGGGGCTTCGGCGCGCACGAGACCCTGCGGCTCGGGACGCTCGCCGTCCTGGTCGTCATCGGGCTCCTCGCCTTCTTCGGCCTCGGCTTCTTCCTCGCCAGCGTGGCGCGCGACTCCGAAGGCGTGGCGCCCCTCGTGAACGTCGTCACGCTGCCCATGATGTTCCTCTCCGGCGTCTTCTTCCCCGTCGACTCGCTGCCGCGCTGGCTCCAGTCCGTCGTCCAGTTCCTGCCGCTCACGTTCCTCTCCCACGGCCTCCGGGAGACGATGAACGCGGGCGCGGGGCTCGGCTCCCTCGGCGTCGACGTCCTCGGGCTCATCGCCTGGCTCTGCCTCGCGGGCGCCGCCGGCGTGCGCTTCTTCCGGTGGGAGTGAAACGGGCGGTCAAGCGGGTCCCGTGCCCTCGTTCAAAATGTCGAGGTAGCCGGTGTACGCGAGGAGCGGTTGCGCCGAGAAGGGCGGCGTGCACCTCGCGGATGAGTCGGTTCGAGAGTGGCGTCTACTTCGGCGCCGAAGCGCGGCACCTGGTAGTGCCGGTCGGTCCCCGCTTCACGGCGTCGACTCCAACTCGACATGGGAGATCACGTCCAGGTCTTCGTGCCAGCTCGTGTGCAAAAGCCTGGCGTCATTGGACTTCTTCTTGACTACCCCAAAGGAAACCGAGCCTCCACAACCGTGTACCGAGTGATCGCACATCCTGCTCCTCAACGAACTGACGTCTTTGTCACAGGGCCTGGTGGAACGGTACACCTTCATGGTAACTTTGCTCTTCCGTCCGTCACATCGCCATCGTCCACACCGAGCTCAGGTGTGCAGCCCATGAACGCCGTTTGCGATGCCGTCTGCGTTGCTGTAGTGCTAGGCGTGTGCGGCCCACTCATCGACTGCGGACTTGCGGGAGCTCCGATCTTGACAGTCGTGTGCATAATAGTATGCGATACCCAACCAGGCAACGGTGGAGGCGGTGGTGGTGGGCGAGCGCGCTAGTAGGCGGTTCTGGGACACGTCGCGTGTTGTCCCGAGTCTTGTCTGGATTGTCACGGCTATTCTCTGGTTCGTGCTACCGTCGCCGTGGCGGTGGGTGGCCCTGGGCCTCGGGCTTGGCGCGCTTGGCGCGTTCACGTGGGCTGAGTGGGCGAATCACGCCGTTCGGCGCAGGATGATGAGCGGCGCCAGCGCCCTCGTGTGGGGCGCAGCGACGTATGCGATAGTCGCGACCGGAGCAAACGCTCTGTGGACATTTGCTCTCACGGCCGCCGCCGCCGCCATTTGGGCCCTGCTCGTGCGGTTGATGCGCTAGATATGGCTACGACCGTAGCAGTAACCGTACAACTGCTAGCTCCGGGTCGAGCAATGGATAAACCCCTCCGAAGTGAGGCTCGCAGGACGGTAGACGGACCCCACCTTCGCCCGGTCCCACTCTGACCGTTCGACGATGTGGTAGATCAGCTCGCCGTCCACTCCGTTCACGCCTCCAAGGGTAAGACATCGGTCAGTGGGAACCGTCGCGCGACTCAGAAGGGTTCTCGCCACCCGTCTTGCACTGGTAGAGCTGCCTGAGCGCGCGGCGTAGCCGCGGGCTACCTGCTCCTGAATCTCGCGGAGTGGGGCGGCGTTGAGATGGTACCGGGTTTCCCGTCCCACCTTGCGACCCTCCACCAGACCGGCCTTCTTCGGGATCGCCAGGTGCTTGGACACCCCGGTACGACCCATCCGGAACCTGGCTGTCATCTCGTGGAGAGGCAACTCGTCGACCTCCGCCAGCAAGTGGAGCAGCTGGCGGCGAGTTGGATCGGCGATCGCGCTGAAGACGTCTCTCGTGGGCCATCCCCTCTCTCGTCAACACGACACTTTTTGGTGTCATGTTGGAGGCTATGTCACCCCTGTCAAGGCCTAAGAGGCGATCCGAAAATGGCTGGATGTGCGTGTCCACCATCGCCTGCAAACGGACAGCCGACGTTCCGTCCGGACGGGGCTCCTCGCCAGCCCGTCCGCGCCCCCGGCTTTCCGACGTTTCGTCGTATTTATGCACAGCTACTTCACAGTTCGTCAGGCTGGAACGAGAATCGCTGACGAGACGTCGGTGGGGGGAGGGGAGAACGGCGGTGGACGCCATCGACCGCGCGATCTTGCGGCTCTTGCACGCCCACGGTCGCATGAGCCAGGAGGACATCGCCCGTGAGGTCCACCTCTCGCGGGCGGCCGTCCACGGGAGGCTGCGGCGGTTGGAGGACCAGGGGGTGATCCGCGGGTACCGCGCGCTCCTGAACTGGGCCGCCCTCGGCCAGCCGGTGACCGCCTTCGTCTGGGTGCGGACGTCGGGCGTCCGGTGCGATGCGGCGGGGCAGAGCATCATGCAGCTGAGCGGACCGGCCGCCGTGGTGGAGGAATGCCACCGCGTGACCGGGGACTGGTGCATGCTCCTCAAGGTTCGCGCGGGTTCAACCCTGGATCTTCAGGACCTCATCGACCGGATTCGCGATGTTCCAGGGGTGACGGCGACCATGACGACCGTGGTGCTCTCCACCCTGTCCGAGCACGGCGCCTCGGAAGGATCGTGACGATGGAACGTGCTCTCGTCCGGACGATCACCCTCCCCGAGGGGGTGTCGCTCTACGTGGGCGCCGTGGTCGGGGCCGGAGTGCTCATCCTGCCCGGGGTCGCGGCATCGATGGCGGGGCCGGCGTCGCTCGTGGCCTGGACCTTCAACTGCCTGGCCGGCATCCCGCTCGCGCTCACCTTCGCCGCCCTGGCCGCCCGCTTCCCGGACGCCGGCGGCGTAGCCACCTACACGGCGAAGGCATTCGGACCCGCCTGGGGCGCGATCGTCGGCTGGCTCTACTTCGTCGCCGCGGCCACGGGCCAGGTGATCGTCCCGCTCACCGGAGCGTACTACGCGGCCGACGCGCTCAACCTTCGACGCGACGACACGTTCCTATGGGCGACGGCGATCCTGGGCGTCGCGGTCGTCAGCAACCTGCGGGGGCTGAAGGTGAGCGGGCGAGTCCAGCTGGCGCTGAGCGCAGCCGTGGCCGGCCTTCTCTTGGGAGCAGCGCTGGCTTCTCTGCCAAGGCTCAGCCTCGCGCACCTTACGCCGTTCGACCCCCGAGGCATGGACGCCGTGGGCCATGCGACGGTGCTCATCTTCGTCGCCGTGTTCGGCTGGGAGGCGATCGCCCAGCTCTCGTCGGAGTTCCGGAACCCGGAGCGGGACGTGCCGCGCTCGACGATCTGGAGCGTGGGCCTCATCACCGTGCTGTACCTGGGCGTCGCCCTGGCCACCGTGGGCACGGGGACGTACGGGGATCCCGAGCTCGACCGCGTCGCGGTGGCCCGTCTCCTCGCAGACGGGTTGGGGATCGGCGCGAGACTGGTCGCCGCCGTCATGGCGCTGGTGATCGCCCTGGGCACGGCGAACGCGTTCGTGGCGGCCACGTCGCGGCTCGGCTACGCCCTCGCGCGGGACGACGCCTTCCCCGCCTGGCTCGGCGTCCTGGACCGGCGCGGCGTGCCTGGCCGAGCGGTGCTGGCGGTCGGCGCATGCGCGGCGGGCGGGCTTGCCCTCACCTACTTGACGGGACGTGGCGCCGAGAACCTCTTGGTGATCCCCGCCTCCCTCGGCATCACGACGTACGTGATCGGCGCCGCCTCCGGAGTCCGCCTGCTGACCGGTCCGGCGCGCTGGATGGCCACCGCCAGCCTCGTCCTGTGCCTGGTCGCACTGCCGTTCGCCGGTGCATCAGTCTCTTGGCCGCTCCTCGTCGCGATCTTCGCCCTGGGCTATCGCCTCTGGCGCCGCGGGCGGCAGAGGTTGCGCGGAGCTCGGTATTCCTCCTGCACGACGTCTTCGGAACACACTAGAAGTGACGCCTCTACATCAGGTGTTGGCAGTCGGGCGCTGGACGGCGCCAGGGAAACGAAGAGGTCACGGCGCACTTCCTCTGGTGACGAACCGGGAGGAAGAGGTGCAAAG
Organism: Clostridia bacterium; assembly: GCA_019689585.1. GTDB lineage: Bacteria > Bacillota > Sulfobacillia > RBS10-35 > JADGHG01 > JADGHG01. The sequence continues at coordinate 26,731 of JADGHG010000003.1, forward strand.
CCGTGACCCTTGTGGACAGTGTATATCGCTTTCGGCGGCAGGTCATCCGCCGCGCGCAGGAGTTGCGCGACGTGAGCCAGGCCTGCCGGGAGGCAGGGATCCCGCGGGCGCTGTTTTACCGCCGGCGCAAGCGGGATCTGGCCGAGGGAGCCGATGGGCTGCGACCGCGGCCGCAGGCGCGTGGGCGCCACCCGCGCCGGGCGCCGCCCGCGCTGGAGGACGTCCGCATCGAAGATCTGCAACGCGTCCTCGACAGTTACCTCCGATACGACAACTTCGACCGACGCCATCAGGGCTACCGTCTCAGAGGACGCGTGCCGGCCGACCTCTTCTACCCAACACAACTGTCAACACCTGATGGAGTCAGGACAGCCTAAGCGGTCCTGCCAACGACCGCGTCACGCGGCCCTGGCTGCGGCGGCTACTTCCAGGCAATCCTGGAGCCGCGCCGGAGGGAACGGAGGGAATACGGAATAAGAAGGAATCTAGACGTCTCCGCCGAAACTATCCCATGATCGGGCGCGCTGCCCACTTCCTGCGGAGGTGATCCGTTTTGAGGCGGCTGGTGCACGTCGCTATCGGCACGTTTGTTGCGGTGGCCCTCTGGACCGCAACGGCTGCTGCTCAGGGCGCTTCGACCGTGCTGTGCTATGATACCGGCGACTACGAGGACGTGGTTACAGCAGTGTACTGCAACGCGTGCGTGCCGCAGAGCAACCCCGACGAGATCAAGAAGGCCCGCTACGAGATCTACGTCTGTGAGGACGGCAGCCTGCTGTACCTCCTGACCAACACATGGACGGAATGCGGCTACGTAGCGCGCTGCACCCACGAGTGAACTGACGACATGCGGCGCGCCCGATCGTCGTTACGCCTCGCACGCGGGCTCTTGGGAGGAGGTGACAGCGACCTCCCGCGCCTCCTCTCCGCCGTCGCGGGCGTGGCGGTCGTCCTTGCGATGGGCGTCATGGTGCTGGCCCTTGGGGCTCGCTTCGCTCTACCCGAGGACGTGGCCGAAACGGTGCGGGGCCTGCCGGGAAGCCTCGTCCGCGTGGGCATCGCAGAGGCACGAACCCTTCCCAACGGAGCGTCGCTCGCCGGGGGCGTGCCCCTCTTCACCCTGGACGACTGGCAGCAACTCCGCGTGGCCGTGGGGGACGCCGGAGACGTTGCCGCCCAAGGGGCAGGTCACGGCAACTGCCCTGTTGAGCCCGGCGATCCCCCGGATCGAGTCGTCTACATGACACCCGTCACGCCCAACTACTTCGCCGTACGAGACCTGTCGCTCGCGGAGGGCCGCGTCCCGGCCATGGGCGAGGAAGGGGTCGTGGTCGGAGCCTCCGTGGACGTCCGCGTGGGCGATCGCATTCCCGACTGTGCGCTGCGGAGCAGCCGGGTCGCCCGCGAGGTCACGGTCCTGGGCCGCCTCGGCGAGACGGGGGACGCGGATCTCCTCAATCGCAGCGCATTGGAGCCGATCGATCCCTCACGGCCTCTGCCGCAGACGTACGAACAGGTCGGCTACTACCTCTGGGTCAAGCCCGCGGGGGCGGACACCCAGACCGTCCTCGACATCCTGCGTCGCAACCTGCCTGAACACCTGAGCGGCGCAGATCTCGCCTTCGTCACCTTCGGAGTGCAGCGCCTCGTCGTCGAGCACACGGGAGCCGTCACCGCGGTGGCGCTCCTTCTGTTCCCCGTCGTCATCTCGCTCATGGCGGCGCTGGTCCTGGCCGTGCTCGCCCTTTTGCGCGTCATCCGCGAGATCCCACAGGTGGGCGTGAAGCTTGCCTTCGGCGCCTCGCCCGGCCGTCTGGCAGGCGAGTACGGCGTTCGTCAGGTGGGGCTCGTCGTCGGCGCGGTGGCCGTGGGAGCCGCGTGCGCCCTTCCGCTTCGCCCGCTCGCCGAGCGCTGGCTGGAGCAGCCGGTGCGGATCTCGTGGCCGGTCCTGGGTCTCTCCGCGGCGTGGATGCTCGTCCTCGGGTTCGGCGCCTCCGTGCTTTCGGCCTGGTCGGGGACGCGGGTGGATCCGGCGGAGGCGGTGCGCCAGGAGCCGCTCACGTCGCCCACCGGTGGCTGGGGCCTTCTGCGTTCGGGGTTCGCGGTGGCCTCCGCCGGCGTCGCCGTGGGCCTGGCCACGGCGCTTGTGGTGCTTGGGGTCGGGGAGGGCACGACGAGGCAGACTGCACAGTATCTCGACCGAGTGGGCGCGCACGCCCTGGTCGTGCGACCGGCTTCGCCCGGCGCCTCGACGTGGTTCGCACCTGACGCAGTCCCGTCGGGACTCGACCGCGTGCCGGGGGTCGAGTCGGTGGAATGGACCGGGAGGGGCGTCGCCGTCGCCAGATCGGGACCGTCGGACGAGAGGCAGACCGTCACCGTCGTGGCTGCGACGGAGTCGTTCCTTCGCCAGCGCGGCGTGGACCTGGCGGAGGGTCGATATCCGCGAGCCCCGGGCGGGGAGATCGGGGAGGCAGCGGTCGGCGCCCAGCTCGCCGAACGTCTCTTCGGCACGGCGGACGCTGTCGGCTCCGCGTTCCAGCTGGGCGACAGGACGTTCCGGGTGGTCGGCGTCGTCGCGAAGCCGGGCGCGGGAGAGGTGGACTTGGGGTACCAGCGAGCGTGGAGCGTGTTCGTCGCTCCGCCCGTGGGGGCGGAGCTCGTCGAGTCGGGCATCGTGGCGCCCGAAGCGGCGGAGGCGTGGCTCGAGACGTCGGAAGGCGGCGACCTAGACAAGGTGATGGCGGCGGTAACGGCCGTCCTTCCGCAGGACTTCACGGTCGACTTCCCGTGGGGCGACCTCTCGAAGGCGGTCGACTTCCAGCGCCGCTGGACGGGAAGGCTCTTCGCGCTCGCGGGCATCATCCTGGTCCTCAGCGCTCTCGCTGCCGGAGGGGTGTTGCTCGTCTGGACCATGGCGCACACGAAGCAGATCGCGCTCCGAATGGCAGTAGGGGCGACGCCCGCGGACGTGCGGCGGTTCGTCCTCGGGCGAAGCCTGCGCCTTTCGCTTTGCGCCGAAACCGCCGCCGCGGCGCTGGCTGTGGCGGCTGCAGCTGCCATGCGCCTCTCCGGCTACCCGGTTGCGTTCTCCTGGCAGATGCCGGTCCTAGTCGTGCTCTTCGGCGCGGCGCTTGTTCTCGGCTGCGGATGGGGGGCGGTCTCCTACGCCAGCCGCATGGACCCATCCGAGGGCCTGCGATACGAGTGACGCACACGACGCCGAGGACGGGCCCGGTGGCGACGTGTGAAGCGCGAAGCCCGGGAGCCTGGCCGGCCGGCCCGGCTCGCGGGGGCGAAGGGAGAGGCGTGTGGTCGCATGGTCTCGACGGAACGACAGGCAGGTGACGAGCCCCTCGTCTCCCTCCGCGGGATCGGCAAGACGTACCTCCTCGCGGGCGGGGTGCCCTTCACGGCGCTCGCCGACGTGACGCTCGAGGTCGGGCGCGGCAGCTTCACGGTCGTCGTCGGGCCGAGCGGATCCGGGAAGTCGACGCTCCTTCACATCCTGGGCGGGCTCCTCACGCCCACGACCGGCGAGTACAGGTTCGAGGGGCGGCCGGTCGCGGGCCTCTCGCCCGCCGAGCTCGCGCGCTTCCGGAACCGGTACGTGGGCTTCGTGTTCCAGCGCTTCAACCTCCTGCCCGACGCCCGCGTGTGGGAGAACGTCGCGCTCCCGCTCGTCTACCGCGGCGTGGCGCGAGGAGCTCGTCGGGCGCGGGCGCTCGAGCTCCTCGAGCGGTTCGGACTGCGCGACAAGGCCGAACAGTACCCGGCACAGCTGAGCGCGGGCCAGGAGCAGCGCGTCGCCATCTGCCGGGCGCTGGCAGGGGATCCTCAGCTCATCCTCGCCGACGAGCCGACCGGCAACGTCGACCGGGCGGCCGGCAAGGTCATCATGGAGGAGCTCCTGCAGGCGGCGCGTCGGGGCAAGGCGGTCGTGCTCGTCACCCACGACCTCGCGCTCGTCGAGTACGCGGATCACCTAGTCGAGATCTCCGACGGCCGGATCGTGCGGGACGAGCGCGTCGGGGTGCGGTGACAGCCCAACTGCGGAGGTCCGAGCGACGTTCGTCCGGCCGGCCGAGGCCTGCTACCGCTTCATGGGCCGCCACTCGCGCCGACTCGCTCCCCTCCTCGCGGACTTCGCCGGCATCCGGGCGGGAATGCGGCGCTGTACACGCCAGGCCTCCACGATCGGCTCCAGACGCTTTGTGAGCGCCGACACCGTGGACCGCGAAAGCCGGGTGCAGCACGGCTGCTGCGTCACCCGCGCGACGTCGCGGGTCGACACGCCGTGCACGTCCATCTCCAAAAGCGCCAGCACAAACGCCTGCTCGTGCCGCTGGTAGCGCTGGAAAAGACGGGTCGAGAACCCGCCGTCCCGCGTCTGCGCCGCCCGCAACGTCAGCTCGCCGACGCGCGTGTACAGACTCCGCGGCTTGTACCCGTTGCGGTAGGTCAACCGCCGCGCCGTCCGCTCGTGCCGCTGCGCCCCGACGTATTCCGAGACCTCCGCCTTCAGCACCTCGTCGAGGATCTTGCCGAACAGCGCCCGCAGCTTCTCCGCATCACCCGACAACAGGTCGTGCAGATCGTCCCGTCCGTGTCCCGGGTAACCTGGAACCGAGCCATCGCCTCGCCTCCCGACTGGTCTCGTTTCCAGCTCCCAGCCTGCCGAAGGCGCGGGGCGGCTCGCTCGCTTTCTGAAGAGCCCGTCCCGTTTTTACAGAACTTTTCGGACGCTACTGTCGGCCCCGCAGAGGAGCCGGAGCGCATCCTCCGCGGCCGTCACCCCGTTCGGCGACCTGCGCCTCCGCCTCACGCTGGTACCGGGCCCCCGGTCGCGCCCCTCCCGCGGCGCCCGTCCCAGGCGGCCGAGATCGCCTCGAGCAGGAGCTCGGCCGCGACGAGCGCCGTGCGGCCGCTCGGGTCGAGAAGCGGGTTCACCTCGACGAGGTCGATCCCCACGATCGGCATGCGGTCGCCGACGGCGCGCAGGAGCGTCTTCACCTCGGCGTAGGTGAGGCCGTCCGGTTCGGGGCTGCCGGTGCCGGGGCAGAGGGCGGCGTCGAGCCCGTCGATGTCGATGGTGACGTACACGGGTTCGCCGGCGGGAAGCGCCTCGGCGAGCGCGGCGAGCGCCGGGTGCCCGCCCCTCCGCACCGCCTCGTGCACGTCCCGCGCGAGGACGATCGTCGCCCCGCGCTCCCTCGCGGCGGCGAAGTCGCCCGGCGCGGTGCGCAGGCCCCGCACGCCCACGTTCAGCACCCGTCCGACGAAGGGGAGCTCGGTCGCCCGCCGGATCGGGCTCGAGTTCGCGAGGCGCACGCCGAGGAGCTCGTCGCGGAAGTCGAGGTGCGCGTCGAACTGGAGGATGTGAAGGCGCGCGCCCCGGAAGCGCCCGCCCTCCCCGAACGCCTCGCGCAACCCGGCGATCGACGGGAACGTGATCGAGTGGTCGCCGCCGAGCACCACGGGCAGCGCGCCGCGGCGGACGATGGCCCGCACGCCCTCGGCGATGCGGGCGAAGCTCTCCTCGGTATCGAGGTAGACGACGTCGACGTCGCCCGCGTCGACAAGGCGCAGGCCCCGGAGCCGGTGAAGCCCCGTCTCTACGTCCCAGAAGCCCTCGGACGGGAGCGCGTAGCGGGTCGAGGCGTCGCGGATGGCGCGGGGCGCGACGCGGGCACCCGGCCGGTAGCCCACACCCCAGTCGTAGGGCACGCCGAGGACGGCCGCGTCCGCCGACCACTCGCCGTGGCGCGCCACAAGCGGCGCCCGGGCGAAGGTCGCGACGCCCGTGTACGGAAGGCCGGCCTCGCCCTTCACCGGCGGTCACCCTCACGATCTCCCGGCCCCGACCGCGGGCGCGAGGCCGGCGGCCCCGACCGCGGGGGTGAGGCCGGCGGCGCCACCGCCTGCGAGAGCCCGGGCACGGCCGCGCGCGGGAACGTCCGCGCCTCGCGCGGCGATGTCTCCGCGTCGCGCCCCGCGCGGGACACCCGCACCCGTCCCGCCGCGATCACCGTGTGCGCCAGGTTCGCGCCCATCCGGTACGGCAGGTGCGCGAGCGCCGGGCAGTCCCAGATCACGATGTCCGCGCGCGCCCCGGGTTCGAGCGAACCCGCGCGTCCGCCGCGCCCGAGAGCGAAGGCAGCGTTGCGCGTCGCGGCGACGAGCGCCTCCTCGGGCGTCATCCGGAGGAGGAGGCAGGCGAGGCTCATGACGAGCGGCAGCGAGAAGCCGGGCTGCGTGCCTGGGTTCGCGTCCGTCCCCAGGGCCACGGGCACCCCGGCCGCGATGAGCTCCCGCGCGGCCGCGTGGCGCGGCTTCATGAGGAAGAACGAGGTCGCGGGCAGGAGGCAGGCGACCGTCCCGGAGTCGCGGAGCGCGGCGAAATCCCCGGGCGGCGTGACGGCGAGGTGGTCGGCCGATACGGCGCCGAGCTCGGCCGCGATGCGGGCCCCGCCCAGGTGGTGCACCTCGTCCGCGTGGATCTTCCGCCCGAGCCCGGCCCGCCGCCCGGCCTCGAGGACGAGGCGCGCCTCCTCCGGCCCGAAGGCGCCGTCCTCGCAGAACACGTCGACGAATTCGGCGAGGCTCTCCCGGGCGACGGCGGGGATCATCTCGCGGGCGACGAGCTCCGCGTACTCGCGCGCGCGGCCGGCGAACTCGGGCGGCACGGCGTGCGCGCCGAGGAAGGTGGCGACGACCTCCTGGCCTGTCCCCTCGGGCGAGGCGGCCCAGAGGGCGGCGCGCCGGATGGCGCGGAGCTGCTTCAACTCCGTGGCGAGGTCGAGGCCGTAGCCGCTCTTCACCTCGACCGTCGTCGTGCCCAGGCGCAGGAGCTCGAGAAGCCGTGCGCGGAGCGAATCGAAGAGCTCGTCCTCCGTGGCCTCGCGCGTGGCGCGGACCGTCTGCAGGATCCCGCCCCCCGCCTTGAGGATCTCGAGATAGTCGCGCCCCTCGATGCGCATGCGGAACTCCTCCGCGCGCCACCCGGCGAAGCAGAGGTGGGTGTGGCAGTCGACGAGCCCCGGGGTGACGAGCCGGCCCTCGGCGTCGACGACGGTCGCGTCGGGCGTGGGCTCCACCGCCGCGAGCACCTCGGCCTCGGGGCCGGCGGCCACGATGCGACCGCGGAAGGCCGCGACGGCGCCGCCCCGCACGAGGCCGGCCTCCCCTTGGGCCTGTCCGGCGAATGGGCGCCGCGGACCGGGAGGCGCGGAGGACGCGCCCCCTCCGACCGCGGCGCTCGACACGGTCGCGAGCTCGCCCGCACCGCGGACGACGAGGTCGGCGGGGAGAGTCGCTGCCTGGTCCATGGTGCGATGGCTTCGCCGCCGACAGCCCCGTTCCCGCCAGGGCGCGGTCCCAGCCCGGGTCCCACGCGCCGTCCGGCCATACCGCAGCCCTCTGACCGTCGACGAAACCGAGTCGACTTCAGAGTGGCCCATAACCCGTCCACGAAGTACCATACAGATACCAAAGTAGAGACATGCGAGGTCGTATATCCCAGGACGCAGGCCAGGCCCCGCGTCCGACAGGTCTTCGGCTTCGACCACGAGTTGGTCGCTCGGATCGAGGAGGTGTCTGCCGGGCTCGACATCTTCCAGCGCGACCTGGTCGAGCGGGCCATCCGCCAATACCTCGACCGGCACGCTGGCGAAGTCGGGCACAAGCGGGGGGAGGTGGGGCGAGAAGGGCTGAGAACGTAGCCGTCGGGTGGGTGGCTTAGCCACCTAGACTCTAGGAAGGGAGTGCGAGGGATGAGCGTGTGGCTGCGCGGAACTGCCGTACTGCTTTTGGTGGCCGCGATCGTCACCATCTCCAGTTCTGCCATTGCGGGGGCCACGAACCAGGGCCAGTGGAGGCCCGCCTCAGCGACAGAGGTCCTAGGGGTGCTCGGCGAACGGCACCTGGGGGCCGCCGGACTGCTGACCCAGGGCGCCGTGACGTACACCGCCACGGATGGCACCCTCTCCACGTTCGTCCCCGCCGCCACGCAGACGCCGGAGTTCCTGGGCATCCTCATCGTCACGACCCCGGAGGGCCAGACCTTGGTCTATCGGGCGTCGATGACGGTGAGTGCCCGGGGATCGACGGTCACGCTTGAGGGAACCCGCGGGGAGCCGACCGTGGTTCAGGACGTGGGGCACGTGTCCCTGCCCAAGCCGGCGAACCGAAGTGCCACCGGCGCAAGCGGTGGCGGGGTGTCCGCCGACAGTTACGTGGGTGGACTGATCTGTGGTGTAGTGTGCCCGGTCGTCGTGTGGTATACGTTAAACCCGGTAACTCTGGAGGGACAGTTAGCAGCTGGCGTCCTCTGCTACGTCATCTGCACGCCTCCCCCTGGAGGGGGACCGGTGGCACCTGGCACGGGCGGATGCACCAATGGATGCGCGAACTAGAAGGGGTTGACGATGGCACCGATACGGAGCCGCAAGGAACACCTAGAACTGCTGGGGCGGCTCTACTTCGGGTGGAGTGTGACTGAGGCCCTGGTCTTGTGGAGCCACGTGCCGCTCATCGGGAAGATCGGCCTCGTCCTCTTGGTCGGGTCCGGGTACTTCGTGGCCCGGAAATACGGTCGGATGAAGGGCTTTCTGGCCGGATTCCGTCAGGACCAGGGCAAGACTGGCTGAGTGCCGGTGCCGCCCCGTGGCTGGGCGGCACGGGCTACCTCGGCCGTGGTGGTGGGAGGAGGCGGCCGAACCCCGTAGCCGCCATAGTCATGTGCTACGTGCTTTGCGCCCCTGTCGACGGCGGCGCACCGCCAACACCGGGTACAGGCGGATGCACGAATGGATGCGCGAATTAAGGGGTTTGAAAATGGTCCCCATACGGAGTTGGAAGGAGTTCCTTCAAATCCTCGCGCGGTTCTTCGCAGCGTGGAGCGTCTTGCTGGCCCTGATGTCGTGGCGCTACGTACCGCTCATCGGGAAGGTCGCCTTGGTGCTCCTGATCTGCGTCGCGTGGTTCGTCGCTCGGAAGTACGGGGGCATGAAGGGCTTCCTGGCCGAGTTCCGCGAGGACCGAGGCAAGGATGTCTGACACGAGTTGAAAGGAACTGCTAGAAAGGCTAGCGCGGTACTGCTGGGGGTTCAGCCTGTGTGTGGCCTTCAGCTCATGGCACTACGTACCGCTCATTGGGAAGATCGGCCTCGTACTCCTGGTCGAGGTCGGGTGCTTCGCGGCCGGAAAGTACGGCCGGGCGAGGTGGTTCAACGAGGACCTAGGCGACGGCTGAATTAAGGCCGGTCGAGTGCCGGTGCCGCCCCGCCACAGGGCGGCACCGGCTGCCCCCCGTGCATCACCGCTTGACGCGTCCGAACCGCAGCCGGGCGCCGGGCGCGAGCTCGGCCAGACGGCCGAGGTCGGCCTCGGAGATCACAGTGCGCAGAATGCCGCCGCCCGAGTTCAGGTTCTCGATAGTCGCGCCCCTCGAGGCGCATGCGGAACTCCTCGGCCCGCCAGCCGGCGAAGCAGAGGTGGGTGTGCGCGCCGACGAGCCCCGGGGTGACGAGCCGGCCCTCGGCGTCGACGACGGTCGCGTCGGGGGTCAGCTCCACCGCCGCGAGCACCTCGGCCTCAGGGCCGGCCGCGACGACGCGGCCCCGGAAGGCCGCCACGGCGCCGCCCGGGACGACCCCTGCCTCGCCCTGGGCCCGCCCGGCGAACGGCCGGGGTGGGCCGGAAGGTGCGCCCGTCTCCGCGGCCGCGCCCGACGCGGTCGCGAGCTCGCCCGCGCCGTGGACGATGAGGTCGGCGGGGAGGCGCCGCGGCTCACCCATCGTGCGATGGCTTCGCCGTCGGCCGCCAGGTTCCCGCCCGGACCCGCGCCGGCCGGTCCCTTACCCCTTGGCCCGGGCGAAGCGGAGCCGAGCGCCCGGCGCGAGTTGCGCGAGGCGGTCGAGGTCGGCTTCGCAGACCACTGCGATCTTCGGGTAGCCCCCGATCGTCTGCGCATCGGCAAGGAGCACGATGGGCGTCCCGTCGCCCGTCACCTGGATGGTGCCGTGCGGGATGGGCTCGGAGAGCGGCTCCCGCCCCGGGGACACTGGAAGGGCCGGGCCGAGGAGCCGCATGCCCATCCGGTCCGAGGCGGGCCCGACCCGCCAGACCGTACCGAAGAAGGTCTCGCTCGCCGAGGGGCCCAGGCACCCGCCGTCGGGGCCCGTAAGGGCGCGGACGGTGACGAGATCGACGCCCCCTCGCGCACCGCTTGGGGCAGGCCCGGTCCCCCGCGCGCCCTGCCCCGCCCAGGGGGCTTCCGCGTGCGGCGCGTGCGGCGCGTGCTCGTCGCCGGGCGGTGTGCCGAGCGGCAGGAGGTCCCCCGGCCGGAGCGCCCGGCCGGCAAGGCCGCCGATGCCCGAGCGCAGGTCGGTCGCGCGGCTCCCTCCGACGACCGGGACGTCGAATCCCCCCTCGACCGCCAGGTACGCGCGAAGCCCGCTCCGCCGCCCGCGGAAGACGAGGCGGGAACCCGGTCGCAGCTCTCCGACCTCGCCCGGAGCGAGCGGCCGTCCGTCAAGCTCGGCGCCGAGGTCCGCGCCCGCCACCGCGACGCGCCGCGGCGGGGCGCCCCCGGGCGCCCGGCAGTCGAGCGCCGGGCCGCGCAGCGTCACCTCGAGCCCGGCCGCGCCGTCGGGGTTGCCCACCCTCCGGTTGGCCATCCGGAGCGCGCCGCGGTCCAAGGCGCCGGCGAGCGGGAAGCCGAGCTCGCGCCAGGCCATTCGGCCGAGGTCCTGGACCGTCGTGAGAAGCCCGGCCTCGCGCACGAGGAGCGCCCACGAGGCCGCCTCGGTCGCCCTCTCGGCAGCCTCGCGCACGCGCGTCTCCCACGCGGCCGCCTCGGCCGCCTCGCGCTCCTCGATCCGCCGGAACTCCGCCTCGCCGATGGGCTCGAAGCGCACAGCGTCGCCCGGGCGGATGAGGACCGGCGGGTCCTCCCAGGGCCGGTACACGAGGCGTGGGGTTCGGCCCAGGATGCGCCAGCCGCCGGGGCTCTCGCTCGGGTAGACGGCCGTCTGCCGGCCTGCGACGGCGACCGACCCGGCGGGCACCCGAGTGCGCGGCTGGGGCAGCCTTGGTACCGCGAGATCCTCGGGCAGCGCGCCGAGGTAGGCGAAGCCCGGCGCGAAGCCGAGGCAGAAGGCGTGGTAGCGCGTCTCCGAATGCCGGCGCACGACCTCCTCGGGCGTGCGCCGGAGAAGGCGCGCGACCTCCGCCAGGTCGGGGCCGTGCGCGCCGCCGTACAGGACCGGGATGACGACCGTTGAGGGCGGCGCCGCGCGCGCGAGCGCGGCCTCCCCGCCGCGGCCGCTCAAAAGCCGCGCGGCCTCGCGACGCAGAAGCTCGGCAGCGGGCGCGAGGCCACCCGGCGCCGCCTCTCCGGAAAGCTCCAGGTACAGCGAAGCGTACCCGACGAGGACCGCCGCCGCCCGGCCGCCGAACCCCGCGCGGAGCCGGCCGGCCAAGGCGTGGAGCCGCCCGTTGACGTCTACATCGGGGCCCTCGACCGCGACGCGGAGGAGGAGGCCGCGCTCCCCGAAGGGGAGGACAGCGAACGCCGCCGCGCCTCGCCGGGTCTCCCAGGCCACGGCCCGCCCCCGTCCGCCGGGCGGAAGTCCCCGGGTATCAGCGCGCGAGCGAGCCCATCGGGTCCCAGGGCGGGAGCACGATGGGCGGCTGCTTCAGCGCCTCCTGCAGCTCGGGCGGGAGGTAGCTCTTCTTCACGACCACCTGGTACATGAACTCGTCGAACCAGTCGTCGCTCATCACGAAGAACCCCTGGTGACCCGGCTCCGTGCCCCAGCTGTTCTCGACCTTCCAGCGGTTCGGCCGCCCGTTCACGAGGTTCACGCCCGTGAAGACCATCGCGTGCGTCATGCGGCTCTCGCCGTAGTCGAGCCGCCCCGCCTTGTCGAGGTCGAAGCGCACGCCCAGGACGCCTTCGTAGTCGTAGAGCCGCGCGTCGAGGACGCCCGAGGCGCGGTCCGACATCTTCCCCACGTCGCACCCGAACCAGACCGGCTCGCCGTCGAGGAGCTGGCGCAGCGCCATCTCCTTCAGGGTCTCGATCTCGACGTTCAGGTAGAGCACGTCCCGCCCGCCCTTGACGTAGCCGAGGTACTGGACGGTGTACGTGCGGCCGAAGGGCTTGTCGGCGGTCGGGGCGTGGATGAGGCTGACGTACTCGGAGAGGTCCAGCCCGACGTACGCCTGGAGGAACTCCTGCGGCGTGAGCCCGGGGTCGCGGTGGAAGTCGCCGTCCTTGTCGCGGTACTCGAAGTCGAAGCGGCTCGGCGGTTCGCCCAGGAACCGGACGAGGAGCCGGTAGACCTCGCCGAGCATCCGCTCCTTCTCGGCCCGGAGCTCGGCCAGGGAGGCGTTCCCCTGGTGGTACATCTCGCGGAGGCGCCTCGCGTACTCGCGCAGCTTGAGCGTGAGGATGCGGTTCATGCCGGCCGAGTCGCTCGAGTGGAACGACTCCGGCATCGCGTACTTCGGCACGACCCCGTACTTCTCGACGAGGTTCACGAACATGTCCCACTGGCCGCCGTCGTTGAGCGGCGCGTCGAGGAGCCAGGCGACGAGCCGGCCGTGGAGGTCCTCGTCGCGGGTCTCGATGATCGCCTCGAGGAAGTAGTTCGAGCGCTCGAACTTGTCCCAGAACATCTGATAGGCCTGCGAGAGCTCGAACTCCTTGAGCTTGCACCGGCGCATCACGGCGACGCGCAGGGTGTTGAGCCCGGCGAACATCCAGCAGCGGCCGCTCTTCTTCTGGTGGGTGATCGGCCCCGTCTCGATCTCGTGAGAGAACGTGTAGGGCCGCGCGGTGATGATGTCCTGGTTCAGCGCGACGGCCTGGACGCCGTTCTTGCGGATGGCGTTCGCCGTCGCCCGCACGAGCGGGTCGGCCTTCGCCTCTGCGGAGAAACGCGCGACGAGCTCGGGCGCGACGGCGCCGTCCGCCGCGGCCGCGGAAGGCGCGATGGCCCCGCCGGCGTCCGGCCGCACGGCTGCGTCCGACATGACCCCAACCTCCTTCGGGACCCTTCCGGTTCTCCTTGCGTATTCCGCGGCAGCCGGTGCAATCCCTCGTCCCGACGCGCTCCCGCTAGGCCTCCGCCGGCGTGAAGTCGGGGCAGTACTTGCGCGCTTCCTCTTCCGAGAGGAACGCCTGCAGGAGGTTGCAGCGGTGCGGCTCGGGCGAGCCGGGCGCCGCGTTTTCGCGGAAGTGCGCGCACCCGCGGCAGGGTTCCGCCACCTCGAGGTGCCCCGCCGCGCGAAGCGCCCAGATGACCGCCCCGAGGCCGCGCTCGAGGGTCCCGCGCTCCTCCACCGGAAGCGCGGCGAGGGCCTCGCCCAGGAGGTGGCCCCAGCGCTCGAGGCGGTCGGCCGCGCGCCGTCCGGCGTCGGTCAGGCGCAGAAGCGTGCTCCGCCGGTCGCGGGGGTCGGCTTCGCGGCGGAGGAGCCCGCGGGCGACGAGCCCGTCCACCACGCCCACGGTGCTCGCGTGCGTGGCGCCCAGGTGCCGCGCGAGATTCCCGACCGAGGTGGCGAAGGACTTCGTGTCGCGGACGAAGAGGAGGGTCTGCGCCTGCACGGGCGTGAGGCCCGCCTCGCGCGCCTCGGCGAGCGTAGGATGCCGACTTTTTGCAGGGCCGTCAAGGGGTGGGCATGGGGCCATGCGAGGCCGCCCCCGGCGGGCGGCGCGAGGAGGCGCGCCGGGGCGGACGTGCCTCCGGCGCCGCGAGCGCACCGTCGTCGCCCGGCGTGCGGAACGCCCGGGCCGTCGTCAGGACTCCTGCATGGGGATGCGCAGGCCGCGCTCGCGGGCGACCGCGAGGGCGCGCTCGTACCCGGCGTCGGCGTGGCGGACGACGCCGCTCCCCGGGTCGGTCACGAGGACGCGCGAGAGCCGCTCCTCCGCCTCGTCCGTTCCGTCGGCCACGACGACCATGCCGGCGTGGAGCGAGTACCCGATCCCGACGCCGCCCCCGTGGTGGACCGAGACCCACGTGGCGCCGGCGGCCGTGTTGAGGAGCGCGTTCAGGATCGGCCAGTCGGCGATGGCGTCGGAGCCGTCCCGCATCCCCTCGGTCTCCCGGTAGGGCGAGGCCACCGAGCCCGCGTCCAGGTGGTCGCGCCCGATGACGATCGGGGCCGCGAGCTCCCCCCTGCGCACCATCTCGTTGAAGCAGAGGCCCGCCCGGTCGCGCTCCCCGTAGCCGAGCCAGCAGATGCGTGCGGGGAGCCCCTGGAACGGCACGCGCTTCTCCGCCATCTCGATCCAGCGGCGCAACGACTCGTTCTCGGGGAAGAGCTCGAGGATGGCGCGGTCGGTCTTGCGGATGTCCTCGGGGTCGCCCGAGAGCGCCACCCAGCGGAACGGCCCCTTGCCCTCGCAGAAGAGGTTCCGGATGTAGGCGGGCACGAAGCCCGGGTACGAGAAGGCCTCGTCGCGCGGAAGCCCGCCGAGCGCGGCCTGCTCGCGCAGGTTGTTGCCGTAGTCGAAGGCGACGGCCCCCCGGGCCTTCAGGTCGAGGATCGCCCGCACGTGCTCGACCATCGAGGCCCGCGCGCGCCGCACGTGCTCGTCGGGGTCGCGCCGCCGGAGCTCCGCGGCCTCCGCGACGGAAAGGCCCTTCGGCACGTAGCCGTTCAAGGGGTCGTGGGCCGAGGTCTGGTCCGTGACGACGTCCGGCACGACGCCGCGCCGCACGAGCTCCGGAAGCACGAGGGCGGCGTTGCCGAGGAGCCCGACCGAGAGCGCCTCGCGGCGGGCCGTAGCCTCGCGGACGAGCGCGAGCGCCTCGTCGAGCGAATCGGTCGCGCGGTCGAGATAGCGCGTGCGGAGCCGCCTCTCGATGCGCTGCGGGTCGACCTCCACGACAAGCGCCACTCCGCCGTTCATCGTGACGGCGAGCGGCTGCGCGCCGCCCATGCCGCCGAGCCCGGCCGTCACGACGAGCCGCCCCGCGAGGGAGCCGCCGAAGTGCTGGCGCGCGCACTCGGCGAGCGTCTCGTACGTGCCCTGGACGATGCCCTGGGTGCCGATGTAGATCCAGGAGCCCGCCGTCATCTGGCCGTACATCGTGAGGCCCAGGCGGTCGAACTCGCGGAAGTGCTCCCAGTCGGCCCAGGCCGGGACCAGCATGGCGTTCGCGATGAGCACGCGCGGGGCCAGGCGGTGGGTGCGGAACACGCCGACCGGCTTGCCCGACTGGACGAGGAGCGTGTCCTCGGGCCCCATCGAGCGGAGCGTCCGCACGATCGCGTCGAAGGCCTCCCAGTTGCGGGCCGCCTTGCCCGCCCCGCCGTAGACGACGAGCTCGTCCGGCCGCTCGGCCACCTCGGGGTCGAGGTTGTTCATCAGCATGCGGAGCGGCGCCTCGAGCTGCCAGGAGGCGCAGCTCAGCTCCCTGCCGCGCGGCGCGCGCACCGGGCGCGGTCCGCTGGCCACAGCGCTCGCCATTCTCCCCCGCCTCCCCGGAGCCAGCGTAGCACGCCGCCTGCGCGCCCGTCGGCGCGGCCGGCCGGCGAGCCCTGGGAGCCGGTCTCGGTTCGGGGTATCGTAGGTGGGCACGGGGAAGGGGGGGCCGGAAGATGGAGCGCCTTCTCAGCGACGAGATCCGGCGCAAGGTGGCGGAGGTCCTCGGCGATGTCGAGCGGGAGGTCGAGCTTCTGCTCGTCGCCCGGGAGGAAGACGACGAGGCCGACGTGATCGCGGAGCTCCTCGCCGAGGTGGCCGAGGCCTCGCCGCGTCTCTCGAGCCTCCGGCTCTCCCCCGAGGCGGCCCGGCGCGAGGGCCTCGTGGGTGAACCGCACCCGGCCGTGTACGTCCGCGCGAAGGGCGGCCCGGCGCCGCGCTTCCGCTTCCTCGGCGCCCCGGCGGGCTACGAGTTCGGCAGCCTCGTGGAGGACGTGCGCGACGTCGCCCGCGGTACGACCGGCCTTTCCGAGGAGACGCGCGCCTTCCTCGCGAGCCTCGCCGACCTGGCGGAGCCCGGCGTGCGCATCGAGCTCGAAGTCTACACGACGCCGACCTGCCCCTACTGCCCGCGGGCGGTTCGGCTCGCGCACCAGATGGCGATGGAGAGCGAGCGGGTGACGGCCGTCGCGATCGACGCCCTCTCGTTCCCCGAGCTCGCCGACCGCCACTCCGTCTACGCGGTGCCGAAGACGGTCATCAACGGCGTCCACTCGATCGAGGGAATGGTGCCCGAGGCGGTGCTCGTCGCGCACATCCGAGAGGCGCTCGGGGCCTAGCGCAGGAGGGCGCCGACGAGCCGCCCGCCGGCGTAGGCCACGGCGAACCCGGCCGCGGGGCCGACGGCCCACCCGGCCAGGATCCCTCGCACCGTGCGCCAGTGCACCGTCTCGAGCCCGCGCGCCAGCCCGGCGCCGGCGAGGGCCCCGACCATCGCCTGGTTGAGCGACGTGAAATAGCCGAAGACGACGGCCACAAGGACCACGAGCGCCTGGACCGCCTGGGCCGCGACGGCCACGCCCGCGTCGACCCGGACGATGTCGTAGGCGACGGCCGAAAGGAGCGGCCGCCCCCACGTGAGGGCGCCCAGGGCCAGCCCGAGCCCGCCCGTGAAGGCGGCGCCCCAGGTGCCCATGAGCCCCGTCATGAGGAGCACGCCGCTCGCGTTCGAGACGTCGTTCGCGCCCATGGTGAAGGAGACCGCGACGCCCACGCCGATGAGGAAGGCGGCCACGCCCGCTCCGGCGCCCCGCCGACCCGCGCTCGCCGCGCCTTCTACCGCCCGCCCGAGGACGGGGTGGCGCACGAGGGCCCGCGAGAGGAGGAAGCCGAGGACGGTCGCCGAAAGCGGCGCCGCCACCCACACGCCCGCAAGGCGCAGGACGGTCGCCCAGTGGACGGCCGCACCGGCCGCCGTCGCCGCGCCCGCCACGCAGAAGACGAGGATCTGGATCGTCGAGGTCGGCATCTTGAGGTACGTGAAGAGCGTCGTGAGAAGGAAGGCCGAGGCCACGACCGCGATGGCGGGGGCCACGCCCATCGCGCGGGCGTCGACGAGCGCGAAGGCCACCGTGTGCTGCACGGCGTGGCTCGCGAGGGTGGCGCCGAGAAGCGAGAAGCCCGCGACGACGGCGAGCGATCGGACGAGGTCGAGGGCGCCGGCCGCGTACGGCATGCCCATGCAGGCGCCGGTGTAGTGGGCGCCCATGCTCCAGGCGAAGGCCAGGGCGAGCGCGACGAGGACGAGGTCCGCGCCCGTCACGCACCGGCCCCGCCCGAGGCGGCCGGGCGGGCCTCGCCGGCCTCGTCCCCCTCGGCGGCCGGCTCGGCCGCCTGGAGGAGGTGGCGCTCGAACCAGCCGACGATCGCGCCGAGCCGCTCGATGCGGTTGACCGGCCGGCCGGAGCGCGAGAGCTCGTGGTTCTCGCCCGAGAAGCGGAGGAACTCGACCGTCTTCCCGAGCCGCTTGAGCGCGACGTAGAACTGCTCGGCCTGCTCGATCGGGCAGCGGTAGTCCTCGTCGGAGTGGATGATGAGGAGCGGCGTCGCGACGTTTCTCGCGTGCCGGATCGGCGAGCGCTCCATGATGCGGTCCTCGGCCTCCCAGAGCTCGGCGTCGCCGAGCTCGCGCCGGTTGAAGTGGAAGCCGATGTCGCTCGTCCCGTACATGCTGTAGAGGTTCGAGATGCTGCGCTGGGTGACGGCGGCGCGGAAGCGGTCCGTCTGGGTGACGATCCAGTTCGTCATGTACCCGCCGAAGCTTCCGCCGGTCACGCCGAGCCGCTCGCGGTCGATCCAGCCGAAGCGCCGGAGCACCTCGTCGACGACCTGCATGAGGTCCTGGTAGTCGCGGCCGCCCCAGTCGCCGACGCAACCTCGGGTGAAGGCTTGGCCGTAGCCCGTCGAGCCGCGCGGGTTCGAGAAGAGCACGCCCAACCCGCGCGCGGCGAGGAGCTGGAATTCGTGGAAGAAGGCGCGGCCGTACGCCGAGTGCGGGCCGCCGTGGATCTCGAGCACGAGGGGGGCTTTGGCGCCGGGCGCGAGACCGAGGGGCTTCATGATCCAGGCGTCGATCTCGGCGCCGTCGTCGGCGATGACCGTGAAGTGCTCGGGCTCGGAGAGGCCCGTCTCGGCGAAGAGCGCGTCGTTCAAGGCCGTGTGCCGGCGGGCGCCCCGGCCGTCGAGCCCGACGGTGTAGAGGTCGCCGGGCGCGAGGAAGCCGGCGCCGACGTAGGCCGCGATTCCTGCCCCGGGCGCGGCGGTGAACGAGGTCACGACGACCGGGTCGGCCGTCACGCGGCGCACGCGGCCCGTCTCGACCTCGACGGCGAAGAGCGGCGCCTCCCCGCGCTCCGTGAAGGTGAGGAACACCTCGCGGCCGTCCGCGCTCCAGACGGGGCGCGAGGGCCCGTGGTCCCAACGCGCGTCGGCCCCGACCGAGTTGCCGGCCGTGTGGTCGAAGGCGCGCGTGACATTCCTCGGCTCGCCGCCCTCGACCGGCACGATCCAGAGGTCCTGGTTCGCGACCTGGTCGCCTTGGTCGTGCCCCACGTAGGCGAGGAGGCGACCGTCCGGGGAGAAGGCCGGCGACTGCGACGGTCCTCGGCTCGGCGTCAGCCGGCGGGGCTCGCCGCCCTCGACCGGCACGACGAATACGTCCGACCAGCTCTCGTCCGGGTCGTCGACGCGGTGGTTCGAGACGAAGGCGAGGAGGCGTCCGTCCGGGGAGAAGGTCGGCTGCGACTCGTCGAAGGGGCCGTCGGTGAGCTGGCGCGATTCGCCCGTCTCGACGTCGACGAGGTGGATGTGGCGCCGGCGGTCGGGGTCGAGGAAGCCCGCGCCGTTGAACTTGTACCGGAGCTTCGTGATGCGCCGGCAGGTCGGTTTCGGCTCGCCCGCCTGGCGCTCGTCGTCGTCCTTCCTCTCGGGGTCGCGAAGCGCGACGGCGAGCCGGCGGCCGTCGGGCGACCAGGCGAGCTCGCCCGCGCCCGCCTCCTCGCTCGTCACGGGCTGAGCCTCGCCGCCCATCGCCAGGTCGAGGACGTACACGCGCGGCTTCCCCGAGCGGTTGCTCGTGAAGGCGAGCCGGCGGCCGTCGGGCGACCAGCGCGGATTCTCGTCCACCCCGAGGCCCTCGGGCGGCCCAGCGAAGGTCAGCCTCCGCGGCCCGGCCTCCGGCCGGTCGAGGTCGAGGAGCCAGATGGACGACTCGTACCCGTTCCGCCGCCGGTCGGCGCGCGTGCGCACGAAGGCGACGCGCCGGCCGTCCGGCGAGATCTGCGCGTCGCCGACCCACTCGAACCGGAAGAGATCCTCCGCCTGGATGCCCCGTGCCACCCTAGCCCGCTCCCCCTTCTCCTCGCTTGGGACGCTCGGGGGGAGTTCCCCACGCGGGCCGCGAATGCCTTCGCAACGAGCGGGAGGTCGCACGATGGGGGACGAAGAGCGGACGGCCGCCCGGGCCCGAGGGACGGTGGGCGGCGAAGGCGGGCGCGCCGAGGAGCTCCAGCCGGCCACCCTCGCCGTGCACGCCGGCCGGCCCGGCTGGCGCGGCGACGGCGAGACGGGCCTTCCCCGCACGGCCGGCATCCCGACCTCGCCGCCGATCCACCTGAGCACCGCCTACTGGCACCCGACGGCCGAGGACCTCGACCGCGCGATGGCGGGCGAGCCGGGGCGGTACAGCTACGCCCGCTTCGGAAGCCCGACCGTGGCCGCCCTCGAGGAGGCGCTCGCCGCCCTCGAGGGCACGGAGGCGGCGTGCGCGTACCCCTCGGGCATGGCGGCCGTCTTCGCCGCGCTCTCCGCCGCGGGTCTCGGCCCGGGGACGTCGCTCCTCCTCTCCCGGGACGTCTACGGCGCGACGCTCGCCCTCGCCCGCGACCACTTCGCCCCCCTCGGCGTCGAGGTGAGGACGGTCGACGCGACCGACCTCCGGGCCGTCGCCCAGGCGCTCGCCGAGACCCGGCCGACCGCCTTCCTCTTCGAGTCCGTCTCGAACCCGCTCCTGCGCGTGGCGGACGGCCCGGAGCTCGTGCGGCTCGCGAAGGCGGCCGGGGCGCGCGTCGTCGTCGACAACACCTTCGCCACGCCGCTTGGCGCCCGGCCGGCCGAGTGGGGCGCCGACTTCGTCGTCCACAGCACAACCAAGTTCCTCGCCGGCCACGGCGACGTCCTGGGGGGCGCCGTGCTCAGCTCGGCCGCGGACCGCGAGCTCCTTTCGGCGCGCACGAAGCTCATCGGCTCGGTGCCCTCCCCCTTCGACGCCTGGCTCGCCTTGCGCGGCCTAAGGACCCTCCACGTGCGCCTCGCCCGCCAGGAGGAGAACGCCGCCCGGCTCGCCGACTGGCTCGCCGGCCACCCGGCCGTCGCCCGCGTCCACTATCCCGGCCGGCCTGACCACCCCGATCACGAGGTGGCGCGGCGCGTCCTCCGCGGCCCGGGGGCCATGGTCTCGGCCGATCTCGCGGGCGGCCGGCCAGCCGCCTCGCGGCTCCTCGCCTCGGTGAGGCTCTGGGTGCCCGCCACGACCCTCGGCGACTGCCACTCGCTCGTCCTCTACCCGGCCGAGAGCTCGCACCGCGGCCTCACCCCGGCCGAGCGGCACGCGCTCGGCATCGGCGACGGGCTCGTCCGCTTCTCGGTCGGCATCGAAGCTTTCGAGGACCTCCGGCGCGACCTCGCGCGCGCGCTCGCCGGCTGAAGGCGTCCTTCGGGCGTCGAAGGAATCGGCGCGCCGAGGTGCCGAATCGGTTTCTTCGGAACGCGAGGGATCTCCGGCGAGACCGCAAGGCACAGACGGCGACGGGGGCCTTCCCGGCCCGGGCGGGGCCGGGGCGGTGGCCCCGGCCCGCACGGCGACACCGCGCCGCGCCTGGCCGAAGGCCGTGGCCGCGCTCGGCGAGCCGAACTTCCGTCTCTTCTGGGTCGGCCTCTTCCTTTCGAACGTCGGGTCCTGGATCCAGACGGTCGCGCAGGGCTGGCTCGTCTACGAGCTCACCGACTCTTCCGCCTACCTCGGCGCCGTCGGGGCAAGCCGCGCCGTGCCGCTCGTCGCCCTCTCGCTCGTCGGCGGCACCTTCGCCGACCGCTTCGACCGTCGCCGCCTCCTCTACGCGACGAACGCCGCCTCGGCCGCCCTCGCCCTCGCGCTCGCCGTCGACACCTGGCTCGGCTGGGTGAGGCCGTGGCACGTGCTGGCGACGAGCTTCCTCGCGGCCGCCGTCCTGGCCTTCGACCAGCCGGCGCGCCAGGCGCTCTTGCCGGCCCTCGTGCCGCGCGAGCTCCTCCTGAACGCCATCTCGCTCAACTCGATGACCTTCAACGGCGCCGCCATCCTGGGCTCGGCCCTCGGCGGGGCGCTCGTCGCGCCGATCGGCACAGGCGGCTGCTTCTTCGTGAACGGGCTGAGCTTCGGCATCGTCATCCTCGCGCTTCGCCGGATGCGCCTTCCCTCGGGCGCGGCCGGCTCCCCGGGGCGCCCGGGCGGCTCGCTCCTCGGCGACCTGGCGGAGGCGCTCGCCTACGTGCGGCGGAGGCGGGTGATCCTCGCGCTCCTTGTCACGGCCGCAGGCACGAGCTTCTTCGCGCGCGGCTACCAGGCGCTCCTGCCCGTCTTCGCGCGCGACGTCCTCGCCGTCGGCGTGCGCGGCCTCGGGTGGCTGTCGGCGGCGCCGGGCGCGGGGACGGTGGCCGGGGCGCTCTCGCTCGCCGCGCTCGGGGAGGTGGGCGGCAAAGGCCGACTCCTCCTCGCGACCTCGCTCGGACTCGCCGGCACGCTCGTCGGCTTCGCCTACGCGCGGAGCCTCGTCCTCGCCGCGCTCCTCCTGCTCCTATCGGGGGCCTTCTCGATCCTGGCGAGCGCCACGCTGCAGACGCTGCTCCAGCTCGGCGTCGACGACCGCATGCGGGGGCGCGTCATGAGCATGTACACGCTCACGATGCTCGGGATGATGCCGCTCGGCCAGCTGCCGCTGGGCGCGGCCGCGGACCTCGTCGGGGCGCCGGCCGCCGTCGCGCTCGGCGCCCTCTTGGCGGCCCTCTGCGTCTCGGGAGCGGCGCTCTGGGAGCCGCGCCTCGCCCGCGCCCGGTAGGCGGCGCGCGCGCCCGGGCGCGGCGCCCGGCGGTTCAGCTCGGGACGAGCTCGGCCTCGGCCTCCCGCACGCGGGCGATCCGGTCCCAGCGCACCTCGTAGCCGATGCCGGGCCCCTTCGGCGGGAGGATGGTGCCCTCCGGCGTGACGACGACGGGCGGCTCGATGATGTCCTCGTCCCAGTAGCGGGAGCTCGCCGCCGTGTCGCCGGGGAGCGTGAAGCCGGGGAGCGTCGTGATGGCGACGTTGTGGGCGCGGCCGATCCCCGTCTCGAGCATGCCGCCGCACCAGACGGGCACGCCGGCCGCGCGGCAGACGTCGTGGAGCTCGAGCGAGCGCTCGAGCCCCCCGACCCGCCCGATCTTGACGTTCACGACGCGGCAGGCGCCGATCGCGATCGCCTTCTCGGCGTCCTCGGGCGTGTGGATGCTCTCGTCGAGGCAGATCGGCGTCCGGAGCCGCGACTGCAGCCGCGCGTGCCAGACGATGTCGTCGTGGCCGAGCGGTTGCTCGATCATCATGAGGTCGTAGTCGTCGAGCCGGGCGAGGTGGTCGGCATCGGCGAGCCGGTAGGCCGAGTTGGCGTCGACCATGACGGGCACGTCGGGGAAGGCGCGGCGCACGGCCGCCACGTACTCGAGGTCGGCGCCGGGGGCGATCTTGAGCTTCACGCGCCGGTAGCCGGCCGCCAGGTAGCCTTCGACCTTCCGCACGAGCGCCTCGGGCGAGGGCTGGATCCCGACCGAGATGCCGACCGGGATCGGCCGCCAGCTCCCGCCGAGCGCCTCCCAGAGGGGGATGCCGCGCGCCTTGGCGTAGGCGTCCCAGATCGCGCTCTCGATCGCCGACTTCGCCATGCGGTTCCCGCGGATGAAGTCGAGCTTCGGCGCCACCTCGCGCGGGTGGTCGAAGTCGGCGCCGAGAAGGGCCGGCGCGAGGAAGTCCCTCAGCATGAGGAACGCGCCCTCGACCCACTCCTCGTTGTAGAGGGGCTCGACCATCGCGACGCACTCGGCCACGCCGACGGCGCCTTCGACGTCGGCCTCGACCAGGATGACGCGCTTCTCCTCCTCGACCCCGAAGCTCGTGCGGAAGGGCTCCTTCATCCGCATGCGCAGGACGTGCAGCCGGACGCGTTCGAGCCTCACCCCGCCCCACCCCCTCCGTCGACGAGGACATAGGCGCCGACGCCGCGCGCCCGGTCCCGCCGGAAGGCGACGGCCAGCGCGCCCGCGGCGAACGCTCGCTGGGCCACCTCCGCCGAGGCCGCCCGCCACTCCTTCGCGAGCCCCATGTCGCGCGCCTTCATGTCCTGGTAGTCGAGCGGGATCTCGACCAGCCAACGGATGGGGGCGATACGGTCCGCGGCGGCCGGGGGCGGCTCGGGCGCGCGGAACGCGTGGATGGGGAGGGCGCCGCCCGAGCCTCCGCCATCCGATCCGCCCGGGGACGGGCCGCGGAGCGCGTCGAGCGCCCGGCCGACCCGGGGGACGACGAGGCCGTCCTCGCGCGGCACGGCGGCGAGCAGCACCTCGGGTTCCACCCCCTCGCCGTCCGCGGGCGAGGCCGGGGGCGCGGCGGCGTCCGTCACCCACCACTCGCACCAGAACCGGTCCGAGGGGACGCCGCGGTTCAGCGGGTCGTCCATCTCGCCGTAGTGGTTCGGCAGGAAGCGGCGCACGAGCGCGCCCAACACGTTCAGGTTGAAGTTCGCGTTCCCGGCCTGCAGCGGGTCGAACGTCCAGGTGATGAGGGGGAGCCCGCGCGCGCGCGCGATCTCGTACTGGCGGCGCTTCAAGGCGGTGCCGACCCCGAGCCCCCGGAAGCCCGGCCGCACCGCCGCCATGTGCGACCAGAGCCAGGCGCGCCGCCCGTCGTAGGCGAGGAGGGCGTAGACGAAGCCGACGACCTCGCCGCCCAGGCGGGCGACGAGCGCCATGCCGCCGCACTCGACCGTCACCATGAGGACGTTCGCGGGGACGACGACGGACGGGCTCCACGTCTCGGCCTGGATGCGCTCGATGGCGGCGAAGTCCGCGAGCGTCTCCGCCGGCTCGACGCGGACAGCCTCACTGTACATATGGCAGTCACACTTCTCTGGCCGCGGGCGCTTCCCCTTCTCGCTGGGCTCGCCCGGCCTGGGGTAGAATGCGGTGGACCCGGAGGGATGGCGCGTTGTCCGAGGAGCACGGCCGCTTCACCACCCAGGGCCTCGAGGTGTACACCGAGTTCGTCGACGAGCACGGGACCCCGGTCAAGGTGAAGGACAGCGGCGCCGCCGCCCCGCGCGTCTGGATCCTCACGCACAACGCCCACCTCGACCTCGAAGGCGCCCGCCGCGTGCGCGACGCGCTCGACCGCTTCATCGCCAAGCACGCGCCTCACGACGAGGCGGCCCCGGCCGCCCCGAGCCCGACCGGCACCACCTCGCCCAAGGCGGCCAAGTAAAGGTACGCCTCGCGCACGGGGACGCCCGTGATCTCGCGCACGGCGCGGGCGTACGTGCGCACCTGCCCCTCGTGCCGCCGCAGGAGCTCGGCCGCCCCGCCGGCGGGCTCCCGGTCCGTCTTGAAGTCGACGAGGAGCCAGCCGGGCTCACCGCCCTCGTACGCGCGCGGCCCGGCCAAAAGGTCGACGACGCCCTGGACGACGACGAGGTCGTCGGGCGCCGCGACGACGCCCGGGTAGGCTTCGGAGGCGCCGAGGCCGAGGGTGAACATCCACTCGCGGCGGACGTCCTCCGGGTGCGCGAGGATCCTCCGCCCGACCTCGCTCGCGAAGAAGGACGTCACCCAGGCCGGGTCGACGGCGCCCGCGGCCGCCTCGCGTACGTACCCGAGCTCTCGGAGCCGCTCGAGGGTGGCGCGCACCTCCGCCTCGCCCGGCGGCCGCCCCGGCACGAGGGGCAGGTGTTCGAAGACGAGGTGGAGCGCCGTCCCGACCTCGGCCCCCGTCGGCTCACCCGAGCCTCCGGACGCCAAAGGACGGGGGCGGACGGACGCCCCGCCCCGCGCGGGCTTCGCCTCGCCGAGCGGCGCGGCCTCCTCCCCGCCGGGATCGGCCGGCCACTCCCAGTCGCTGGCCGCCCGTTTCGCCGGCCGGTCGGCGAGCGCCCCGTAGGGGTACGCGAAGGTGAGGCGGGCGGCGAGCTCCGCCGTCCGCCTGTCCAGCTCCCCCTCGCCTCCAGCGTCGCCTTCGCCTACGGGGGCCTGGCCGGACGCGGCGGCCGGGCCGGCGGGCCGGGCGCCCGGAGGCTCCGCGCCGCCCGGGCCGCGCGCGCCGTCGAAGTGGGCCTCGAGCTCTTCGGCGGCGTGGAACGTGAGCGACCAGGGCGGCTCGCCCGCCTCGGCCTCGGCGAGGGCCGCCGGCACGACCCAGTCGAGGTAGGTGCGGGCGGCGAAGAAGGCCCCTTGCGGGATCGGCTCGCCCGGACCGGGCGCGTCGAGCTCCCAAGCGAGGCGCCGGTCGGCGAGCTCGCTCACCGAACCGACGAGCACGAGGCGGTCGCGCGCCCTCGTGAGCGCCACGTAGAGGACGCGCGCCTCCTCGGCC
>JADGHG010000147.1 GCA_019689585.1 Clostridia bacterium
CCAGCGGAGCATGAGGTGCGCCATCTCGAGCCGCGGGATGCCGGCGTCCGGGTCGAAGCCGCCCGGGTAGTCGGCCGGGGCGACGAGCCCCGCCGTCACGGCCGCTCCGAGCCAGCCCTGGGCGACGAGCCAGTGGTTCGGCGCGATCGGCATGCCGCCCGTGTCGCCCGGCCGGAGCGGGAGGACGAGCGATGCCACGAGCATCTTGAGGAACTGCGCCCGCGAGAGCGAGAGCGAGGGGTGGAAGAGCCCGTCCTCGAACCCGCTGATCACACCGCGGCCGGCGAGGTCGCGCACCTCGGCCTCGGCCCAGTGGCCGGTGACGTCCGCGAGCCACGGGTACACATACGCCGTCCTGGACGCCGCGTCGTAGCGCGCGAACTGGCCGAGAGGGCGCAGCAGCTTCTGCGCGAGGTCGAGCGGCACGTACCCGAGGGTGCCGACCTGCCGGGGCGGCAGCGACATCGCCAGGCGGGCGAGCCCCTGGGCGCCCGACGGCAGGTAGGCGACGGCGTCGCCCCAGCGGAAGGCGCCGAGCAGGTGTCCCGAAGCGTCCGCCCAG
Source organism: Clostridia bacterium (assembly GCA_019689585.1). Classification (GTDB taxonomy): domain Bacteria; phylum Bacillota; class Sulfobacillia; order RBS10-35; family JADGHG01; genus JADGHG01. The sequence goes on from JADGHG010000147.1 coordinate 563, forward strand.
ACGACCTCGCCGTCGGGGAGCGTCCGGTCGCTCGCGCCCTGCGCGCGCAGGAGCCCGACCGGCAGAAAGGCTTCGCCGCCGGCGAGGCCGGCCGCGAGCGGATAGCGGGCCGAGCCGACCACGGCGTCGATCGTCTGCCAGTCGTCCTTGCCCGGCACGACGACCCGGTCGCTCCCGAGGAAGCCCACCCAGCGCTCGGCCGGCCCGCCGTCGGGCTGCTGGATCGTGAGGACGCTCCGCGACGTGTACGTCCCGGGCGGGAGGGCGAACTGCAGCGTCTCGGGCGTCGGGTGCGTCAGCGCCTCGACCGGCCGGCCGTCGACGTAGACCGAGGCCCGCGAGACGTCCGCCCCGCAGGTGAGGCGCAGCGCCGTGATCGTCGTCCCCGAGTACGAGCGGATGATGCTCTCCGCCTGCGGGAAGTCCCAGCGGCCGGTGCGGAACGTCCAGGTGCGGTCGAAGGGGTGCCAGGCGCCGCCGTCGTCCTGGTAGCGGCCGGCGATGCGCGCCCGGTACGAAGTGAGCGGTTTGAGCGGCGCCTTCGGCAGGATCGCCACGGCCTGGCCGAGGTGGGCGAGCGCGGGGTCGACGCTTCTCAGGCCGGGCGCCAGGACCCAGGCCGGGACAGCCTTGCCGTCGAGAGTGGCGAGCGTCGCCGTCGTCACCTGGAGCGCCACCGTGTGCGGGCTCGGGAACTGGAGCGTCACCGGATACCCGGCCGGGTAGCTGGCCCCGGGGAAGGCCGAGAGCGGGTCGGGCACCTCGCCCGCGAGGAACGAGAGCGGCACGCCCGACTGGTTCGGCGCGGGGTAGACGACGGTCGCCGAGCTCGGCACCTCTTTGCCGCCGTCGCGCCAGTCGCCGAACTCCATCACCGTGACGGGCAAGGTGTCGTCGACGCCCGGGTCGCCCGTGAGGTAGAAGCCGGCCGCGAGCGCGCCCGGGTCGAGGACGGGGAAGCGGTGGTAGACGGAGTCGACCCACACGTCGACGGCCTCGACCGTCCCGCGCGCGAAGGCCATGTTCTCGGCCGGGTTGCCGGCGTAGCCCCAGTAGGCCGTGCGGTCCCAGGGGTCGACGCCGGTGAAGCCGGGCCAGCTCGCGTTCTCCTCGTGCACGGAGAGCGAGATCCCGCCGTAGCGGTCGGCGTTCGTGGCGTAGAAGACGGCGTGCGAGCGCGCAGCCCGCGCCAAGGCCGGATCGGCGGTAAGCGGGTCGAGGCCGGCCGCGAGCCGGTATTCGTTCACCGCCCTTTGGGCCAGCTCCTCGAGCGCGGAGGACGGCGCCGTGCTCGGGCCGGCCGGCTGGACGACGAAGCTCCACGAGAGGTCGGCCGCGTACCCGCCGAACGAGATCGAGGCTGTGGCGCCGTGCGGCCCCGGCGCGAGCGGGGCGGGAGGGCGGTACGTGAGGAACTGCCCGTCGAAGGCGGCCGGCACCTCTTGTCCGTCGAGCGTCACGCGGTAGGCGAGCCCCGCCGGGTCCGAGCCTTCCGCCAGCACGATGCGGACGGAGAGGACGGGCTGGGTGACGCCGACGACGCCCGACGGCAACGGCTCGTAGTAGCTGAACGGTGAGGCGGCGCCGGCCGGCCCCGGCCAGAGGGCGACGAGGGCCAGGCCGGCCGAGAGGGCGAGGACGCGCCGCTTCCAGCCGGCCATCATGATGGGAGCTTTCTCGGCCCGTGCCAGCCGCCCCTGGCCGCGCCGATGTTACCGTTCCCTTACAGGGCTTCGCGCGCGCGGTCGCCTTCCGGCCCCGGCCGCCTAGCGCCCGGCGCCGGCCATGTTCGGCTTGTACGGCCGGCCGCGCGGGTCCTCGCGCGCCGGCGGCCCGTAGGCGAGGAGCTCGCCGAGCGGCAGGAGCCGGTAGCCCATCTCGCCGAGCTCCCGGAAGACCCGCGGCAGCGCAGCGGCCGTCGCCGGCGCCGAGTCGCTCGCGTGGAAGAGGATGATGGCGCCGGGGAAGGCGCCCGCCACGACCCGGCGCGCGATCTCGTCCGGGTCGCGGCGGAGCCAGTCGAGCGAGTCGATGCTCCAGATGACCGTCTCCTCCCCGCGCAAGGCGGCGATGCGGACGACGCGCGCGTCGAAGTCGCCGTTCGGGGGTCGGAAGAAGCGCGGCTTCCGGCCGGCGAGCTCCGTGAGGACCGCGTCGGCTGTGGCCAGGTTCTCGGCGATGGCGGCGTCGCTCTCCCGGCTCAGGTTGACGTGCGCCTCGCCGTGGCTCGCGATCTCGTGGCCGTCCTTCGCGATGCGGCGGACGATCTCGGGGTGCGCCGACGACCAGGGCCCGGAGAGGAAGAAGGTCGCCGGCTGGCGGTAGTCGCGCAAGACGGCGAGGACCTCGCCCACCGCCTGCGTGCCCCAGCTGATGTCGAAGGTGAGCGCCATGACGCGCGAGCGGGTGACGACGTAGTAGACGGGCCTCGTCGGGGCCTCGGCCTCGGAGGCGGAGCCGGCCTG
>JADGHG010000148.1 GCA_019689585.1 Clostridia bacterium
CCGCCGCCCGCGCGCGGCGGGCGGCGCGGGCCGGGTTCGGCCGCCGCGACGGGCGCGCGCCCCTCGCGCGCCGGCGCCGCCGCTCGCGCCAGGGGCACGACGCGCCCCGCGCCCGCACCCCCGCCCGCCGCCTCGCGCGCCGAGGCTTCGAACCAGCCGCTCGCGTGCGCGATGAGTCGCTCGCGCAGGACGGCCTGGAAGTCGGGCGGCGGCTCGAAGGCCGGCAACTCCCGGAGCGCCGCCACGATGCGCGAGAGCCCTTCGAGCATGGCGCGGCACTCGGCGCAGCCGGCCACGTGTTCCTCGACCTCGCGCCGCTCGGCTGCCTCGAGCTCCCCGCCCGCGTAGGCCGCCAGCCGTTCGCGGTCGAAGCTGCAGCTCACGGCCGCCCTCCCTCACTGGCCGAGACGTCCCCCAGAGGGAAAAGTTCCGGGGCGAGCCGCTCCCGCAGCTGAAGCCGCGCCCTATGGATGCGGGACTTCACGGTGCCGAGGGCGAGCCCCGTGGCGCGCGCGATCTCCTCGTACGAAAGCCCTTCGACGTCGCGCAGGACGAGCGGCACGCGGAAATCCTGGGGAAGCGACGCGATCGCCGCCTCGAGCGCGCGCCGCTCCTCGTGCTGCAGCGCCCGGAGCTCGGGGCCGGGCGCCGGGTCGCAGGGCTGGTAGGCCGGCAGCTCCTCGCGTTCGCCGAGCGTCTGCGGCCGGCGGCTGCGCCGCCGCATCTCGTCGAGGCACACGTTCGTCGTGATCCGGTAGAGCCACGTGCCGAACGAGGACCCGCCGCGGAAGTTCGGCAGGCTCAGGAAGGCCTTGAGCAGCGCCTCCTGAGCCATGTCGGCCGCGTCGTCGCGGTTCCCGCAGAGGCGGAGGGCGAGCGAGTAGACCTTCGCCTGGTGGCGCTCGACGAGCCGCTCGAAGGCCGCGACCTGCCCGCGCTGCGCCTCGCGGATCAAATCGTCCTCGGTCTGCACGGGCCGCACCTCGCCGTCTCGTTCGGAGCGCGCCGGAGCGATCCTGCCGCCTTCGCGCCTCTGGTGGAATCGTACGCGAAAAGAAGCCGTTCCCAGGAGGTTTGGCGCCCGTCCCGCGCGGCTGCTATCATCGCATCGCGAACGCCGGAGTGGTGGAATCGGCAGTCACGCACGACTCAAACTCGTGTGGCCCGAAGCGGCCGTGTGGGTTCGAATCCCACCTCCGGCACCAGGCTTGCGACCGTCACCGGCTCCCGCCCGTCTCCGAGGCGCCTTCGCTCCCGGCGCTCTCGTTGACGACCTCGGCGAGCCGCCACCCTTCCGGCGTCCGCTCGAGCTCGATCCGGTTCGTCACGACCGACGTGAACTCGCCGCCGCCGAAGTCGGTGGCGGGGAAATGCTCGCGTAGCCGCTCGCGGATGGTGGCGCGGTCGCCTTGGCGCGAGACGAGCGAGAGCTCGAGCACGTCCTCGCGGTCGGGGTAGGCGAAGCCGCCCTCCCCGGCCTGGAACTCCTGCGCCACGGCCTCGACGATCGCGTCGACGTAGGCGTCGGTGGCGAGGGCTGCGAGCTCGGCGCGCAGCTGGCCGAGGATCGCCTGGTCGAAGGGCGGCCCGCCGTAGTCGCCGAGGGAGAGCCAGGCCTCCTCGGCGCCGCGCACGGCCATGCGCGACTGCTTCTCGAGAAGGTACCCGAGCCGCACGAGGTCCTCGGGGCGGCTGGGGTCGGCGAGGCGATAGCGCGCCGCGCGCTCGGAGGCGGAGGCCGCCTGGGCCGAGACCTCGGAAAGGCGCGCCTCGAGCTCGGCCACCTCCGACGGAGACGCCCCGCCGCCCGCCGGGCGGGAGCCGCCGCCCACGGTGCACCCGGCGGCCAGGACGAGCGCCAGGCCGGCCGCGAAGGCGCAGGCGAGCCGCGCGCCGGCCATCCGCTTCCGGGCGGGAACGCGGCGGCTCATCCGCTGTCCGCCTGCGCGAGGCGCGGCATGTTCTCGACCGGCATGCGCAGGTCGACGAGCTCGCCGCCCCGGAGCACGGTGAGGGTCGCCGTCTCGCCGGGCCGGAAGCGCGAGAGCCGGCGCCGGATCGCGCCGAGGCTCGCGACCGGGTGCCCGTCCACGCTGACGACGAGGTCGAGGGGCTCGACGCCTGCCCGCACGCCGGGCCCGTCCTTGGCGACGTACGCGACCGAGACGCCGCGGTCGTACGGGAGGTCGAAGACCCGCACGAGCGCCTCGTCGATCACCTCGGGCTCGCCGCCGAAGCCGAGCCAGGGGTGGGTGGCCTCGCCGTACTCGATGATCTGGTTCGCGACGCGCCACGCCGTCTCGGCCTGGACGGCGAGCCCGAGGCCGTTCGTCCACGCGATCGCGTTGATCCCGGCCACCTCGCCCTCGAGCGTGATGAGCGGCCCGCCCATGTTGCCGGGGTGGATGGCGGCGTCGGTGATGATGAGCCCGTCGACGGGGAGCCGTTCCGGGCGGTAGATCGTGCGGTCGGCGGCGCCGACGACGCCCATGCTGACGGAGAGGCCCTGGCCGAGGGGGTCGCCGAGCGCCAAAACGACCGTGCCGCTCTCGATGCGGTCGGGGTCCAGGATCGGCGTGGCGACGCCCGGGAGGCGCTCCTCCACGCGCAGGACGGCGAGGAAGTAGAGGGGGTCGGCCGCGATCGGCGAGGCGGCCACCTTCCGGCCCGCCGCCGTCGTCACCGTGATCTCGTCGTCGCGGTCGGCGAACTGGGCGTTGGCCACGACGTGCGAGAAGTCGACGGCCGTGGCCGAGCCGAGGGCGATCGTGCCCTTCTTCTTGTCGCGCGCCATGATGTGGACGAGGGCGGGTCGCACCTTCGCGATGGCGCGGACGTTCGCCTCCGACCACGGATCCATCGCATCCGCCCCCAGCGCGCGCGGGCCGTTCGACACGCGGACCCATCATAGCATAGGGCCCCGCCGCCCCCGGGGCTCCCGGTCCCGCCGCCCCGCCTCGGCGCTCGCGCCGATG
>JADGHG010000149.1 GCA_019689585.1 Clostridia bacterium
GGTGCGGAGAGCGGGGTCGCGGGAGGTGGCGGCTCGGGAGGCGAGGCGAGAGGCCGCCGGGGAGCCGGCGGCCGGGGAGGTCGGAAGCGACGGCGGCGCCCCGCCGAGCTGAAAGGTGGCCGCGGGGCCGGCCGGGCGCCCGGCCCGGCCGCGCCCGGGCCCGGGCCCAGCCGGGCGGGTGCGACGGAAAGGGGATGGACGACATGCGGAGGACGTCGTGGCGGACGTTTCGCGGGCCTTTCGTGATCCTGGCCTTCGCCCTGGCCCTGGCCATGGCCCTCGTGGCCTGCGGTCAGGCGGCGCCGGCCCAGGAGACGGGCCAGGCGCCCTCGGGCTCGGCCCCGAGCGAGACGGGCGGCGGCGCGGCCGGCACCGCGCCCAACCCGAACGAGGAGTACGTCTACCTCGCGAACGTGACCGAGGTGCCGTTCTGGACCGACGCCAAGCAGGCGCTCCAAGACGTGGCGGCCGACCTGGGCGTGAAGACGAGCTTCGTCGGGCCGACCTCGGCCGACGCCCAGCAGGAGGCCCAGCAGCTCGACCAGCTGATCGCCAAGCACCCGGCGGGGATCCTCATCTTCCCGCCCGACACGACGACGCTGAAGGACGGCATCGACCGCGCCTGGCAGGCCGGCATCCCGGTCGTGACGATGATCGGGGATGTGCCGGGCAGCAAGCGCGTCGCGCACATCGGCATCGACAACTACCGCGCCGGCGAGGCGGGGGCCCAGCTCCTGTGCCAGGCCGTGGGCGGCAAGGGCAAGGTCGTCGTCGGCACCTTCCAGGCGGCGGGCGTCCTCGACCGCGCCAAGGGGTACCAGGACTGGCTCAAGGCCAACTGCCCCGGCGTCGAGGTCGTGCAGGTCGTCGACGACCACGCCGACCCGAGCTACGCGCCGCAGGCGTACGCGGCCGCCATCGCCGCCCACCCGGACCTCGTCGGCATCGGCGGCACCGACGGCGACTCCGGCCTGGGCGCGGCCCGCGCCGTGATCGAGGCCAACAAGAAGGGCCAGATCAAGATCGTCGCCATGGACCGGAACGACGACATGCTGCCCTACATCAAGGACGGCACGATCTACGCCTCGGTCGCGCAGAAGACGTACACGGAGACGTACATGGCCGTGCAGATGCTCTATCTCCTGAACCACAACAAGCTGAAGCTCGTCTCCGACTGGAAGACGGCCGGCATCAACCCGCTGCCGGAGAACATCGACACCGGCATCATCCCCATCACCCAGGAGAACGTCGACTTCTTCATGCACGGGAAGTGACGCGACGGGGTGGGCGAGGCCGAACGGATCATCCGCGACTGCGGCGTCGTCGCGATCGCGCGCAGCGTCCCGCGCGGGACGCTGCGCGCGGCGGCGGCCGCCTTCCCCGCGCTCGGGATCCGGGCGCTCGAGGTCACCCTCGAGAGCCCGGGCGCGCTCGCGGACATCGCCTGGCTGCGGGAGCGGCTCGGGGCCGAGTGCGCGGTAGGCGCGGGGACGGTGCGCTCGCTCGCCGACCTCGCGAAGGCCCGTGAAGCGGGGGCGGAGTTCGTCGTGAGCCCGCACTTCGATGCCACGCTCGTCCGGGCCGCGAGGGAGGCCGGGCTCGACGCCCTTCCGGGCGCCTTCACGCCGACCGAGGCCCTCGCCGCCTGGCAGGCGGGCGCGAGCCTCGTGAAGCTCTTCCCGGCCGGCGCGCTCGGGCCCGGGTACCTGCGGGCGCTCCGCGAGCCCTTGCCCGACGTGCCCTTCGTGCCGACGGGCGGCGTCGGCCCGGGGAACGCGGAGGCGTTTCTGCGCGCCGGGGCGGTCGCCGTCGCCGTGGGCGGGGGCCTCTTCGGCCCGCGCGAGGACGGCTCGCCGCTCGGCGAGGGCGAGGACGACGTCCGGCTCGTCCTCCGGCGGGCCGAGGCCCTCGTCGCCGCCGTGCGGCGGGGGCGCGAGGAGGAGGGGCCCCGGTGGCCGTAGCGGTGGCCCTCGGCGAGGCGCTTCTGCGCCTCAGCACGCCCGAGGGCGTGGCGCTCGAGGACTGCGATCGGCTCGAGGTGCGCGCGGCGGGCGCGGAGTCGAACGTGGCCGTGGGGCTTGCCCGCTTCGGGATCCCCACGGCCTGGATCTCGGCGCTCGTCGACAACCCGATCGGCCGGCTCGTCGCGGGCAGCATCCGCCGGCACGGCGTCGACCTCTCGGGGGTCGTCTGGACGGCCGAGGGCCGTGTGGGCACGTACTACATCGAGCTCGGCCGGCCGCCCCGGCCGAGCCGGGTCGTCTACGACCGGCAAGGGTCGGCGTTCGCCTCCCTCGACCCGGACGACGTCGACTGGTCGCTCCTCGACGGCGCCCGCGTGCTGCACGTCTCGGGCGTCACGCTCGCCGTCAACCCGCCGCTCGCCCGCCGCGCCCAAGACGAGGCCCGGCGGCGCGGCGTGGCCATGAGCTGGGACGTGAACTACCGCGGCCGGCTCTGGTCGGAGGCCGAGGCCCGGCGCGCGCTCGTCGAGGCCGTGGCCGGCGCGGCCGTCCTGAAGACGGCGGCCGAGGAGGCGGCCGGCGTCTTCCGCGTCGAGGGCCCGGCCGAGGAGCAGGCCCGGGCGCTGGCCGAGCTCACGGGCGCAGCCGTCGTCGTCGTCACCGACGGCTCGCGGGGCGCCGCGGCCTGGGTCGGCGGCCAGGTCCTGCGCGAGGAGGGGCACGAGGTCGAGGCCCTCGACCGCGTCGGGGCGGGCGACGCCTTCGTGGCCGGGTTCCTCTTCGCGCTGCTCGCCGCGGGCCGGGAGGGGCCGGCGGCGGGCGGGCTGGATGTGGGCGCCGAGGCGGTGCGGCGCGGGCTCCGGCTCGGCTCCGCGCACGCGGCCTTGAAGCACACCTACTTCGGCGACATCGCCTGGGCGACGCTCGACGACGTGCGCCGCCTGGCGGGGGAGATCGAGGGGACGACCTGGCG
>JADGHG010000027.1 GCA_019689585.1 Clostridia bacterium
GCGGCGCGCGGTCGCCTTGGGCGCACGGCGCAGTCGCCTGGGGGGCGGCGCACGCTCGCCTGGGGCGCGGCGCGCGCTCCCCTGGGGCGCAGGGCGTGCTCGCCTGGAGCGCGGCGCGCGCTCGTCTAGGGCACACTGCCCGGCGCCGGTCGCTTCCGCCGGCCGGCGCCGGCTTCTGCGACAGCGTGAATCGGGTCACGCTATTCCACTCTCTGCCCGTTCCGGCCGGAAGATAGCGTGAATCCGATCCCGCTATCGGACGGGCGTGGGTCCGCGGACCGGGTCGACCTGGGAATAGCGTGAGGAAATTCCCGCTGCCCGTGCCGGCGAGCGACGGGAGACGGCGATAGCGCGAACGGATTCCCGCAATCGTGCGCAGCTGGGGTCGGAACCGGAAGGCCGGGCGATGGGCGCCCCGCCCGACCGGACTAACGGACGGCCAGGGCGGCCTCCCGCTCGACGTGGCCGAGGGCCGCGTCCAGCACGTCGAGCGCCTCGTCGATCTGGTCATCGGGGATGGCGAGGGGCGCGAGCACGCGGATGCAGTTCCCCCACATGCCGGCCGACAGGGCGATCACGCCGTGCTGGAGCGCCCAGGCCAGGACGCGTGCCGTCTCCTCGCCCGCCGGTTCCTTCGTTGCGCGGTCGCGCACGAGCTCCATCGCCACCATCGCTCCCAGGCCGCGCACGTCCCCGACGAGCGGGTGGCGCTCCCGCATCTCCTCGAAGCGGCGCCGGATGCGGGCGCCGCTGCGCTCGGCTTCGGCGACGAGGCCTTCCTTCTCGAACGCGTCGAGCACGGCGAGCGCCGCCCGACACGCGACCGGGTTGCCGACGAACGTCCCGCCGATGGCGTTCGGCCCCGGCGCGTCCATCACCTCGGCGCGCCCGAAGACGGCGGAGAGCGGAAGCCCGGCCGCGATCGACTTGGCCATCGTGACGAGGTCGGGCTGGAGCCCGAAGTGCTCGGCGCAGAACATGCGCCCCGTGCGCCCGAAGCCTGTCTGCACCTCGTCGTCGACGAGCACGATGCCGTGCTCGCGCGCGATCTCCTCGAGCCCGCGCAGGAACGAGGCGGGCGGCACGATGAACCCGCCTTCGCCCTGGATCGGCTCGACGACGATCGCGGCGACCGACTCCGGGTCGACCGTGTGGCGGAACATGCGGCGCAACGCCAGAAGCGCCCGCTCCGCCTCGACCTCGGGATCGCCCGACTCGCTCCGGTACACGTATGGGTAGGGCGCGCGGTAGACCTCGGGCACGAAGGGCGCGAACCCAGCCTTGTACGGCCGCACGCGGCTTGTGAGCGTCATCGCCATCCAGGTCCGGCCGTGGAAGGCGCGCTCGAAGGTGATCACGGCCGGCCGACGCGTGTACGCCTTCGCGATCTTGACCGCGTTCTCGACGGCTTCCGCGCCCGAGTTGAAGAAGGCGCCCTTCTTGGGCCCGGGGCCCGGGACGAGGGGTGCGAGCCGCTCGGCCAGCTCGATGAGCGAGGCGTAGGGGGTGACCGTGAAGTCGGTGTGCAGGAAGCGCTCCGCCTGCTCCTGGACGGCCTGGACGACGCGCCGGTTCGTGTGGCCGACGTTCAGTACGCCGACCCCGCCCGTCAGGTCGATGAGCCGGTTGCCGTCGACGTCGACGACGAGCGCGCCCTCGGCGCGCTCGACGAGCGTCGGGGCGTGCGTCGCGAAGGCCCGCGCGACCCAGCGTCCCTTCTTCTCGAAGAGCTCGCGCGCGCGCGGCCCGGGGAGCTCCGTCCTCATCTCGATGTAGCGGCCCACGGCGGTCGCCTCCCTCACCCTCGCGTTCCCTCCGCCAGTCTACAGGATGCCCGCGCCGGTTGCCGCCTGCGGCCGGTGCGGGCAGAATGAGGCTTCGGAAGGCAGGCCGGCCGCATGACGGACGCCCCCGATCTCGTCCGCGTCCACCTCGACGACTGGGAGCGCGAGGTGCTGGAAGGCGAGGGCTCGCGCTTCCTCCTCTTCTCGGACGGGAGCGACGTGGCCGAGGTGCTCCACGACGTGTTGGCCGAGGCCTGCCAGCGTCACGACGGCATCGCGGGCTTCGTCGCCGACGGCGAGGAGTTCGCGGCCGTGCGGCGCCGGTACGAGGAAGGCCGGCACATCGTCGATACCTTCCACCTCGACGAGCTGCCCGTCATCGCCCTCTTCCGCAAGGGGAGGCTCGTCACGACCTTCGAACCCTGGATCCACTACGCCGGGCGCCGCTTCTGGCGGCGCGACCTCGCCGGCCAGTTCGAGGTCTTCCTCGAGAAGATGGTCTACTACGACCCGACGAAGGTGAGCGACCAGAAGAACCTGAAGCTCGAGCTCCCCTGACGCGGCCCGCCCCTTCAACCCGGCGACCCTTCATCCGATAACCGGGGAGAGCCGCGAAGGGAGCGGTGAGCGTCCGTGGACGTCTCGGTCGTCCTGGGTCTCCTCTTGGCGATCGGGGCCATCCTGGGCGCGAATGCGATCGAGGGAGGCCACCTGGCCTCGCTCCTCAACCCGTCCGCGGCGCTCCTCGTCGTCGGCGGCACGCTCGGCGCGACCTTCGTCAGCCACAACCTCGAGGACATCCTCGCCATCCCCCAGCAGCTCTCCCGCGCCTTCAAGCGGCAGAAGATGGATCTCGTCCAAGCCTCGGAGATGCTCGTCACGCTCGCGCAGAAGGCGCGGCGGGAAGGGCTCCTCGCGCTCGAGTCGGAGATCCCGAAGGCGGGCGACCCGTTCCTCGCCCGCGGCCTGCAGCTCGTCGTCGACGGCGCCGACCCCGAGATGGTGAAGGGGCTCCTCGAGACGGAGCTCGTCCTCACCGAGAGGCGAGGCCACGGCGCGGCGGCCGTCTTCGAGACGGCCGGCGGCTACGCGCCGACGATGGGCATCATCGGCACGGTGATGGGCCTCGTCCACGTCCTCGGCAACCTCGACAACGCGAACGACCTGGGCCCGGCCATCGCCGTCGCCTTCCTCGCGACCTTCTACGGCATCAGCACCGCGAACGTCGTGTGGCTGCCGCTCGCCTCGAAGCTCAAGGCCCGCAGCGCGGAGCTCCTCGCGCTCCGCGAGCTCGAGTTCGAGGGCGTGCTCTCGATCCAGCAGGGCGACAACCCGAGCATGGTGCGCGAGAAGCTGAAGGCGTTCCTGCACCCCGACCGCCACGGGCGCGAGGCCCAGAGGGAAGCGGGCCAGGACGTTGCGTAAGCGCGGGCAGGCGGGCGGAGGAGGGGGCGGCGGCGCGCACGACAACACGGGGGCCATGAGGTGGCTTCTCACCTACGCCGACCTCATCACCCTGCTCATGGTCTTCTTCGTCGTCCTCTACTCGATGTCGCAGCTCGACCAGCAGAAGTTCATCACGCTGAGCAACGCCCTGCGCGCGAGCCTCTTCGGCGAGCAGAGCGCGAACGCCGTCATCCGGACGACGGCCAAGCCGTCGCTCGTGCCCGAGAACCTGCCGGAGCAGGAGACGCTCGCCGAGCTCGGCAAGGAGCTGCGCGAGGACGTCGAGCGGGCCGGCCTCGCCGACAAGGTGACGATCACGCTCGACAACCGCGGGCTCGTCGTGAGCTTCAGCGCCGAGGCCGCCTTCTTCCAGCTCGGCCGCGCCGACCTCCAGCCGGCCTTCAAGGACCTCCTCCTGCGGCTCGCGCCGTCGCTGAACAAGGTCCAGAACCCGATCGAGGTCGACGGCTACACGGACGACCTGCAGATCAACACGGCCGAGTTCCCGACGAACTGGGAGCTTTCGGCCCGGCGCGCGACGAACGTCGTCCGCTTCCTCTCGGAGGTGGCCGGCGTCGACCCGCACCGCCTGAGCGCCCAGGCCTTCGGCGAGTTCCACCCCACGTACTCGAACGCGACCGACACCGGCCGGGCCCGCAACCGGCGGGTCGACCTGGTCGTCCTGCGCAAGGACGCGCGCGACACCGGCCAGGCGCTCGTCATCCTGGGGCCGTCGGAGGCGCCGCCGCCGGCGCCGAAGGCCGAGCCGCAGGCGGAGCCGGCCCCGAGCGAGTGACGGCTTACGGCAGGGCCGGCCCTTCGACGGGCAGGACGGCCCCGTTCACCACCCCGGCCTCGTCCGAGAGGAGCCAGCCGATCACGCGGGCGATCGCCGGGGGCGGCGCCCACAGCCGCCGGTCGGCGTCCGGCCGCGCCTTGCGGTTCGGCTCGGTGTCGATCGTGCCGGGCGCCACACAGTTCGCCGTCACGCCCGTCCCGCGCAGGTCCTCGGCCAGAAACCGCGTGAGCTCGACGAGCGCGCGCTTCGCCACCCCGTAGGCCGCGAGGCCCGGCCGCGGCGCGAGCGCCGTGCGGGCGCCGACGGTGACGATGCGCCCGCGGCCCTGGCGGACGAGGTGGGGCAGGGCCGCCTGGACGACGTAGAAGGCGGAGTCGAGGTTCACGGCCAGCATCCTCCGCCAGTCGCCCGGCGAGACGGCCTCGGCCGAGCCGGCGACGAACGCGCCGACGAGGCAGACGACGCCGTAGAGGCCGCCTTGCCGCTCGATCGTCTCCCGCACGAGACGCGCCGCCTCGTCGGGCTCGGTCACGTCGACCGCGCGCACCTCGGCCCCGTCCGGTGCCGCCGGTTCCGATCCGCGCCCCGGTTGCTCGCCGGACCCGGGCCGGCGCGTCCAGACGACGCGCGCGCCCATCCCGGCGAGCGTGGGGACCACGGCCCGGCCGAGGCCGCCCGAGCCGCCGGTCACGATCACGACGCGTCCCGCCAGATCCGCCACGCGGCCACCCCCTCCCGCCATGATGCCATCCGCCGCGGGGACATATGGCCGCGGCCGGGCTCATATAGACGGGGCGAAGGGAGGGTGGACGGCATGGAGCGCGCCGCGCGGCGGAGGCTCCTGGCCCTCTTCGCGGGCGTCGTGGCGGCGCTCGTCCTCGCCTCGGGCTGCGGCAGCATCTTCACCTCGACGACCGACACCGGCGTGACGCTCGACACGCTCGCGCAGCGCGTCGACCAGCTCGAGGCCGAGGTGGCGAACCTCGAGTCGCAGGTGGCGGCCATGGGCGCAAGCGGCCTGGGCAGCGAGGCGCAGGCCACCCAGGGAGGCGCAGCCACCGTGGCCGTCGTCACGGCCGACGTGCTGAACGTGAGGCAGGAGCCGGACGTCAACTCGCAGCGCATCGGCGTCCTCATGAAGGGCGCGCGCGTCACGGTCGAGAAGGTCGAGGGCGACTGGTCCGAGATCAACTTCAACAACACGCTGGACGGCTGGGTCGCGTCCCAGTACCTGGAGGTCCAATCCGGCCAGTGAAGGCGGAACGGGGCCAAAACCGGCGCCCCGGCCCGGGCCTCCCCCGGGCGGGGCGCCCTCACGCGTCGTCGGCGCGCTGGAGGTAGAAGCGGACGAGCTCCTCGATGACCTCGTCCCGCTCGAGCCGGGCGGCGAGCGTGCGCGCGTCGCGGTGCGTCGTGATGTAGACGGGCTCGCCCGTCACGAGGTAGTACGCGATCTGCCGCACGGGATCGTAGCCCTTCTCGCTGAGCGCGAGGAAGATCTCCTTCAGGATCTCGCGGTTCGAGCGCTTCGCGGGGCCACTCTTGCCGAGGACCCGCGTGTCTTCGGGGTTCGGCTGGACGGCTTCCGCCAAGGCGAGCCACCTCGCGCTGGGCCTATTCGCCGGCGCGCGAGAGCGCTCCTTTCGCCCGTGGGAAGGCGCGGGCGAAGCCGGAGCTGCGGCCCCGCCCGCGGCGCCTCGCCTCAACGCGTGAACCCGCGGCCGGCGAGCTGCGACTCCGCCTGCTGGATCATGCGCCGGACCATGTGGCCCCCTACGGCGCCGCACTGCCGCGCCGGCAGGTCGCCCCAGTACCCGCTCTGCGGCGGCTGGACGCCGATCTCGTGGGCGACCTGGTACTTGAAATCGTCGAGCGCCTGTTGAGCCTCGCGCACGAGGACGCGGTTGCCGGAGCTGCCCCGTGCCACCGTGCGTCACCTCCCTCGCATGTGCGCGCCTAGTCTGCGACGCCGAAGGCGCGCGGCATGCGCGCGGCGGGAGGCAATGATCGCCGTCAGGACCAGACGGGCCGCACGGAGCTGGCCAAGGACCCGCCTTGCCCGATGGGGAGCGAGATGGCGTCCTCGCGGATGCCGCGCTCGGTGCCGCGCACGAAGTGGCGGGCGAAGTGGCGGTCCGCCTTCAGCGTCCTCACGATGTGCGCGCAGGCCACGACCGGGTCGACGCGCCCCCCGCAGGTGAAGATGTCGAACGAGGCATAGCCGTGCTCGGGGAAGGTGTGGACGGAGATGTGCGACTCGGCGAGGACCAGGATGCCGCTCAGCCCTTGCACGGGGAAGCGGTGGAAGGAGTCGTCGACCACCGTCGCCCCCGAGGCCTTCGCGGCGTCGAAGAGCGTGGCGCGCATCCGGTCGAGGTCGTTCAGGACCTCGTAGTCGACGCCCCACACGTCGAGCAGGATGTGCCGGCCCAGGGTGCTGTGTGCGGCGGGCTTCGCGGCCATAAAAAAATCCCCCCCATTGTGAACGGAGCTCCCGGCCCTCGCAGGCCGGACGGGGCCATCGTCTTCGCCACGGGGGAGAAGTCGGGCCAGACGGCGGCGGACGCCGTTGCCCCAACCCTTTAAGCGAAACTAGGTCCCTGATTGTCGGACCCATTCTAATGACGGGTTCGGGGCCCGTCAATCGCGCATACTAGCACCCGCTTCGGCCGGCGCGAGCGCGCCTCGGGGAGTGGAGTGAGGACCTGTGCGTGCGACGGGCATCGTGCGGCGCATCGACGACCTCGGGCGGATCGTCATCCCGATCGAGATCCGCCGCAACATGAACATCCGCGACGGCGACCCCCTCGAGATCTTCGTCGACAAGAACGGCGAGGTCATCCTGAAGAAGTACTCGGCGATCGCCGACCTGGCCGACTTCGTCCAGGGGCTCGCCGACTCGCTCCACGAGACGACGCACCTCATCGCGCTCGTGACCGACCGCGACGAGGTCGTGGCCGAGGCCGGGGCCGAAGGCCCAGGGCACCGGGGGCGGCGCGTGGGCGAGGTCGTGATCCGGGCCATGGACGGGCGCGAGACGCTCGTCTTCACGCCCGAGCGCCACGGCCATCCCGGCTCCGTCTTCGACGGCGAGGAACGCTGTCCGTTCGCCTCGGAGGTCATCGCGCCCGTCATCCAGGCCGGCGATCCGGTCGGCGCCGTCATCCTCGCCTCGACCGACCCGCGCGCGCCCGTGACGCAGATCGAGGTGAAGCTCGCCCAGACGGCCGCCGGCTTCGTCGCGCGCCACATGGAGGAGTGAGGCTCAGACGCCGGGCGGGATCGCGGCCCGCGGCCGGCGCCGCCGGTCGAGGAAGAAGGCCAGGACGGCCGCCGCCGGCTGCTCCTCGAGTTTCCTCACGAAGCTCTCGCGGCGGAGGAGGCCGGGCGTGACGGCGATGCCGCTCTCGCGCGCCAGGCGGCGGAAGAGCCGGTCGACCTGCTGGCGGCCGAGCGGGTGGCCGAGCCGCGTGGTGAAGAGGGCCGGCGAGCGCGGGTTCCGCTCGAGCGCGACGTACTTCACCAGGTCGGCGAGGAGGTCGGGCGGGAGGGAGACCTCGCGGGCGCCGTCGCCGCCGCGGGGCCAGCGCAGCCGCGCCGCCGGGAAGTTGACGTGGCCGACCTCGAGCGCGAGGACGTCCCGCACCGAGGGGCCGAACGCGAGGAAGACTTGCAAAAGGGCGCGGTCGCGGTAGGGCGTGGCGGAGCGGCCGGCGGCCGCGAGAAGCCGGTCCTTCTCGCGCGGCCCGAGGAGGGCGCCGTCGCGTCCCCGCACTCGCCTCGCCTCCTGCCGCTCATCATGCGCAAGGCCGTCGGGGGGGATGCTGTCACCTCGCGCCATGCCGGCCGCTCCGGCGGCCGCCCGGCGGGATCGCGCGCACCGTCCGGCCCGGCTCGGGCCGAGGCCCGCGCGCGCGCCGCTGGACGAAGAGGCGCCCCGACGGGTCGAACAGCGCGAGGAGGACCTCGCGCCGATCCGTCACGCCGGCCTGGCCGAGCGCCTGTGACAGCCAGGCGAGGTCGGCGCCCAGGGCGCGCAGGCCGTCGCGGTCGACCGCGCCGTCGACGACGAGCGCGAAGGGCAGGCTCGCGTCGGGCGGCTCGAGGCCGAGATCGCGCGCGCTGGGCGGCGCGGCCGACGACTTCGGCACGACGCTGAGGCGGCCCGAGGGCTCGAGCACGGCGCAGGCGACGTCTTCGACGCGCGGCACCTTGTGGAGCCGGAGGTTCGAGAGCAGTTCGTCGAGGTTCATCCTCTGGCGCCGGAGCTCGCGCTCGTCGACCCTGCCGTCGCGGACGACGATCGCGGGCCGCCCTTCGATCCAGAGGCGGGCCCGTCGGCTGCGCAGCGTGAGCTCGGCGAAGAGGATCTGGAGTCCGGCGAGGACGGCGACCGGCACGAGCCCGACGGCGACCGGGATGCGGTCCTCCTCGATGCTGATGATCGCGGCGTCGGCGAGCATGATCGAGACGACGAGGTCGAGCGGCGTGAACGACGAGACCTCGCGCTTGCCCATGAGGCGGAGAAGCGCGAGGAGCACGCCGTAGAAGAGCGCCGCCTTCCATGCCATCTCGAGGGCCGTCTCGAGCGCGGTGCCGACGTCCATCGGGCGCCTCCCCCCAGCTTTCCCCTCGCCGTCAGTCTTCCTCGGCCGCCCTCCGGCGCGAGGGAGGCAGGCCGTCGCGGGGCTAGCAAAAACTGGGAGGAAGCGGCGCGGCGACGGCGAAAGGATATGGCAATCCTTGGGAGGTGGAGCGATGCGCTCGCGTCGTCTCTTGGCCGTCGCGCTCGCGCTCGCCGCCGTCCTGGCGGCCGGCGGGGCCGCCTGGGCGCTCGTGCGCGCGGCGAAGGCGCCGTTCGTCCTCTTGACCGTCGTCGCGACGTCGGTCGGCGCCCCCGTGCCAGGTTCGGCCGGAGGCGGGGCGGCCGAACTCGCGGCCCGGCCGCCGAGCCTGCCGCCCGTCGCGCGCGTCGGCCGCATCGTCGTCGCGGTCCGCGAGGAGGCCTTCCTGCGCGCCGTCGCCGCCCGGCTCGTCGCGCCGATCCGCCTTCCGGCGACAGTGCCGGTCGAGGCCGGGGAGCTCGCGATCGAGCGGCTCGCGGCGGACGGCTCGGTCACGCTGGCGGCCGCCGGGCGCGAGCTTCAGCTCGCGCCGGGCGCGGCGCGCTCCGTCCTCTTCGCCGGCCAGCAGACGCCCGTGTGGTCGGACGAACCGGGGGACGCCTGGCGCCGGGCCCTCCTGGCGGCGCTCGCCGAGTCGTCGCCCGTCCACGTCTGGCGCATCGAGAACCGCGGCCCCAAGCCGCGCGCGGCGCTCGCGGACCTCCCCGCCCTCGCCGCGGGCGACCGGGCCGGGAGCGCCGGGGCGGAGGAGGGCCGATGAAGCGAGCCCCAGGGCGCCGGCTTCTCGCCCTGCTTCTCGCGGCGGCCGTCGTCGCGACCGGCGCGGCCTCGGCCCCGCGCCGCGTCCGCGCCGCCCCCGGGCCGACCGTGCCCGTCGTCCTCGTGCCCGGTTTCGCCGGCGGGCCGGAGACGTGGGATGCGGGCCCGGGCGGCGGCCTGCGCGCCGACCTGCGCCGGCGGGGGTACGAGGACGGCGTGTCGCTCTTCGCGCTTCCGGCGACGCCCGGCCCTCGGGAAGACCTCCTCTCGGCGGCGCGCCGCGTGGCCCGTGCGGCCGAGGACGCGCGCGCCCGGGCGGGCGCAGGCCAGGTCGACCTCGTGGCCTTCGGCACGGGCGCGCTCGCCGCCCGCTTCTACGCGGAGTTCCTCTCGTCGCCCGGCGAGGTGCGCACGCTCGTCATGATCGCGCCCCCGAACCGGGGGAGCTTCGCCGCTGACGCCGCGCGGGTCTGGCTCTTCAGCGAGGCCTTGGCCCCCGGCCTCGCGGGGGCGCTCGGCTCGGAGCTCGCCCGCCAGGCCGTCGCGTCCGAGCCCGACGTCGCCCGCGCGGAGGCGGCACTCGCCCTGGCCGAGGCCCCGTCGCCCGAGGGCGAGCTCGCGCGCGAGGGCCGGCTCGTCCGCGAGCTCTGGCTCCCCCTCATGGCGTGGTTCGTCGTGCACCGGCGGCTCTTGCCCGAGGAGGAGCGGCCGCCCCGCGAGGAGTCGTTCGCTTCCTGGCTGCGGGCCGAGGCGCCCGAGTTCTGGTCTGCCGCCTTCTCCGCGGGCGAGCGCCCGCCGGAGGGGCGAGAGCAGGTCCTGGCCTGGGCCGGCTCTCCGCCGACGGCCTGGCTCGACCCGGCCTACGAACGCCTCCTCGCCTACCAGGTGGCCGATCTGGGCGCGGCCATCGCCCAAGGTCTCGCCGACGCCCGGCCGCCCGTCCCCGGGCTCGGCGAGGCGGCCGGCGCGGCCCTCGGCGGTCTCGCGAAGGGCGACTGGGTCTCGGCCCTCTGGCACGCCGCCCTCGCGTGGGTCGTCGACTGGGCGGGACGGGCGGCGCGCGCCCTCGGCCGGCCGGCCGTCGCCCTCGCCGGGCGCGCAGCCGGCGCGTGGGCTGTGGAGAGCTGGCTCGGGCTCGAGGCCGAGAGCCCCGCTCTCGCCCTCATGGTGCGGGAGACGGCCGAGGGCGCGGGGACCGACGTCCCCGCCAACCGGCTCCTTTCCGCCTGGAACCGGCTGGCCGCGGAACGTGCCGCCGAGCGCACGACGGCCTATGTCGTCCTCGGCGGCGAGACGCTGGACGTGTGGCGCTGGTTCGGCACCGGGGCCGGGGCGAACGACGGCGTCGTCGAGGTCGCCGCCACGTCCGCCCCGGAGGGGCCGCTCGACGCCCGCCGGGTGGTGGCCGGGTTCGCCGCCGCGAGCCACTTCGCGCTGCCGGCGAGCCCGGCCGTGCGCCAGGCGGCGGAGGGCGCCCTCGACCCGTTCCGCGGCGCGCTCGCCCTGCCGGCGGGGGAGGCGCGCCCGGTCGCGATCCGCACGGGCGGCCCGAGCCTCGTCCGGGTCGGCCCGGGGCTCGCCCGCGTCGAGCCGGAGGCGGGCCGGGGCGCGCTGCGCGCCTTCTGGGTGGCCGCCGACGGACGGAGCGCGCGGGCGCTTCCCCTCGAAGGCGGCGCCTGGCGGGGCGAGATCGGCGAGGGGTACCTCGCACTCCGGCTGGCGGATGAGTCGGGGCCGGCCGTGGGCCGGGCCGTCGTCGCATGGGAGGCGGACGCGCCGGGCCGCGACGTCGCGGCCGGTTCCTCGGAGGATACGGCGGCCCGCGGGCCGAGCGGCTCCACCTCGACGCCGGCGGGGTCCGAAGGCGCAGGCGGCCGCGGCGGAAGCTCACCCGGCGGCGGGGACGCGCCGGGCCAAGGGGGCGCCGGGACGCCGGGCCGAGGACCCTCGGACGCCTCGGGCGCACCGGTCGGTTCCGAGGCCGGGTCGGAGCGGGCCGGGGACCTTCCCTTGATCCGCGTCGTCCTCCACACGCGGCTCACGACGGACAAGCGGCCGAAGCTCGTCGAGCACGCGCGCTGGCACTGGTCCTTCGGCGACGGCACGGAGGCCGACGACCCCGACCCGGGCCACGTCGGGACCGAGCTCACGCACGTCTACGCCCAGCCCGGCGAATACACGGCGACCGCGACGAGCTACGCCGCCGACGGGCGCGTGCTGCGCGAGCTCACCTTCCCCGTGCGCGTCACGGTTTCCGGCGAGGCCAAGGCCTTCCGCGCCCAGTCGATCCGCGCGCCGAAGGTACGCCTCACGCTCGCCGGCCCCGAGGCGTGGGTGGCCGGGCGGCCGGCCGCGTTTTCCGTCGCGGCCGACGTCGACCCGACCGACTTCGTCCAGTCCTACGAGGTGCGGCTTGACCCCGGCCCGCGCTTCCTCGTCGTGTGGGAGCGGCCGGGCGACGACTTCGTCGTCCGCGCGGCGGCGACCGTCAAGGTCCGCTACGCCTTCCCCGAGGGTCGATCGCTGACCGTCTACGACACGTACGTCGTCGAACGCGAGGTCGACGTCTACGCGACGTCCGTCGTCGACTGACGAGGGCTTGCCCCCGGGCGGGCCACGTCTCGTTTTGACACCCAGAAAGTGGCCCCTCTATAATGGCCGCAATGCGGGACAACGGAGGCCTACCCCCGCGGTGGGCCTTTCTTGTTGGGGACGGCGGAGGGATGTCGGTTGGCCATCCAGCGCCCGAAGATCTCGATCCTGGGAGCGGGCGCCACGGGCGCCACGACGGCTCACTGGTGCGCGGCCAAGGAGCTGGGCGACATCGTGCTCTTCGACATCGTCGAAGGCATGCCGCAGGGGAAGGCCCTCGACCTCCTCGAGGCGGGGCCGGTCGAAGGCTTCGACGTCGAGGTGCGCGGCACGAACGACCTCGCCGACACGCGCGGCTCCGACCTCGTCATCATCACGGCCGGCCAGCCCCGCAAGCCGGGGATGAGCCGGGCCGACCTCCTCTCGGCGAACTACCGCATCATCCGCGACCTCGTCGAGCGGTGCCTGCCGCTCTCGCCCGAGGCGTACTTCCTCGTCCTCACGAACCCCGTCGACGTCCTCACCTACGTCGTCAAGAAGGTGACCGGCCTTCCCCGCAACCGCGTCCTCGGCCAGGCGGGCGTGCTCGACTCGACCCGCTACCGTACCTTCCTCGCGCGCGCCCTCGGCGTCTCGGTCCGGGACGTGCACGCGCTCGTCCTCGGCGGCCACGGCGACCAGATGGTGCCGCTCGTCTCGTACGCGAACGTGAACGGCATCCCCGTCTCGGCGCTCCTCTCGCGCGAGGAGATCGAGCGGATCGTCGAGAGGACGCGCAAGGGCGGCGGCGAGATCGTCGAGCTCCTCAAGACCGGCAGCGCCTTCTACGCGCCGGGGGCGGCGCTGGCCGAGATGGCGGACGCGATCCTGAAGGACCGCAAACGCGTGCTCGCGGCCACGACCTACCTCGAAGGCGAGTACGGCTTCTCCGACCTCTGCCTCGGTGTGCCGGTCGTCCTCGGCGGCGGCGGCATCGAGCGGGTGATCGAGCTCTCGCTCGACGAGGCCGACCGGGACGCGCTTCGCGTCTCGGCGGACGAAGTGCGCGCGCAGATCGCCGAGCTGCCCGAGCGCCTGTAGGCCTTCGCGCGAGCTAGGGAGGCGTCGCAAGGGTGGCCCTTTCCAAGGAAGAGGCGGAGCGACTTCGCCGGAGGGCCCTCGAGTTCCACCGGCGGCTGCGCGGCAAGGTCGAGGTCGTGAGCAAGGCGCCGCTTCGCAACCAGGCCGACCTGACGCTCGCCTACACGCCGGGCGTGGCCGAGCCCTGCCTCGAGATCCAGCGCGACCCCGACCTCGCCTACGACTACACGGCCAAGAGCAACCTCGTCGCCGTCGTCACCGACGGCACGGCCGTGCTCGGCCTGGGCGACATCGGCCCGCAGGCGGCCTTGCCCGTCATGGAAGGCAAGGCCGTCCTCTTCAAGCTCTTCGCCGGGGTCGACGCCGTGCCCGTCTGCCTCAACACGAAGGACGTCGACCGCATCGTCGAGACGGTGAAGGCGCTCGAGCCGACCTTTGGCGGCGTGAACCTCGAGGACATCTCGGCGCCCCGCTGCTTCGTCGTCGAGTCGCGCCTCAAGCGCGAGACGTCGATCCCGGTCTTCCACGACGACCAGCACGGCACGGCGATCGTGACGGCGGCGGCGCTCGTGAACGCCCTGAAGCTCGTCGGCAAGGAGCTCGGCGGCGTGCGCGTCGTCGTCAACGGCGCCGGGGCGGCCGGGATCGCCATCACGCTGATGCTGCGCGACCTCGGCGCGCGGGACGTCGTGCTCTGCGACCGGGCGGGCGCCATCTGGGACGGGCGCACGGAGGACATGAACCCGTACAAGGCCGAGCTCGCCAAATGGACCAACCCGGCCGGGCTGAAGGGGCCGCTCAAGGCGGTCCTGCGGGGGGCCGACGTGTTCATCGGCGTCTCGGCCCCCGGGGTGGTCGACGGCGACGACATCCGCGCGATGGCCAAGGACGCGATCGTGCTCGCGATGGCCAACCCGACCCCCGAGTGCGACCCGGACGTGGCGCGCGCGGCCGGGGCGCGCGTCGTCGCCACGGGTCGCAGCGACTACCCGAACCAGATCAACAACGTGCTGGCCTTCCCGGGCGTCTTCCGCGGCGCCCTCGACGTGCGCTCGCGCGAGATCACGCGCGGCATGGAGCTCGCGGCCGCCATGGCCCTCGCGGCGCTCGTCCCCGAAAGCCGGCTCGCGCCCGACTTCATCATCCCGAGCCCGTGGGACAAGGACGTCGCCCCCGGGGTCGCGGCCGCCGTGGCGCGCGCCGCGGTCGAGGAAGGCGTGGCGCGGGTTGCGCGCGACCCGGAGGAGGTGGCGCGCCACACGCGCGAGCTCGTGGCGCGCGCTGCGCGATGGGTGACGGGAGACGGAGTGATGCCCTCGTGAAGCTGTACGAGTACATGGCCAAGGCCGTGCTGCGGGAGGCGGGCCTGCCGGTGCCGCCCGGCCGGCTCTGCCGGACGCCCGCGGAGGCCGAGGCCGCCTGCCGGGAGCTCGGCCCCGTGGCCGTGAAGGCCCAGGTGCTCGTCGGCGGGCGCGGCAAGGCGGGCGGCATCCGCCTGGCGGACGACCCGGCGGCGGCGCGCGAGGCGGCGGCCGCGATCCTCGGCATGGACCTGAAGGGCTACACCGTCGAGCAGGTCTACTGCGAGAGCCGGCTTTCGATCGAGAAGGAGCTCTACGTCGGCATCGCCGTCGACGCGCAGGGCAAGCGGCCGGTCGTCATCACCTCGGCCTCGGGCGGCATGGACATCGAGGACGTGCCCGAGAAGGCGATCGTGCGCATGCCGGTCGCCTTGCCCTGGGGGCTCATGGGCTTCCAGGCGCGCGAGCTCGCGCGGCGCGTCGGGCTCGCGGGGGAGCTCGCCTCCCAGTACGCTGGCGTCGTCGAGAAGCTCTGGCAGGTCTTCCGCGCGAAGGACGCCGAGCTCGTCGAGGTCAACCCGCTCGCCGTCGTCGAGGGGCGGCTCGTCTGCGCCGACGCCCGGCTCAACGTCGACGACGACGCGCTCTTCCGCCACCCGGAGCTGCCGCGGGTGAGCGAGGCGACCGAGCTCGAGTCGCGCGTGCGCGAGCTCGGGCTCGCGTTCGTCCAGCTGGATGGCGACATCGCCGTGATGGCGAACGGGGCCGGCATCACCATGGGCACGCTCGACGTGATCCAGCACTTCGGCGGGCGACCGATGAACTTCCTCGACGCCGGGGGCGGATCGGCCGCGGGCCCGACGGCGAAGGCGCTCGAGATCCTCGTGCAGACCAGGCCCAAGGCGATCCTTATCAACATCTTCGGCGGCATCACGCGCTGCGACGAGGTGGCGAAGGCGATCGTCGAGGTGAAGCGGCGCGTCGGCATCCCGATGCCGCTCGTCGTGCGGCTCGTCGGGACGAACGAGGAGGCGGGGCGGGCGATGCTGGAGGCCGAGGGCGTCCAGGCCTTCCGGACGATGGAGGAGGCGGCGAGGCGCGTCGTCGAGCTCGCCGGCGAGGGGAGGGGCGCCTAGTGGCCGTGCTCGTCGACGAGAAGACGAAGGTGCTCGTCCAGGGCATCACCGGCAACCAGGGGCGCTTCCACACGCAGCGGATGCTGGAGTACGGGACGCGCGTCGTCGCCGGCACCTCCCCGGGCAAGGGCGGGGTCGAGGTCGAGGGCGTGCCCGTCTACGACACGGTCGAGGCGGCCGTCGAGAAGCACGGGGCCAACGCGTCGGTGCTCTTCGTGCCCGCGCCCTTCGTGAAGGACGCCGCCTGCGAGGCGATCGCGGCCGGCCTCTCGCCGGTCGTCGTCGTGGCCGAGCACGTGCCGCTGCACGACGCGATGGAGGTCGTGGCCTTCGCGCGCGAACGGGGCGCCGTCGTGATCGGGCCGAACACGTACGGCATCTGCACGGCCGGCAAGACGAAGCTCGGCATCCCGCCCAACCAGGTCTTCCACCCGGGGCCGGTCGGCGTCGTGGCGCGCAGCGGCACCTTAAGCTACGAGATCGTCGACTCGCTCTCGCGCGCCGGGCTCGGCCAGACGACCGTCGTCGGCATCGGCGGCGACCGGGTCGTCGGGCTCAGCTTCGTCGACATGCTGAAGCGCTTCGAGAAGGACCCGGAGACGAGGGCGGTCGTCATGGTGGGCGAGATCGGCGGGACGGCCGAGGAGGAGGCGGCGGAGTACATCAAGCAGATGACGAAGCCGGTCGTCGCCTACATCGCCGGGCGCAGCGCCCCGCCCGGGCGGCGCATGGGCCACGCGGGGGCCATCATCGAGCGCGGCCGCGGCTCCTTCGAGAGCAAGGTGCGCGCGCTCCGCGAGGCGGGCGCCCAGGTGGCCGAGCTGCCGTGGGAGGTCGCGCCGCTCGTCGCGGCGGCGCTCGGGTAGGCGAGGGCCGCGTGCTCGCGCTCGAGAAGGCGCGCGTCGTACTCGGCGGGCGCGAGGTGCTGAGGGGCGCGAGCCTCGCCCTCGCGGCCGGGCGGGTCCTCCTCCTCACCGGGCGGAACGGGTCGGGCAAGACGACCGTCTGGCGCCTCCTCGCCGGCCTCGCGCGGCCCGACTCGGGCCGGGTGAGCTGGCAGGGGAGGCCGCTCGGCCCCGACGGCTGGCTCTGGGCCAAGGCGAGGACGGGCGTCGTCGGCCACGAGCCGCTCGCGGCCGGGTCGCTCTCGGCGCTCGAGAACCTCGAGTTCTTCGCCGCGGCCCACGGTGTACGCGATGCGCGCGCCCTTGCGCTCCGCTGGGCCCGGCGGGTCGGGCTCGGCCGGCTGGCGGAGCGTCCGCTCGCCTCGCTCTCGCGCGGCCAACGACAGCGCTACGCGCTCGCGCGGGCCTTCCAGCACGAGCCGGAGGTGGTCCTGCTCGACGAGCCCTTCGCCGGGCTCGACGACGAGGGGGAGGGGCTCGTCGCCGAGCTCCTCGCCGAGCACCGGGCGCGGGGGGGCGCGGCGCTCCTCATCGACCTCGACCGGCGGCGCGGCGGTCGCTTCGCGGACGAGGCGGCGGAGCTCGTCGCCGGGGAGGTCCGTCCCATCGCGCTCGCGGCGGACGGCGGGGAGGGCGGCCCGGCGG
>JADGHG010000028.1 GCA_019689585.1 Clostridia bacterium
GTGCGTCGAAGGGCGTCGCCGCGAGGAGCCGGCGCACCTGGCGCACGCCCAGCAGATTGGCGACGGCGAGGCCGCATGCGCTCGCGATGCCGGCGCCGAGCGCTCCCCAGCGCGGGGCGAGCACGAGGGCGAGCCCGACCACGGTCGCGAGGCCGGCCGTCTGGTTGGCGAGCTGGTGCCGCTGATGGCCCGTCATCGTCTGGACGTAGCCGACTGATCCCGTGGCCGCGTTCACAATCTGGCCGAGGGCCAGGGCGAAGAGGGGCGCCGCCGTCGGGGCGAAGCCGGCGCCGAAGGCAGCTGCCACGTCCCGGCCGTCGGCGAGGCAGAGGACCCCGAGCGGCGCTGTGGCGGCCAAGATCCAGCGACTCGCCTGGCGGTACAGCCGCGCGAGCCGTTCGCGCTGACCCTCGGCCCAGAGCTGGGCGGCCGCCGGGGCGAACGCCATGTTGGCGGCCGTGAGGACCAGCGCCAGAAGCTGCGCCGCACGCTGGGCCGCCGCCAGGTACCCGATCTCAGCGGCCGGCTGAAACCGCGCCAGCACGAGCTGCCCGGCGGCGGCCTGCGCCGTCGCGACGAGCCCCGACCCGACGAAGGCGGGCGCGACGCGGAGGAACTCCGCGAGCGCTCGCCGCTCTTCCTGCCAGGCCGGCCCAGCGCCTCGGGGCGGCCGAGGAGTGAGACCCGCACCGCGTGCGCCGCTGGCCCAGAAGGCCCAGCCTACCAGGGCGGCGGCCGCGTGCCCGAGGAGGAACGCTCCCGTGACGAGGGCCCAGAGGGGCGGTCGGCCCGCCGTTCTGTCGGGCACTCCCGCGTAGATCGCTGCGAGCGCGACGGCCGTCACGCCCCACCGCACGATCGTGTCGGGCAGGACGGCTCCCGTGAACCGGTACTCCGCCTGATTAGCCGCGTTCGCCACCCTGAGCGTCGCGGCGGGCACGAGGGTGAGCGCCCAGACCCTCACGTACGGCCCCGCTTCCGGCTTTCCCAAGGCGGCCGCGATCGGCTCGGCCGCCGCCAGCACGGCCAGGGTGGCAGCCGCGCCGAGGGCGAGGACGAAAAGGGCCGTGGCAAGCGCCGTGCGGCGCCCTGCGGAAGGCCCGGCGCGCGCGCGCCAGGCCGGGACGAGCTGAAGGAGCGAGGTACCGGCGCCGAGCGAGACGGCGACCCAGAGGATGCTTGTGAACGACTGCGCCAGTCCGAAGAGGCCGAAGGCCTCGCTCCCGAGGATGCGCGCCGCGAGCGCCATGGCGAGGAGAGCGAGGCCGGCCGAGGCGACTCGCCCGGCGAACGTGAGAGCCGAGCCACCCAGGAGCTGCCGGGCGGCCGGGAGGGCCCCAGCCGCCCTGCGCGGGCTGCCGTCCCGGCCCTTCGTCACCGGCGCACCCAGAAGCTCTGGCCCGAGAGGGGCCCGAGCCACTCGGTGGCGCAGAACGCGACGACCTCGGCGACCGTCTCCGGCTGAAGGATCTGGCTCGGATCCTCCTCGGGGTAGAGCCTCCGGCGCAGCTCGGTCGCCGTCCGCTCGGGGACCACGGTGAAGGCGTGGATGCCGAGCTCCTTCCCCTCGAGCGCGATCGCCTCGGTGAGCGCGAGAAGGCCGGCCTTCGTGGCGGCGTAGGCCCCCTGTCCGGGCCGCCCGCCGCGCACGGCGCTCGACCCGATCTGGATGATGACGCCGCCGCCCTGGCGGCCCATCTGGCGCATGGCCTCGCGCGCGCAGTAGAAGGCGCCCGACAGGTTCGTGGCCACGACCTCCTGCCAGAGCTCGTCGTCGGTCTCCGCGAGCGGGCGCAACGACGCGACCCCGGCGTTGTTCACGAGGACGTCGAGCCGGCCGAAGGCGTCGACTGCCCGCCGGACGAGCGAGCGCGCCTCCTCGGGCCGACTCACGTCCCCGGGGAGCGCGAGGGCCCCGATCTCGCGCGCCGCGCGCGCGAGGGAGTCGCGCTCGCGCGCGGCCACGGCCACCTCGAGCCCGCGGTCGCGGAGCGCCCGCGCCACGGCGAAGCCGATGCCGCGGCTTCCGCCCGTCACGAGCGCCGTGCGCCTCTGGCGCTCGCGCATCATCTCCTTCGCGGCGTAGAGGTCGTGCTTGTAGGTCACCTTCCAGAGCTCCGGCCCCGCCTCGACGAGCCTCACGCGCCCGCCCCGGCTGCGGACGAGCTCGAGGCACTCCGTGCCGTGGAGGAGTTCCTCGCGCGTCGCCGCCCGATAGGCCTCGAGAAGCGCCTCGTAGCGGAAGGCTTGCGGCGTCTGGCTCGCGCGGTACCGCTCGCGCGGCACCGTCTCGAGGAGCCAGCCGTCCTCCCCGCGCACGACGGTGTCGACGAGGGGTCGCACGGCTCCGGCGGCGTCGACGCCGGCCTCCCCGACGGCCTGGACGAGCCTGTCCAGGATCTCCGGGTCGACGAAGGGCCGGACGGCGTCGTGGACGAGGACGACGTCGCAGGGCGAAAGCGCCGAGAGCGCGGCGGCGATCGAGAGGTGGCGCGATTCTCCGCCGGCGGCCACCCGGACGGGCGGGAGAGCGACCGCATCCCCGTCCGGCGCGCCAGGCGGGGCCGGGGCCTCCGCCGTCGGGAAGCCGGCCGCCTCGATCTCGCGGCGGACCGCCTCCGCCAGCTCCGGCGGGGCCGCGACCGCGATCTCCCGGATGGCCCGGTACTCCGCGAGCGCGAAGAGCGTGTGGAGGTAGAGGGGTCGCCCGAGAAGCGGCCAGAACTGCTTGGCCGTCGGCGCGCCGACGCGCGTCCCGCGTCCGGCCATCGGGACGACGGCTGCGACGCGCGGTGCAGCCGGGGTCGGCCGCGGCCGTCCGTCCGTCACCCGTCTCGGCGATCGGCGTCGCTTCGGCTCCGCCACCATGCGAGCGCCCGCTCCTCGGCCGCCTTGATCCAGGCGTCCTTGCCGTCCATGTAGGCCTCCTGGTCGTCCGGGAAGCGGCGGGCCAGTTCGAGCTTCAACTCCGCGTACGCGCGCGCCTCCTCGGGGTGCGCGCGCAGGTAGTCGCGGAAGGCCAGATGGCGCGCGACGTCGGGATGGCCTTCGGCATACGCGTGCACGTGATGGGTGCGCCGGTCCGGCCCCTTGCGGAAGTAACGCCGTCCGGGGAGCCCGAACTCGCCCATCGCCTCGTAGCCGAGGGCCTCCATGCGCCGCACGAGCCCCGGGTCGTCGAGGAGCTCGATGCGGCGCGCGACGGGCAGGAGGTCGAGGATCGGCTTCGCCGCCAGCCCGGGGACGGACGTGCTCCCGATGTGGTGGACGGCGAGGATGGCGTCGCCCATCGCCTCTCGGACGCGGCGGGCCTCCTCCTCGAAGAGCCGAGGCCACTCGGCGTCGTAGGAGACGACGCGTACCTCGCCGACCGGAAGCCCGAGGCTCATCGGCGGCCCCGCCCCTCCCTGCCGGGCGCCGTCATGTGGGACGCGGGCGGAGGATCGCCCGGTAGACGGCTTCCGCGCCGAATTCGACGGCGTCCTTCGGCACACGCTCGTCGGCGTTGTGGATCATGGCGACGAAGTTCATGTCGGGCGGCAGCAAGAGCGGCAGGAAGCCGTACGTCTGGATGCCGATGCGCGCGAAGTGGCGGGCGTCCGTGACGGCCGTGAGGAAGAGCGGGATCGGCACGCCGCCCGGGTCCATCTCGCGGATCACGCCGGCGAGCGTGTCGAAGAGGCTCATGTCGACGGAGTCGGGGCACGGGTCGAACTGCAGCACCTCGAATTCGACCGAGTCCGCCAGCTCGCCCAGGATCGCGCGCAGCTCGGCGATCGCGTCCCGATCGCTGAATCCCGGGAGGAGGCGTCCGTCGATCTCGACGGTCGCCTGGCGCGGGATGACGTTGATCTTCTCGCCCGCCCGCAGGACGGTGGGCGAGAACGTGTTGCGCACCGCGCCGCGCAGGAGCGCCGCCTGCTCGCCCATGCGGTCGAGGACCGCGTCGGCGCGCGCGGGGTCGAGGAGCCCGCGGAACGCGGACGCCAGCGGTTCGTCGAGGTTGTCGGCGATCGCCGTGAACATGTGGCGGGCCGCGTCGACGATGTGGATCGGCGTCGGGGTCTCGTCGATGCGCGCGATGGCGCGCGCGAGTTTCGCCACGGCCCCGTTGCGCTCCGGCATGGCGGCGTGCCCGCCCCGGCCGCGGGCCGTCGCCCTCATCCAGCACATGCTCTTCTCGGCGACCTGGATGGCGTAGAAGGGCCGCCCGGCGACGTGGATCGGGAAGCCGCCGAACTCCCCGATCGCGTGACGGACGCCGCGAAAGAGCTCGGCTCGTTCGCCGGCCAGGTAGCCGGCCCCGTCCGCGCCGCCCGTCTCCTCGTCGGGGACGAGCGCCAGGATCACGTCCCCGGGAAGCGGGGCGCCTTCGGCCTTCGCGCGCAAGACGGCCGACAGCATCATCGCCACGCCCGACTTCATGTCGAGAGCGCCGCGGCCCCACACGACGCCGTCGACGACGTCGCCCGAAAACGGCGGGCGCGACCAGGGCTGCCCGGCGACCGGTACGACGTCGACGTGGCCGTAGAGGAGCAGGGGCGGCGCGTCGCCGCGGCCGGGTAGGCGCGCCACGAGATTGGGCCGACCCGCCCTCCGCTCGACGATGAGCGACTCGATCCCGGCCTCTGCGAGGAGGCCGCGGATCCAGCCGATGCACTCCTCGACCTCGCCCGGCGGGTTCGAGGTGTCGAAGCGGATGAGCCGCTGGAGGATCGCGACGGCGTCGGGTGTGCGGGAAGCCCCAGGTTCCGGCAAGGCCTTCGCCTCTTTTCCGACTCTTCGTTCGGCCCGCCGCGCGCCCGTCCCTCCCTGCGCCGGCCCCCGCCCGTCGGCAGGGACAGCCCCACGGCGAGGGGAAGAGGCTGCCGGTCGGGGTAGGCCCGGGAAGGGGTAGGACGATGCGGTTTGCGACGTACGACGACGACGGACGGCCGGCCTTCGGGGTCGTCGCGGGCGAGGCGGTCGTGCGCCTCTCGGATGGCGATCTGGCGGAGGCGCTCGCGGCCTGGGGGCCGGACGAGCTCTGCGCCCGCGCCGAGCGCGCGATCGAGCGCGCGGCCGCGGGCGGTCCGGGCGCGGCCGCGCGGCCGCTCGCGAGCCTCCGCCTTCTGCCGCCCGTCTTGCGCCCGCCGAAGAACGTCGTCTGCGTGGCGCGCAACTACCTCGAGCACGCGCGGGAGGCGGCCCGCTTCGGCGTGGGCCCGACGGAGCCCCCCGAGGTGCCGATGTTCTTCTCGAAGCCGAGGACGACGCTCGTCGGCCCCCAGGCCGACGTCCTCTTCGACCCGCGCGTGACGGCCGAGGTCGACTACGAGGGAGAGCTGGCGGTCGTCATCGGCCGCGCGGGCGCGTATATCCCCAAGGATCGAGCATTTTCGCACGTCTTCGGCTACACGGTGGCGAACGACGTCACGGCGCGCGATCTGCAGCGTCGCTACCGCCAGTACTACAAAGGGAAAGGGCTCGACACGTTCTGCCCCCTGGGCCCCGTCGTCGTCACCGCCGACGAGGTGGGCGACCCGGCCGCACTCCGCATCCGGACGCGCGTGAACGGCGAGCTGCGCCAGGACGAGAGCGTGGCGGCGCTCATCTTCGACATCCCGACGATCATCGCCCACTGGTCGGCCGGGATGACGATCGAGCCCGGCGACCTGCTCCTCACGGGCACGCCTTTCGGCGTGGGCGCCGGCCAGGACCCGCCGGCCTTCCTCCATGACGGCGACGTGGTGGAGGTGACGATCGAGGGGATCGGCACCCTGCGGAACCCGTTCCGCGCGCGCCGGGCCTGAGCCCCGCCCGCGCCGCGAGGCGTCAGAACATCGGAGGCGACACGGCGAAGACGATCTCCGCCTTTTCGCTGCCGACGTTCACCCAGCGGTGCGGCACGTGGGGAGGAATGTAGACGCTGTCGCCGTCCGCGAGCTCGACCTCCGCCCGGCCCATGAAGAGCCGCAGGCGGCCGCGCAGGACGAGCGCCGTCTCCTCGCCGCCGTGGCTCATCGGCTCCGAGACCGTCTCGCCGCCGGGCTCGATCGTCACGCGGCAGAGCTCGACCTGGGACTGGATGCGGGGCGAGAGGAGCTCGTAGACGACCTCGGACCCCGGAAGGCGCAGCTGGGGCCTTCGCCCGGCGCGCACGACGACCTGCTCCGGCCCGAGCGAGTGCGTGAAGAAGGTCGTGAGCGGGATCCCCAGGGCGTCGGCCGTCTTCCGGAGGACGGTGAGCGACGGGTTCGTCACCCCTCGCTCGATCTGGCTCAAGTGCGACGGGGTGATGCCGATGAGCGCCGCCGCCTCGCGCACGGAGAGCCCCTTCTTGCGGCGCTCGGAGCGCACCGCGCGGCCGACGGCGCCGCCGTCGACGGGCGACTTGGGCTCGGCCTGGGCCATGCCTAGCCGCCGCCCTCCTGGCCTTCGCCCGCGCTCACCCGGTCGAGCTCGGCCATCACCTCCGGCGGCACCTCGATCTCGGCCGCCTTGGCGTTCTCCTCCACCTGGGCCTCGCGCGTCGCCCCGGCGATCGCCGTCGCCACCGCCGGCCGCCGGATGAGCCAGGCCAGCGCCAGCTGCGACGGCGCTACGCCCATCTCGCGGGCGAGCCTCGCGACCGTCTGGCCGATCGCCAGGTTGCGAGGGGTGAGGCGCTGCCGGAATCCGGGCTGCGCGGCCGCCCGCGTCCCCGGGGGCGGCTCCTCGCCCGGCCGGTACTTGCCCGTGAGGATGCCCCCGCCGAGCGGCAGGTAGGCGATGATGCCGAGGCCGAGGTCGAGGCAGGCCGGCACCAGCTCGGCCTCGACCGAGCGGTCGACGAGCGAGTAGCTCGGCTGGACGGAGACGAACGGGGCGAGGTTGCGCGCCCGCTGGATGCCGACGGCCTTCGCCACCTGCCAGGCGGCGTAGTTGGAGCAGCCGATGTACCGCACCTTGCCCGAGCGCACCATGTCGTCGAGCGCCTCGAGCGTCTCCTCGAGCGGCGTCTCAGCGTCGAAGCGGTGCACCTGGTAGAGGTCGACGTAATCGGTGCCGAGCCGCCGGAGGCTCCCC
The DNA here is from genome assembly GCA_019689585.1 of Clostridia bacterium. GTDB lineage: Bacteria > Bacillota > Sulfobacillia > RBS10-35 > JADGHG01 > JADGHG01. Next base: position 7,048 of record JADGHG010000028.1, read on the forward strand.
TCGAGCTCGCGCACGAGGTGGTAGCGCGAGGTGCCGGTGTCGTTCGGGCCGTCGCCGACCTTCATCCCCGCCTTGGTCGCGACGATCGCCTCGTGGCGCCGCCCGCGCAGGGCCTCGCCGATGATCGACTCGGACTGGCCGCCGGTGTAGGTGTTGGCCGTGTCGAGGAAGGTCACCCCGAGATCGAGCGCGCGTGCGACGACGCGCACGGACGTCGCGCGGTCGGCGCGGCCGCCGAGGGCGTTGCACCCGAGGCCGATCACCGAGACCTTGAGCCCGGCCGTCCCCAGCCGTCGGTACTCCAAGCGCCATCCCTCCCCCCGAGCCATTCTCGTTCGAGGCGGATTCCGCCTTCCCCCAGCCGGCCGTCCCTCGCCGGGCGGGCGGAGGGGAGCGCCGGCCGCGCTGCGAAATGCCAGGTGTCGGAGCGACGTGAGGAGGGTGGTCGGCTTGGGGAAGGTCGTGATGCGGCCGCGCGCGGAGGTGCCCGTCGAGGAGACGTGGCGCCTCGAGGACATCTTCCCGGACGACGCGAGCTGGGAGGCGGCGCTCGAGGCGCTCCGGCGCGACGTCGACGAACCCCGTCGGTTCCTGGGGCGACTCGGCGAAGGCCCGCAGGTGTTGGCGGACTGCATCGAGGCGGTCGAAGACCTCTTCGTGCGCGCGAACCGCGTCGGCGCGTACGCCGGCCTGCGGCTGGCGACGGACGGCGCCGATCCTGCGGCCCAGGCGGCGGCCGGTCGCACGCCGCCCGTGGCCGCGCGCCTCCAGGCGGCCTTCGCGGCTTTGCGCTCGGAACTTCTGCAGCTCCCCGAGGGCACGATCGAGCGGTATCTCGCCGCCGAGCCCCGCCTGCACCCCTATCGCCGCATGCTGGAGCAGGTGGTGCGCGACCGGCGCGGAGCGCTCTCGAAGGAGACCGAGGAGGCGCTCGCCACGCTGGGCGAGGTGCTCTACGGCCAGGAGTCCATCTACAGCCGCGTCACGACGGCCGACCTCCGCTTCCGGCCGGCCGTGGGCCAGGACGGGCAAGAGGCGCCCGTGTCGTTGAGCGAGTTCATGTTCAACATCGAGATGGGTCCCGACACGAAGCTCCGGCGCGACGCCTGGGCCTCGCTCGCCGAGGGCCTCGCTCGCTATCAGCACACCCTCGCCGCCAACCTCGCGGCCCGCATCCGCGCCGACGTCCTCACCGCGCGCCTTCGCGGCTATCCCTCCGCCATCCACATGATGTGCGAGTCGGGCTGGTCGTCCGGCGAGCCCTACGCCCCCTCCGTCCGGAACTTCCACGAGGTGCTCGACGTGATCCAGACGGAGTACGCGCCCGTGGCGCGCCGCTATGCGCGGCTCAAGAAGCGGACGCTCGGCCTCGACCGCATGCTGCTCTGCGACGTCCAGGCCAACCCCGACCCGGAGGACCTCGAGCTCGAGTTCGAGGAGGCCGCGCGCTGGATCGCCGAGGCCGCCGGTGCCATGGGCGAGACCTATGCCGACGTCATCCGCCGGGCTCTGGACGAGCGCTGGATCGACCGGGCCGTGAACGAGGGGCGCGTGGGCGGGGCCTTCTGCTCGCTCGTGTACGGCGTCCACCCGTACGTCTTCGCCTCGTGGAGCGGGGGCGTGCGGAGCCTCTTCATGCTGGCCCACGAGCTCGGCCACGCCGTGCACGGGGAGCTCTCGGGGCGCGCGCAGCGCTACGTCAACGTCCTCTCGAACGTCTACTCGGTCGAGGGGCCCTCGACGTTCAACGAGCTCCTCGTCGGCCGCCACCTGCTCTCGACCTCGCGCGAGGTGCGGCTCCGGCGGCAGGTCATCGCGAGCCTTCTCGCCACCTACCACCACAACTTCATCACCCATCTCCTCGAGGCGGAGCTCCTGCGCCGGCTCTACGCCCGCTCGGAGGAGGACCGGCCGCTCACGGCCCAGGTGGTCGGCGACGAGACGATCGCCGTCCTCCGGAACTTCTGGGGCGACGAAGTCGAGCTCGACGACGCGGCGCGGCTCAACTGGATGCGCCAGCCCCACTACTACGACGGCCTCTACCCCTTCACGTACTCGGTCGGCCTCGCCGGGGCGACCGTCGCGATCGGCCGGCTCGAGACGGAAGGGCCCGACTTCGCGCAGCGCTGGGTCGAGCTTCTGCGGGCCGGGAACTCCCTCCCGCCTGTCGAACTCTGGCAGGAGACCGTCGGCATCCGACTCGACAGCCCCGACACGATCCGACGGGCGATCGCGCACGCGGCGAAGCTCGTCGAGGAGATCGAGGGCCTGTTCGACTGACGTCGACGCCGTCGGCAGGTACGCGGGACATAAGGAGGCGATCGAGATGGCGACGACGATCCGTTGGGTCGGTCACTCGACGTTCGAGGTGACGGGCGCGGGCCTGAGGCTCGTCCTCGACCCGTTCTACGCCCAGAACCCCGTCGCGAAGGGGGCGCAGGTGCCGGCGGCCGACTGGGTGCTCGTCACGCACGACCACGGCGACCACGTGGCCGACGTGCCGGCGGCCGTGAAGGCCGGGGCGCGCGTCCTCACGCAGCCCGAGACCCGCCGTCGCTTCGCGGCCGAGCTCGGCGTGCCGGCCGACCGCATCGTCGAGATGAACGTCGGCGGGACGGTGAGGCTCGGCGAGAAGGCCGAGGCGACGATGATCCACGCCTTCCACTCCTCCGACTCCGGCACGCCCGCCGGCTACATCGTGAAGCTCGACGGCTTCACCTTCGCCCACCTCGGCGACACCGGCCTCTTCGCCGACCTGAAGACCTTCGGGGAGCTCTACGCGATCGACCTCGCCATGGTGCCGATCGGCGGCCACTACACGATGGACGCCGAGGCGGCCGCGAAGGCCGTGGCCTGGCTCGGCGCGAAGGTCGCGGTGCCGATGCACTACCGCACCTTCCCCGTCCTCGCCCAGTCGGCGGACGGCTTCGTCGCCGCGCTCCGGCGCGAGGCGCCCCGCGCCGAGGCCTGGGTGCCGGAGCCGGGCGAGGCGCGCGAGTTCTGACGCCCTTATCGACGTCGGCTTGAGGCCGCGATCCGGCGCCCTGGCGTCCGCGGTCGGGCGATCCGAGACGGTGAGGCGAGGGAGGAGGCCACCACGGCCTCGCTCCCTCGCTGTCTCTCGCGCATGCTCTCGATTTCGCCTCTCGGCCGTCCCGGTGAGCCGGCCGATAACCCCGGGTGGAACCGCGGTGTGTCTGGCGCCGGCATCCCGCGGAGAACCGAACGACGACACGCGGAGGTGGAGAGAGCGTGATCATCAACGACAACATCGCGGCGCTCAACGCGTGGCGGAACCTGACGGCCACGGACAACCGGATGCAGAGCGTGCTCGAGCACCTGTCCTCGGGGCTCCGCATCAACAAGGCGGCCGACGACGCCGCCGGGCTCGCGATCAGCCAGAAGATGCTGGCGCAGATCAACGGCCTCGACCAGGCGGCGCGCAACGCCCAGGACGGCATCTCGCTCGTGCAGACGGCCGAGGGCGCGATGGGGCAGGCGCAGGACATCCTGCAGCGCATGCGGCAGCTGGCGGTGCAGGCGAGCTCCGACACCGAGACTGTCTCCGACCGCTACCAGCTGCAGATCGAGATGGACCAGCTGGCGAAGCAGCTCACCGACATCGCCAACCACACCGAGTTCAACACGAAGCGCGTCCTGACGGGCGAGTTCGCCTCGGGCCAGACGGCGATCTCGATCCAGGTGGGCGCGAACGCCGGCCAGGACCTCTCGTTCTACATCGCCGCCGTCGACGCCGCCACGCTGGGCGTGGGCCGCGCCGTGGGGACGAGCGCGACCGTCTCCGGGACGGGGCCGACGACCGGCACGGGCGACGTCGTCCTCTCGCTCTCGGCCGACAACGTGCTCGTCGCCGACGGCACGACGACGTACACCGTGCAGGTCACCGACAACGGCGACGGCACGGGCACGCTCAAGCTCGTCGACGCGGGCGGCAAGCAGATCGGCGACTCGGTCGCGATCGCCGACATCACGAAGGCCGGGAGCTACGAGATCGGCGGGACGGGCGTCACGGTCGACCTCTCGGGCGTCCAGGGCGGCGGCGCCTCGACGAACGGCGACCTCACGGGCGGCTACGCCGAGGACTTCACGGTCGACAACTCGGGCGCCGGCTACACGGCGAACGTCGCCGGCAGCGCCGCCAACGGCTGGACGGCCTCGGTGGGCGGCGGGCTCCTCATCACGAGCCGCGACGAGGCCTCGGCCGCCCTCGCCAAGATCGACGAGGCGATCAACCAGGTCTCGGCGAGCCGGGCCACGCTCGGCGCCACGCAGAACCGGCTGCAGTACGTGATCAACGACCTGCAGATCACGAGCCAGAACCTCTCCGACGCCAAGTCGCGCATCACCGACACCGACATGGCGAAGGAGATGGCGGAGTTCACGAAGGAGCAGATCCTGCAGCAGGCGGGCGTCGCGATGCTCGCGCAGGCGAACGCCATGCCGCAGGCCGTGCTCAAGCTCCTCGGCTAGCGCGGGGCGGGCGGGCCGGCCGGAGGCGCTCCTCCGGCCGGCCTCGGCGCCGCCGCCCTGCGGAACCGGGGCCGTCGCGGCGAGAGCGTCGGAAGGGCGCGGGGAGGGAGCCGTCCCTCCCCGCGCTTCGCGTCTCTCAGGCGGCAGGCGGCAGGCGATGGGCCGCCGTCGCCGGGCGAGGGGCGGCGGCGGAGAGGGGACGGGCCGAGTGGCCGCGAAAGCGGTCGCGGTCGCGAGGGAGGGCGGCGGTGGACGCGGCGGCGGAGGTGCGCAAGGTCGTCATCCCGGTCGCGGGGCTTGGGACGCGCTTCCTCCCCGCCACCAAGTCGCTTCCCAAGGAGATGCTGCCGCTTCTCACCAAGCCGACGATCCAGTACATCGTCGAGGAGGCGGCGGCCTCGGGCCTCGACGACGTCCTTTTCGTGACGGGCCGCCTGAAGCGCGCGATCGAGGACCACTTCGACCTCCTGCCCTCGATGGAGGTCCACCTGGCCTCGCGGGGCCGCGAGGACCTCTTGCAGCGGGTGCGCGAGCCGGCCGCGCTCGCGAGCTTCCACTACGTGCGCCAGCCGAGCCCTTTGGGGCTCGGCGACGCCGTCTTGCGGGCGCGCCACCACGTGGGCCGGGCGCCGTTCGCGGTGATGCTGGCCGACGACGTCTACGTGGCCGACCCGCCCGCCATCGCGCAGCTTCTCCGCGCCTACCGGGAGGCCGCGCGGTCGGTCGTGGCGGTGACGCGCGTCCCGAGGGACGAGGTCGGCCGCTACGGCGTGGTCGCGCTCCCGCCGGGGGCCGACCCCGCGCTCGGGCGGGTGGCGGCGCTCGCGTTCGTCGAGAAGCCGCGACCCGAGGCGGCACCGAGCGAGTGGGCGGTCGTGGGCCGGTACGTGCTGGAGCCCGAGATCTTCGAGATCCTCGAGCGGACCGGCCCGGGGGCCGGAGGCGAGGTGCAGCTCACCGACGCCCTGAACGAGCTCGCGCGACGAGGGCGCGTCGATGTCTTGGCTGTCTCGGGCGAGCGCTACGACGTCGGCGAGCCGATCGGGTTCGTCGAGGCCACGGTCGCGCTCGCGCTCTCGGACCCCGAGCTCGCCCCCCGCCTGGGCCGCTTCCTCAAGGGGCTCCTGTCCGCCGACCTTCGCCCGGCGGCCGCTCGCGGCCCCGGCGGTTCGGCCGGCGGGACCGGTTGCGCGTGAACTCGACGCGGACGGCGCGCTCGATCCACTCGAGGGCGACGCCGGCCACGTGCACGATCGCGTTCGCGTGGCGGATCGAGTAGGCTTTCACGCCGGCCTTGCCCCCGATGAAGAGGAACGTGACGAGGCCGATCCCGAGGGCGTTCATCAAAGGGCGCGGCAAGCCGAGGTCGTCGGCCAGGCCTGCCAGGATCGAGACGACCGCCGCGCCGGCCACGGCGGCCGTGACGTCGCCCGTGATGTCCATGGCCAGGCTCGCCACGCGATCGGCCCGCGCGACGAGCCAGAGGGCCTGGCGGGCGCCGCTCTCCCGGTTCGAGGAGCGGGCGTGGAAGGGCACCGGGTCGGCGGCCGTGACGGCGACGCCGAGCATGTCGAGCACGATGGCGACGGCCACGATGAGGAGCACGATCGGCACCGACAGATAGACGGGGAGGCGCGCGACGAGCGTCTCCGAGGGCAGGCCCACGGCGACGGCGATGAAGAAGCCGAGGAAGCCCAGCCCGAGCCCGGTCCCCCAGGCGCTCGGCCGCCGACGGGGGCGCCGGACCCGGACGACCCGCTTCATACGGATGAGCCTACCACGGCCGGCGGCCCGGACCCTCGCGGCTCCGCCCGTCCGCCTCCTCGGCGGCCGCGCCGGACGCGGGCGCGCGGGCGCGCGTCAGCGGGGCCGGCTCGCCGCCCGCGACGCGGGCGAGCGCCCCGGGCCAGGCGGCGGGCTCGGCCGAGCTGCGCGGGACGAGCACGGCGCGCAGGGTGAGCACGATGATCTTGAGATCGAGGAGGAGCGAGGCCGAAGTGACGTAGAGGAGGTCGTGGCGGAGCTTCTCCCTCCAGTCGGCGGCGTAGCCCGCCGAGACCTGCGCGAGCCCCGTGAGGCCCGGGCGCACGTTGTGGCGGAGCGCGTAGAGCGGCTCCTCGGCCGTGAAGCGCGCGACGAACTCGGGCCTCTCGGGCCTCGGCCCGACGAGGCTCATCTCGCCCTTCAACACGTTCCAAAGCTGCGGGAGCTCGTCGATGCGGAGCGCCCTCAGCACCTGCCCGACGGGCGTCACGCGCGGGTCGCCCGGCCCGCTCAGGACGGCGCCCGTCTCGCGCTCGGCGTCGTCCCGCATCGAGCGGATCTTGTACATCGTGAAGGGACGGCCGTGGAGCCCGACGCGCGCCTGGGCGAAGAAGGCGGGCCCGCGCGAGGTGAGCCGCACGAGCGCTGCCGCGAGGGCGAGGAAGGGAAGCCCGAGGAGGCCGAGCACGAGCGCGCCCACGACGTCGATGAGGCGCTTCAGCCAGGCGTACTCCGGCGGGACGGCCGGCTGGCGGGCCGCGACGACGGGCGCGTCGCCCACCTGCGTGACGACCTGGCGGCTCATGAGGACCTCGTAGAGGCTCGGCACGGCGTAGAACGGTACGCCCTCGGACACCGCCCACGCGTGGGCCCGGCGGCGCGCCTCGGCGCGGCAGCCGGCGCCCATGAACACGGCGTCGGGGCGGGCTCGGGCCCCGCCGGGCGCCGCCTCGCCCTCGGGCCCCGGGGCGATCTGGCGCAGGAACTCGCGCTCGTCCACGGCCTCGACCTCGCGCGTGCCGAAGCTCTGGGCCACCTCCCGGGCGAGGCGGGCCGCCCGCACGCGGTCGCGCTCGACGACGGTCACGCGCATGCGCCGGAGGCTCGCGCGCGCGGCCGCGATGAACGGCCGGCGGGCGAGGGCGAGGAGCAGGAATTCGAGGGGCGCGGCGATGAGGAACACGCTGCGCGGGAAGGCGGCCGCGCCGAAGAGGTACGGGAGCGTGGTGCCGAGCCCCGTCGCGACGAGGACGGCGAGCGCCAGCGAGACGTACGTGTCGGCGGGGGGGCGGTGGAGGTTCCGGTGCGTCTCGTAGACGACGAGGAAGAGCACGCCGATCGCGGCCGCGAGGGGCGCCACGTACGGGAAGGCCGCGAGGTTCCGCGGCGGGATCTCGCCCTCGAAGCGGATCCAGTACGCGAGCGCGTAGGCGACGAGGATCGTCGCGAAGTCGCCGACGGCGATCAGCGCCTCGCGACCCCGCGGGGACAGGCTCACCCCTCCTCGGGCCTCCCGGCCTGCGCCCGCACCCAGGCCACCGTGCGGCGCAGCCCCTCGTCGAGGTCGACGGTCGGCCGCCACCCGAGTTCCGCGGCGATGCGGCGGCTGTCGAGCACGCTCGCGCGCAGGTCCCCCGGGCGCGGCGGCCCGTGGATCGGCTCGGGCGGCGCCTCGGGACCGACGGCGCTCCGGATCCGCGCGTAGAGCGTGCGCACGTCGGTCGCCACCCCCGTGCCGACATTGTAGGCCCGGAAGCCGCCCGGTCCGGGCGCCGGGGCTCGCAGCGCCAGCACGTTGGCGCGCGCGACGTCCTCGACGTAGACGTAGTCGCGCGTCTGCGACCCGTCGCCGAAGATGACCGGGGCCCGGCCGCGGACGAGCGCGTCGGCGAAGATGGCGACCACGCCGGCTTCGCCGCGGGGGTCCTGGCGCGGGCCGTAGACGTTGCCGTAGCGGAGGGCGACGGCGGAGAGGCCGTGCTCGCGCGCGAAAAGGCGCAGGTGCTCCTCGCCCGCCCACTTGTCGACGCCGTAGGGGCTCTCCGGTCGCGCCGGCCGGTCCTCGCCGGCCGGCTCCCGCACGTCGCCGTAGAGGGCTCCCCCGGTCGAGGCGAGGACGAAGCGGCGGGCGCCTTGCCGCGCCGCGGCTTCGAGGACGACGAGGAGCCCGAGGACGTTCACGTCGGCGTCGAGCCTCGGCTCGCGCACCGAGCGGGCGACCGAGGCCTGCGCGGCCTGGTGGCTCACGGCCTCGGGCCGCACCTCGCGGAAGACGAGCTCGACGAAGCGCGCATCGCGCACGTCGCCCTCGTACAGCGCCACGCCCCGCGGCAGGTTCCGCCGGTGGCCGGTCGAGAGGTCGTCGAGCACGGCCACCTCGCAACCCTCGCGCACGAGGGCCTCGGCCACGTGGCTGCCGACGAACCCGGCGCCGCCCGTGACGAGAACGCGCACCGCCGCCGCCTCCCCGCCCGTTCCGCTCCCCCGATTCGCGTGCGCGTCCCGGAGGTCCTCCGCGCAGGGTCCTCCGCCACCCGGCGAGAATAGCCGCGGATATGGCGCGGCGCGGTACGCCGGGGAGGGGACCGATGGCGCGGGCCAGGCGCGGGCGGGCCGAGGCGGCCGACGTGCGCGTCCGCCGGGCGCGGGGGCCGGCCGCGCGGCGAGGCCGCGTCGCGGCCCGCATCCCTTGGCGGAGGCTCGGCACGGCCGCCGCCTTCTGGCTCGACCCGGCGCGGCTCGCGTTCCTGGCCTTCCTTTTCGCGCTCGTCGCGGGGCCCGAGATGCGCGGCCTCTACTTCCCGTTCCAGCTGATGGAGGCGACCGTGCTCGTCGTCGCCGCGCTCGGCGTCTTCCTCTGGCGGCGGGACCGCGAGCGGGAGACGGCGCGCCGCGCCACCGGGCGCGCCGCGCCCTGGTGGGCGCCCTGGGGCCGCTTCGAGGCGGCGGCCGCCGCCTTCGCGGGGCTCTACCTCCTCTCCGGCGTCTGGGCGGCCGACACGCAGGCGGCCCTTTGGGTCGCGCTCCTCTACATCCTGAGCCTCGCCGGCCTGGCCTTCGTCACGCAGCTGGACCCCGTCCGGCGCGGTCTCGTGCTCCGGGCCGGGGTCGCCGCCGGGTCGCTCGTCGCCTTCCTCGGCTTCGCCGCGGCGGCCGGGGACCTTCCGCGCGCCCACGGCTTCACGTCCGGCACGCGCATCCTCTCGGCGCTGCAGTACCCGAACACGACGGCCGCCTACCTCGTCGTCTGCCTCACGCTCGCTTTGGGTCTCGCGGCGCGGGGTCCCGGGCGGCCCGCGAAGGGGGCGCTCCTCGGGGCGCTGGCGGGCGCGATGGTCGCCGTCTTCATCTACACGCAGTCGCGGGGCGCCTTGCTGGTCCTGCCGCTCGCGCTCCTCATGCTGTGGGCGGCGGCGCCGAAGGGCGAGCGCCTGCGCCTTGTGATGCACGCGATGGCGGCTCTTCTTGCGGGCGGCCTCGGGGCGCTCGTCCTCTCGCGCTTCTGGAACCCGTCGACCCTCTCCGAACCGCATCGGCCCGGCGTCTGGCTTGCGCTCGCCGTCGCCCTCGCGGCCGGAGCCGCGCTCGGCGCCCTCGCGGGCTGGCTCCATCGGCGCCCGGGGCCGGCCGGGCTCGCCGCCACCCTCGCGCTCGCCGCCCTCGGCCTCGCCGGGGGAGCGGCCGCCTTCGCGAGCGGCCGCATCCCGGCCGAT